>NZ_BPRB01000086.1 GCF_022179685.1 Methylobacterium trifolii
GGTTGTCGGCGGCCACCGGTCCGACGCTCGACAGGCCGACGCCGACGCCGACCATGTTCAGGATGACCTGGGTCACCAGCGCGGTGGTGGCACCGGCGAAGATGGCGCCCCAGGAAACCTGGTTCAGCAGGACGGTGCGGGTGTCGGCCGCAGACGCGGTATGGGAGGTCGCAAGAAGAGGGGAAGTGGACACGTACAGATGCTCCGGGTGGTCGGTCGTCCGAGACGTTCGGTCGTTCGAGAGGCTGGCAGGGGGTGGAACTCTTGGAGCCGACCACGCCGTCCCGGCGCGGTCGGACCGATCAGTCACGGGCTGCGGATCAGTCGCGGCCGTGGATGAGAAGGCCGAGGCCGTAGCCGAGCAGGCCGGCCACGAGCAGCGCGGCCATGGGGTGCTCGGCGATCTGGTTGGTCGCCTCGCGGCCACCCTGGCGCAAGGTGCGGCCGCCGTTCTCGTAGGCGTCCTCGGCCCGGTCGTAGGCCTCGCGGCCGGCGCTGCGGACGTAGCGTTCGCCGCGCTCGTAGGTGTCGCTGGCAGCCCCCTGGGCACGGCGCACGCGATCCTCGACGTCGTCGGACCCGACCAGACCGCCGACCGTGTCGCGAACCTTGCCTCCGATGTCGCGGGCGGTGTCGGCGACGTGCTCGGCAACGTCGCGCACTCTGTCCTTGGCTTGGCCGTAGAGGTTCTCGGCCGTTCCCTGTGCCTCGCGGGCGCGGCCCTCCACCGAGTCGCGCTCGGACCCGGTCAGGTCGCCCACCGCGCCCTGAACCTTGCCGCCGAGCTCCTTGGCGGCGCCGGTGATGCGATCCGTATCGACCATGTCGTCGTTCCTGTGTTCGAGTGTGATGGTGTTCGTGTGACGCGACGCCTGGCCGAAGCTACGACTCGGGGGTGGTCTTCGGTTTCACGTCGGACTTCGGTAATTGCTGCTGAGATTTGCCTTCGGCCTCGACTTTGGGCTCGCCGACCAACTTTCCGATGGCTTCCTTGATCGAGCCCCTGATCTTGTCGGAGGTGTCGGTCGTTTTCTGCGCGGTCACGGGGTGCTCCAGAGCCTGGGCGATCGACACACGGCTCACTTGGCCCGCCTTTCCTGGCGGGCAATGATGCAAACGTACCAGTACAATGATTTTATTTGCTCAGGTCTCGCAAAAGAAACCCGTTGTTGCGGCCCCAGACGATGGCCTCGGACCGCTTGTGGACGTCGAGCTTCGGGTAGAGCGACGCCGCGTGGTTCCGCACCGCGTTCCTGGACAGGTTGAGCCGCTTGGCGATGGCCTCGTCCCCGAGCCCCTGGCAGATCAGGTCGAGGATCTGGCGCTCCCGCACCGAGACGTTCGGGACGATGCCATCCTTGTGGTCGGTCCCCGGCCGGCGCAGGTTGGCGAGCTTCTCGATCAGCCCGCGGCTGAACCAGGAGGTGTCGGCCATCACGGCCTCGACGGCCTCGAACATCTCGCGCTCGGTATGCTTACGCTCGGTGATGTCCTGCAGGACCATGAGGGCGAAGGCCTCGGAACCGATCTCCACCCGCTCGGCCGACGCCAGGCAATCGAAGTCGGTGCCGTCCTCGTGCCTGAGGCAGACCTCCAGCCCGAGCACGGAGCCGGTGCGCGCCACCGCCGACTCGAACCTGATCCGGGCGGCATCGTGGACCCAGAGCCCGAGGTCCGCCAGCGAGCGCCCCGACACCGTGTCGGCGCCATAGCCGAACACGCGGGTGAAGGCCTCGTTGACGCCCGTGACGGCGAAGCCGTCGGCGCGCGCGCCAACAGGGTCGGCACCGGGGTCATGTGGAACGCCTTGGCGAAGCGCTCCTCGCTCTGGCGCAGGGCCGTCTCCGCCTCCCGGCGCAGGTCCAGGTCGGCGAAGGTGAACAGCATGCAGGGCTCGTCGCCCAACGCGATGGGCTGTCCGGCGACGATGACGTAGCGCGATCCGCCATCGGGCAGGTCGAGGCAGGCTTCCATCTGCGGGATGGTGCCGGCGCTGTCGAGCCGCGAGATCGCGAGGTCCCGGCGGCGGGCCCCGGCCTGCCGGTCGTGCTCGCGTCCGGCGACAGCCATGTGCCGGCCGAGGAAGGCGCGCACGGCTTCGAGCGCCTGCAGAAGCCCTATTCGGCAGACCAGGTCTTCTCCACCCTTCGCCAGGTCATCCGAGGCCGGCGAAAACGGAAGTCCGCAGGACGGTCCCGCCGTCCGGCCGAACCGGTCTCGCCGTGATCCCGTGACCCCGATCCCCGGCAGACGCCACGGTCGGGATCGCCGCATCCCGGGAGCGTCGCCTGGCGCCGGGAAAAAGATCCGGGCCGGAGCCGTCTCGCATTCCCGCGGCCGCCGTGGTCGTGAGGGCGAACGCCGTGGGCAGCACCACCGACACGGTCAGGGGTCCGGCCAACGTGGCCGCCGGCAACGAGACGCAGGGCATCGGCAACGCGACCGACCCCGACAAGCTTAGAACCGAGGGCAACGCGCCGATAAGGTCACGGGCAAGGCGTGATGGTTTCGTGCGGGTCGGCCATGCCCCCACTGGCATCGCCGGTTCAATCGGCGCGGTGGATCGCGTCGATGACCTGGGACGCCCGGTAGGGCTTGGGCACGAACAGGCCGTGGTCGGGCACCTCCCGGTCCGCGAAACGGTGGCGTCCGGAGGTGAGGACGAGGCGGATGTCGGGCCAGCTCTCGTTGACCCGTTCGGCCAGGGTCACCCCGGACATCGAGCCCGGCATGTCGACGTCCGTGAACACCACGCCGATATCCGACCGCCGGTGCAGGATGGCCGAGGGCGACCTCGTCGTCCGGCACTGTCTGCAACACGGGCCGGGCGGCAGCACGACGCGGCCACGGACATTGTTCGGCTCGATGGCGCCGGCGGGATCGTGGAGCACTGGGACGTGCTGCCGGCAGTGCCCGCGTCGTCCGCCAACGCCAACGGGATGTTCCCTGGCGAGATCGAGCAAACGTCCTCGGACCTTTCGGTTCGCGAGTTCAGACAGGACCGGGATGAATGCGCGGATCACGCCTGGACAGTGTCACCCGGACGTCATGTCGGAACCTTAATCCCCAGGGAACCAAATAAATTTTCGAAAGCGCCCATGTCCGACGCGATCCTGGCTCCGACCGGCACGATCGGGCATGAGGCATCGGGCAAGCCCCGGCTCGACCACGGCATCCATCCAGGCGGCGTCATCGCCTTCCTGCTCGTGCTCGTCGCGGGCCTCGGCTATGCCGTCTTCAGCCTGATCGCCGACATGAACGCGGTGCACCAGGAGCCGCTGGCGCTCGGCGCCTTCGCCCTCCTCGGGCTCGCCCTGCTGATCGCCCTGGGCTTCGAGTTCGTGAACGGGTTCCACGACACCGCCAACGCGGTGGCGACCGTGATCTACACCCATTCGATGCCGCCGCTGGTCGCGGTGATCTGGTCCGGCACCTTCAACTTCCTCGGCGTCATGCTCTCCTCGGGCGCGGTGGCCTACGCCATCGTCACCCTGCTGCCGGTCGAGCTCATCCTCCAGGTCGGCTCGGGCGCCGGCTACGCGATGATCTTCTCTCTGCTCCTGGCAGCCATCCTCTGGAACCTCGGGACCTGGGCGCTCGGCCTGCCGAACTCCTCCTCGCACGCCCTGATCGGCTCCGTGCTCGGCGTCGGCCTCGCCAACCAGCTCATGGGCGGCCAGGACGGCACCTCCGGCGTCGACTGGACCCAGGCGTTCGGCGTGTTCAAGGCGCTGGCCTTCAGCCCGCTCTGCGGCTTCGTCGCGGCCGCGCTCCTGCTGCTCGCCCTCAAGTTCACGGTCCGCCGCAAGGACCTGTACGAGGCGCCCAAGGGCGACGCGCCGCCCCCGCTCTGGATCCGCGGCGTCCTGATCCTGACCTGCACGCTGGTGTCATTCTTCCACGGCGGCAACGACGGCCAGAAAGGCATGGGCCTGATCATGCTGATCCTGATCGGCGCCGCACCGACCGCCTACGCCCTGAACCGGACCATGAACGCCGACGCGACACCGGCCTTCGTCCAGACCTCGCAAACCGCAAGCACCGTGTTCGCGAACTACGCCGGTGCGGGAGCGCGTCCCGACGCCGCCCAGGCCCGCAAGACGGTCGCCGATGCGCTGAAGGCGAAGGAGCTCAACAAGCCGGAGGTGTTCGGTGCCCTGTCCGCACTCTCGACCGACATCGCGGCGTCGGTGAAGGGCTACGGCTCGCTCCAGCAAGTGCCCGCGGGGGCGACCTCGAACGTGCGCAACGACATGTACCTCGCCTCCGACGCGATCCGCCTGCTGTCGAAGTCCGGGGCGACATTGTCCGAGGCCGATGCGAAGACCCTGAAGGGCTACACCGAACTCCTCAACGAAGGTACCCGCTACATCCCGAACTGGGTGAAGGTCTGCGTCGCCCTGGCCCTCGGCCTCGGCACCATGGTGGGCTGGAAGCGCATCGTCGTCACGGTCGGCGAGAAGATCGGCAAGACCCACCTCACCTACGCCCAGGGTGCTTCGGCCGAGATCGTCGCCGCCGGCACCATCGGGCTCGCCGAACTCTACGGGCTGCCGGTCTCGACCACGCACATCCTGTCCTCGGGCGTGGCGGGCACGATGGCCGCCAACGGCTCGGGCCTGCAGGTGGCGACCGTGCGCAACATGGCGCTGGCCTGGGTCACGACGCTGCCGGCCGCGATCCTCATCGCCGGGACGCTGTTCTTCATCCTGCGCCACGTGTTCTGAGGCAGCCTCGGACGCGGGACCCGGCTCGGCCCAAGGCGCCGCCAGCCTTGTCCCGTCACCCCGGCGGCGCATCGCTCATGCCACCGTCACTGCGCGGGCGTAGGTGATCCGGCCTCCGTGCCGGCCCGTTCGTCGAGGATCTCGTGCCCGGTGGCGATTTCGTCGAGATCGCCCGGCGCGTCCTGCAGGTCGTCCAGCGCCGAGAGGAACGCCGTGTGGCGCTCGGTGGCCTTCCAGCCGGTATGGAGGCCGGCGAAGAACGCGGTGCCGACGGCGGCGATCGGGGGCCGATCTGTCAAGCCGGCCTGCGCCGGGTCTGCCGCCAGCTCTCGGTCGAGATCGTCAAGCAGGCCGATCGAGCCGAGGGTTTTGCCGTGCTGCCCGCGCGCCGGATCGTCGAGCGCACCATCGGATGGCTGAACCGCTGCCGGCGTCTGGCCAAGGATCGGGACTGCAAAACCTCAAGGCACGGGCCTTCCTCCTCCTGGCCTCCATTCGCCTCACGACGCGAAAGGTCTGTCAAAAAACGATATGGCGCCGGACAGATTTCAATAATATATTTTTTATTCTATGACCTTAATTGCAAATTCCTTACTATGATTTCTTACATCCATTGTCACTCGTATCGATAAAACAATCATCGATCATATTAAATTCGGTCACAGAAATCGAATTAAAGATCGTCCTAGCCGAATGTCCCGTTTTTGCCCATTCTATAGAGAATTCAGCATGGGACGGAGACCACGAACACGCTTTCAGATCGCGCGGAAAGGTTGAGTCGGTCGCCCTGTGGCGGTGCGCCGTGCCGACCGATACGGAGCAGAGCGCAAGACTTTGCTGGCGGCGACCGCGAACAGGGCGGAGAACATCAGCATCGTTCCGTCGAACCATGCGAACAGCGGATCGCCGCCGGAGCGGCGCAAAGGGTGCTCGGCCACCATCAGGATGTCGGCCGCGACCACGGCGAGGGAGAGGATCGACGCGGCGGCCAGCGCCTCGAACCACGCGCGGCGCGGCGGACGCGCGAGCGGGAGCAGCGCGGTGACGATCCAAGCACCGAAGAAGGCGCGGATCTCCCAGTCCGGGCGTTCGGCGAGATCGACTGCCAGGAGCCGGTTGGCGAGGAAGTAGACGGCCATGGCTATCGGCAGGCCCGCGATGGTCCCGACGTTCAGGGCCTGGACGAGCCGCAGGCCGAAGACGGTCCGCTCGCCGGCCTGCGGCAGGCGCGCCACCGACCAGAGCACGAGTCCGGTCGCCACCATGGCGCACCCCATCAACCCGGACAGGAAGAACAGGACGCGCAGGACGGGGCCGGCGAACTGCGCTTCGTGCAGGCCGAACAACGTGGCCACGGTTCGATTCGCCGGCTTCAGCGCACCGGCCGTCGCCGCCAGGAGCGCACCCGTGGTGCCGTCGAAGGCGATCTGAGGGTGCTCGTGCGAGAGTCCGTGCGGCGCCTCGAACATCGCGATCACGGTGGCGTTGGCGTCCTGCGGGTTGCGGATCGCGATGCGCTCCAGGGGCTCCGGCCGCGCGGCGAGGGCCTGCGACACCATCGGGCCCACGGGGGCGAGCGTGCCCGGCCGCCTGGCGGGCGGACGCACCGGGACGAGCTGGCCGCTCTCGGAGAACAGCGCCTGCGCGTCGCCCTCGTAGGCCACCGTGACGCCCCAGGGCATGTAGGTCAGGCCGAGGATGACGAGGCCCGTGTAGGTGATCATCAGGTGGAAGGGCAGCGCCAGCACGCCGGCGACGTTGTGCGCATCGAGCCAGCCGCGCCGGGGCGACCTGTCCCGCCGGAAGGTGAAGACATCCGCGAAGATGCGCCGGTGCGTGATCGTGCCGGAGACCAGCGCCACCAGCATGATCATGGAGCAGATGCCGACGATCCAGCGGCCCCAGAGCGGGGCCATGTGGAGTTCGAAGTGGAACTGGTAGAGGAAGTCGCCTCCCTTCGTGTCGCGGACCCGCGCGGGCGCGCCGGTGTCCGGATCGAGCAGGACGTGGCCCGGGGGCCGGCCGGGGGCGTTGCGCCAGAACAGCTCCACCACCGGCTTGTCGGGCCGGGGCGGCGTGATGAACCACGCCCGCGCGGCCCCCGCATGCTCCCGCAGGTGGGCGACGCCGTGCTCGACAGACGCCGCGAGCGCCTCCGGTGCGAAGGCCTGCCGCGCGACGAGTTCCGGCTGCATCCAGCGTGTGATCTCGGCGCGGTAGTAGCTCGCGGTGCCGGTGACGAAGACCGCGAACAGCACCCAGCCGACCACGAGGCCGGACCAGGTGTGCAGCCACGCCATCGATTGCCGGAAGCCGCCGCGCATGGACCGTCCTACCGGCCGCGGCGCGGGAGGGCCGTTCGCGCGCGCCCGCCCATGGCGACACCGCCGCCGAGGCGGGGCTTCCGCGAGCCGCCCACCTAGAAGTCCACGGAGGCGGACAGGATGAACGTCCGCGGCGCTCCGACGGCGAGGAAGCCCCGGGCGGCCGACGCCCAGTAGGAGTCGTCGAAGATGTTCTCGACGACGGCCCGCATGACCACGGGCTTGCGGTTGATACCCTCGAACACGTAGCGCAGGCCGGCATCGAACCGGGTCCAGTCGGGGACGGACTGCGTGTTGGCCTGATTGTAGAACATGCTGCTCGTATAGATCGCCCGTCCCGTCACCGTCAGGCCCGGCGCCAGCCACGGCGGCAGGTCGTACTCGCCGTAGAGGTTGAACGCGGTGTCGGGCACGCCGGGCGCGGCCCGCCCGTCGAACTGGCCGCCCACCGTGTTGACCAGTTTCGCGTCGATGAGGGTGAGGCCGCCGAGCAGGCGCACGCCCGGAAGCGGCTCGCCGAACACCGTGAATTCGAGCCCCCGGTTGCGCTGCAGGCCGCTGACGGAGAAGCGCCGCGTCGCGGGATCGGTGAAGCCGTTCGGCTGTTCGATCTCGAACAGCGAGGTCGTCAGCGTGACGCGACCGAAATCGTACTTGGCGCCGACCTCCTTCTGCTGGCTCACCACGGGGGCGAACACTTCGTTGGAATTGACCGCGAGGGCGGGCGCGGTCGGACCGGGATCGAGGGACTCGATGTAGTTTCCGTAGAAGGAGAGGTTGTCGAAGGGCTGGATCACGGCGGCGATGGTGGGGCTGATCCGGCTCTCGAGATAGCTCGTCGCCAGCGTGCCCTGCGTGGGACCCGGACGGGTGGCGTAGCTCTTCAGGTCGATCTCCTGGAAGCGCGCGCCCAGCGTCAGCAGGAAGCGGTCGTCGCCGAGCGACAGGGTATCGGCCACGGCCACGCTGCGCGCGTAGAGTTCCGTGAAGAGGGGCTGCCGCTCGGAGCGGGGGAACGCGATCGTGGGGACGGACCCGCGCGGCAGATCGACCGGATCGTAGATGTTGGTCTGGAACACCGGCAGCGCGAAGGGCACGAACCCGCGCGAGAAGTTCTTGTTGACCGCCTCGACGGCCGCGACGTTGAGCCGATGCCAGACGAAGCCGGTCTGGAACTGCGAACGCAGGCCGACTTCGCCGGTGAAGCCCTGCAACTCCAGGGGCTGGACCGCAAGCGTGTTGGTCGCCTGGCCCGTCGGGCGCGTCACCTGATAGGTCGAGGTCAGGAAGTCCTCGTTGTAGCGGCTGAGGCCGCCCGCGGCGTAGAGCGTCGTCTCGGGCAGCAGGTCGAACTCCATCCGCCCGGCGGCCATGTCGTAGCGGCTGTCGTTGTACTCCACCGACGTCGCGGTGTTGCGGCGGTTGTTCGGCGCCCGGGGCACGGCGATGTTCGGCGCCACCGAATTGAACAGCGAGGTCGGCGCGGTGATGTTCTGCGTCGAGTGGTTGAGGTCGAGCGAGGCGCGGAACCGGTCGCCGCGATAATCGAGGGCCAGCGCGGCGACGCCGACCTCGATCGCGTTGCGGTCGAGCGGCGTGGCGCCGGTGCGATAGGCGCCGTTGAAGCGCACGCCCCATTCCTTGAACGTGCCGAAGCGGCGTCCGAGGTCGGCATGCGTCCAGATCTGCGCATCGCTGACATAGGTCGTCGTGATCCGCGTCAGCGGCTCGTCGAAGGCCCGCTTGGGGACGAGGTTGATCGTGCCGCCGGTCCGGCCCGTGCCGCCGCTCAGGAGCGCGGTGGGCCCGAGCAGGATCTCGACGCGCTCCAGGCCTTCCGTGAAGCTGCGGCGCGGATTGGCGATGTAGAACAGGCCGTCGAAGGCAGTGTCGAGGTTGGTCACCGAGAAGCCGCGGATGAAATACGAATCGCGCTCGCTGTAGGGCGGGGCGTCGTTGCGCACGGACGGGTTGTTCTGCACCACGTCGGAGACCGAGCGCGCCTGCTGATCGGCGATCAGTTTTTCGGTGTAGCCCGTGACGCTGAAGGGGGTCTTCAGGACCGAGCGGTTGCCGAGAAGGCCGACCCGGGCGCCCGACCCGACCTGGCCGCTGGCATAGGGGACGGGCGGCTGTCCGACGGTTCCGGATGCCGGCGGCAGGCCCGCGGCGACGGTCCGGTTCGCCCCCTGCGCCTCGACGCTCAACTCGCCGAGCGTGACCGTACTCGCCGGTTCCGTGGCGAGCTGGACATAGCGCGGGTTGACGAGGGTAATGGTGGACGGACCGACCGCGCGGTAGGTCAGGCCGGTGCCCGTCAGGATCTTGCCGAGGCCGTCGAGGGGTCGGAACGCGCCTTCGACGCCGTTCGTGACGAGCTGCGCGGTCAAGTCGGTCGGATAGACCAGCTTGATCTTGGCCTGTTCGGTGAAGCGCACCAACGCCGGTTCGAGCGCGCCTCTCGGAACGGACAGGGCGACGTCCGCGCCATCCTGCAGGGCCGCGGGCTCGGGGGCGAGGGCGATGATGCTCGCCCGCCCTCTCGTCCCGGGCTGCCTGCGCTTCTGATCCTGGCTCTCGGCCTCGGCAGGGACCACCGCGAGCACCGACGCGCCGGCGAGGGCGATCCCCGCCACCCGCTCACGCACGCGCGCCCTTGCAAATCCACGCTCTCGCGTCGCCATTCCATGCCCCGTCATCTGCAAAAGAGGGCGGCACGCGTCGCGTCGTCTCGTCCCTCGCAGATGAAGATCAACGAGGCGTCGATCTCCTGACGCCCGACGGCAGATTTTTTCCATCGCTCACGGCCGCGACCCGACCAGGACGAGGAGCGGGGTCAGGCGCGTGACGCGCAGCCCCATCGTCGCGGCGATCGCATCGATCGCCTCGTCGGTGTCACGCGGGTCGAAGGCGCCCGTGACGCGCCGTTGGCCGGCTCCGGCATCGAGCAGGACGATGCGTCCGTGGCGGTAGCGCCCGAGTTCCTCCAAGACGGAGGAGAGCCGTTCGCCCGAGAAGACCAGGCGGCCGTCCCGCCAGGCCATGGTCCGGTTCACGTCGGCCTTGACGACGGCGAACGCCGCGTCCTCCCCACGGCGAACCGCCTCGCCGGCCGAGACCGGCCTGTGCCGGCCGGCGACCGCGACATCGACGCTGCCTTCGGCCACGCCGACCACGCCGTCCGCCCGGACGAAGAAGCGCGTACCGACGGCGCGCGCGCTCACCCCGCCGCCGCGCACGACGAACGGGCGCCGCGGGTCGGGGACCACGTCGAAGGCGGCCTCGCCGCGCAGGAGTTCGACCCCGCGTTCGGTCTCGGTGAACTGCAGGGCGACGGCCGTGTCGGTGTTCAGGTCGATGCGGCTGCCATCGGCCAGGGTCGCCCGCGTGATGTCGCCGACGCCGGTGCGCAGATCCGACCGGAGCCGATCGACGAGGCCGAACTGATAGCTCAGCGCCGCGATCAGGGCCGCCGCGGCGGCGATGCCGGCGAGCCCTTTCGGTCCCCTCCGGCGCTCCCGAGGATCGGGGACGTGGCCCAGCTTGCGCCACAGCCTGTCCATCTCGGCGTGCGCCTCGCCGTGGGCCGGGTCCGCCGCCCGCCAGACTTCGAAGGCATCCCGATCCCGATCGGTCGCATCGGGCGATGCGAGGCGCGCGACCCATCCCGCCGCCGCCTCGTAGACCGGGTCCTCGTCGTCTCCACCGCGCGCATCGGTCCTATCGCCGTCGGCCACAGCTCCGCTCCCTCCGGGTCCTACCGAGGCCCGGACGGTCCAGCCCTGCGTCCCCACGGTCTCAGATCAACGAGGCGCTCAACTCCTGACGTCGATCCTCAGAGAAGATCGCGGCAATGGCGATGGCAATGCAAGAGGGCCTTGATGAGATGCTTCTCGACCATGTTCCGGCTGATGCCGAGACGCGCGGCGACCTCGCCGTTCGGCAGGCCGTCGATGCGCGCGAGCAGGAAAGCCTCGCGGCACCGGGGCGGCAACGCGTCGATCGCAGCGGCGAGACGCTGCAGGTCCTGCCTGGCGATCACCTGCCGTTCCGGCAGGGCATAGCCGTCGACGAACGCGGCCAGCTCCGCGTCTCCGACGGCCTGGAACAGCCGGTCTTCGAACCGCTGCCGGTTCCGCATCCGCGAGGCGACGTTCCTGGCGATCTGGAACAGGAAGGCGGAGGGTTGCTCGACGCGCGTGCGCGAGAGGGCCGCGAGCATGCGCAGATAGGTTTCCTGGTGAGCGTCGGCGGCGTCGGACGAATTGCCCAGGCGGTGCATCAGGAAGCGCTGGAGCTTCGCACCTTCGCTCCGATGCAGCGCATCGATGGATATCGGCTGCATGACACCAACTCCGGCCACCTCGGGATCGTCGCGCTATTGCTGAATCACGGCGCGGTCGATCAAGCTGGCGGAATGCAAATTATGCAAGCGTTTCAATAGTTTATAAGATTTCTAAAATGGCTGCCCCATCCGTTCGCAAGCCGTTGTGTTTCTGTCTGAAACACTGTGCGGGCGGTTCGTGCGAGCCGATCCGGACCAGCAGCGAAATGACGTCTCCTGTTGCCGCAAGAGCACACCATGGACCTTCCGAAGCCGGGAACCCCGTCGCCGGACTCGGCACGCGCGCGGATTCACGGCCTGCGGTGTCTGCTTGAAGGCAACGTCCGCCCGAAAACGATCCGATAACGGTTCACCTGCTGCAGGCCCTGCAAGTGATACCAAGCCTCGGATCTCGATCACTCCGGCGGGATGGACAGTTCAGGAAGACCACGATCGCGTCCTCGGGACGGCCGATTTCGATCATGTCCTTCAGGATCGGGAGGGACGGGCGCGCGAACCTCGGCGCGGCGCCGAATGGCCCGCCCGCCTCCGCCGCGAACGATACGGGGCGCGAAAACACCGTGAGTGGAAACGTGGCTGGTTTCTGAGGACGCCGGCCCGCCATGCGCGGTCCGTTCCGGCTGGGCCCCCTGCCCTTCGCTGCCCCGGCGAAGGCGAAACGCCTTTATCGGCAAGGCGTTTAATGGTCGGAGCGAGAGGATTCGAACCTCCGACCCCTAGTCCCCCAGACTAGTGCGCTAACCGGGCTGCGCTACGCTCCGACGCCCCAAAGGGCTTGCGGGTCTTAGCTTTCCGCCCTGGGCCACGCAACCCCCGCCCCGGCCGTCGCGGCAGCAAAACGCAGCCTTTGCGCGAACGCCCGGCATGATCCCACGGAACCTACGGCCGGGAACCCGTGACGCGCCCCGCCATCGGCTCATGACAGGTGCATGCGGGCGCCCGTGCGGGTAACCCGTGCGCATGCCGGATCAGAACCGCATCACGGGGACCATGACGGACGACCGACCGACCGCCTTCGACCTGTCCCGCCTCGTCACCCGCCTGCGCCATGCCAGCCCCTCCGGCATCGACCGGGTGGACCTGGCCTATGCCCGCGCGACGCTCGCGGGCGCCGGGCCGCGCTTCGGCCTCGTCTCCACGGCGCTGGGTCCGCGCATCCTCGATCGGGCGCAGGCGGTCGAGATCGTCGAGGCGGTGGCCGCCGGCTGGATCGAGGAGGGCTCGGCTGAGGCCGATCCGGTCTACCGCCGCTTGCGCCTGCGCCTCGGCGGCGCGCCCCCCGCCGCCGTGCCGGACGCCCGGCGGACGGAGCCGGGCACCTACCGGCGGCGGCGCATCCAGGCGGAGACGCTCGCGCGGATCTTTTCGCGCGGCCGGTCCCTGGCGGCGCTGCCGCGGGGCAGCCTCTACCTGCACACCTCGCACCTGCGCCTCGACATCCCGGCGCGGTTCGACTGGCTCTACACCCGCACCGACGTGGAGGCGGCGTTCTTCGTCCACGACCTGATCCCGATCAGCCACCCGGAATACGGGCGGCCGGGGGAGGCCGGACGGCATGCGGAGCGGATGCGGACCATCGGGCGCCATGCGGCGGCCGTCCTGGTCAATTCCGCCGACACGGCGGAACTGACCAAAACCTATCTCGCGGCCCAGGGCTTCCGCCCGCCGCCCGTGACGGTCGGCCATCTCGGCGTCGAGCCGGCCTTCTCGCGCGAAGGGCCGCGCTTCGCGCCGGACCGGCCGACCTTCCTCGTCTGCGGCACCATCGAGCCGCGCAAGAACCACCTGCTGCTGCTCCACCTCTGGCGCAGCCTCGCCGAGCGGATGGGCCCGGCCACCCCTCGCCTCGTCCTCGTCGGGCGCCGGGGCTGGGAGGCGGAGAACATCGTCGACATGCTGGAGCGCTGCCCGGCGATCCGCGAGCACGTGGTCGAAGTCTCGGGGCTGTCGACGCACGGGCTCGCGGCCCTGATGCGAAGCGGCACCGCCCTGCTCATGCCCTCCTTCGCAGAGGGCTACGGCATCCCCGTGGTGGAGGCCGCCGCCTCCGGCCTGCCCGTGGTCGCCTCCGACATCCCGGTGCACCGCGAGATCGGCGCGGACTTCTCCGCGTTCCTCGATCCCCTCGACGGCACCGGATGGCTGCGCACCATCGAGGCCCTGACGGAGCCCGCCTCTCCAATGCGCGCGGACCTGGCCGCGCGGCTGGACGGCTACGCCCCGCCGGACTGGGCCGGGCACTTCGCGCGGGTCGCTCCCGCACTTACCGCCCTGAGGGCGCCGCGACGCGCGCGTATTGCGCCGCCGACGGCCGGCGCATAAGGGTCAGCATCACCGGCCGGCAGCATGTCGCATGCGGCGGCGATGCGCCGCCGCCCGGCACGAGGCTGGCACTCACGCGCGATGGGGTCTTGCCGATGCAGGTGGTCGATCTCGACCGGGATGCGATCAAGCGGGGGCTGTCCGAGGGCAGCCTGCTCGTGATCGACGTGCGCGAGGCGCACGAGTACGATGGCGGCCACATCCCCGGCGCCGTGACCCATCCGCTCTCGACCTTCGATCCGCAGGCGGTGGGCGACCTGATCGCGCGGGACGGGCGCCGCCCCGTCTTCTCCTGCGCCTCCGGCGTGCGCTCCGTCCACGCGTTGATGGCCGCCCGGAACGCCGGCCTCGACGTGAGCGAGCACTACAAGGGCGGCTTCAAGGACTGGTCCGCCGCGGGCGAACCCGTCGAGTGACGCTCCGGCAGCCCCGGCCGTTATGTGCGCTGCCGCACAACCCGGCGCGGGCAGAGGGAATACGGCGCGGGATGCAAGGGACCCCATGATGCGCAGCCGGTTCGCTCCCCTCCTCCTGATCGCCGCGGCGCTCCTCGCGCCGCCGGCCCGCGCCCAGGCCCCCGGCGGACCGCCGCCGAAGGTCACGGTCGCCAAGCCCGTGGTGCGCGAGATCGTGGAGCAGGACCAGTATACCGGCCGCTTCGACCCGATCGAGTTCGTGGAAGTCCGCGCGCGGGTGACCGGCTACCTGGAGAAGATCAACTTCATGGACGGCGCCACGGTGAAGAAGGGCGACATCCTCTTCATCATCGACCGGCGGCCCTACAAGGCGGCCCTGGAGCAGGCCCAGGCCTCCCTCACCTCCGCCAAGGCGCGCCTCGCCTTCTCGCAGACCGACCTGGAGCGCGCCCAGACACTGTCGCGGGGCGGCAACATCTCCGAGCAGGTCACCGACCAGCGCCGCCAGGCCTCGCAGACCGCCCAGGCCGACGTGGACAGCGCCGAGGCGGCGCTCCGCAACACGCAGCTCAACTACGACTTCACCGAGGTGAAGTCGCCGATCAACGGCCGCATCAGCCAGCGCCTGGTCACCGAGGGCAACATCGTCATCACCGACCAGACGATGCTGACCACCATCGTCTCCCTCGACCCGATCTATTTCGGCTTCACGGTCGACGAGAAGTCGTTCCTGAAATACCAGGGCTCGCTCGGTATCGGCATGGGCCAGACCCAGCGCGGCAAGGGCGTTCCGATCCTGATCGCGCTCACCGGCGAGGCCAAGCCAACGCGCAAGGGCACCCTCGACTTCGTGGACAACCGCGTGGACAACGCCACCGGCACGGTGCTGCTGCGCGCCACCGTCGAGAACCCGGACGGGTTCATCAAGCCGGGCCTGTTCGGCATCGTCGCGATGCCCGCCACCAAGCCTTACCAGGGCATCCTGCTGCCGGACGAGGCGATCGCGGCCAACCAGGACAAGCGCATCGTCTACGTCGTGGCCGAGGACGGCACCGTCTCGGCGCGCGAGGTGAAGCTCGGCCCCAAGGTCGACGGCTACCGTGTGATCCGCGAGGGCCTCAAGGGAGACGAGACCGTGGTGGTCAACGGCGTGGTCCGGGCCCGCCCCGGCGCCAAGGTCACGCCTGAGAAGACCGACCTGCCGCCGAGCAGGACCTGAGTGCACCTCGCGAAACTCCCGATCGTCGGGAGCCCTCCCTCCGGCCGCGACGGCGCAGCGGGAGTTTCGTGAGAGACGCTGAGACAGGGACACGATCGCTGCGCCGGGCATGCCGGCGCCGCGCCGCAGACGACGCAGGCCGCCGGCCCCCGCCAGGGGCGTGGCGGCGAGAGGTTTGACCGATGCGTTTCGCCCACTTCTTCGTCGACCGGCCGATCTTCGCCTCGGTCACGTCGATCGTCTTCCTGATCCTGGGCTTCGTCGCCTACGAGAAGCTGCCGGTCTCGCAATATCCCGAGATCGTGCCGCCGACCGTGACCGTGCGCGCGAGCTTCCCCGGCGCCAACGCCGAGACGGTGGCCGCCACGATCGCGACGCCGATCGAGCAGGAGGTCAACGGCGTCGACAACATGCTCTACATGACCTCGCTGTCGACCAACGACGGCAACATGCTGCTCACCGTCACCTTCAAGGTCGGCACCAACCTCGATATCGCCAACGTCCTGGTGCAGAACCGGCTCTCGGTGGCCCAGCCCCGCCTGCCGCCGGACGTGCGCAACCTCGGCGTCACCGTGCGCAAGGCCTCGCCCGACCTGATGCTGGTCGTGCACCTGCTCTCGCCCAACAAGACCTACGACCAGAACTACCTGGCCAACTACATCTACCTCAACATCCGCGACGAGATGCTGCGCCTCGACGGCGTCGGCGACATCACGATCTTCGGCGGCAACGAGTACGCCGAGCGCATCTGGCTCGATCCCAACAAGCTCGCCGCCTACGGGCTGACCACGACGGACGTGTCCACCGCGCTGCAGGAGCAGAACGTGCAGGTGGCCGCCGGCGCCCTGAACTCGCCGCCCGCCGCGAGCGGCGAGGCGTTCCAGCTCGTGGTCCAGTCGCAGGGCCGCTTCCAGACGCCCGAGGAATTCGGAGACGTGATCATCAAGGCGGCCAACGGCCGGCTGGTGCGCGTCAAGGACGTGGCCCGCACCGAGATGGGCCAGAAGGACTACACCACCAACTCGTTCCTCAACGCGACGCCGGCGGTGGGCATCGGCGCGTTCCAGCGGCCCGGCACCAACGCGCTCGACGCGGCGGCCGCCGTCAAGGGCGTGATGGAGAACCTGAAGAAGAACTTCCCGCCCGACGTCGAGTACAGGATCGCCTACAATCCCACCGAGTTCATCGAGGAGTCGATCCAGGAGGTCTACAAGACCCTGTTCGAGGCGGTGGGCCTCGTGGTGATCGTGGTCCTGGTCTTCCTCCAGAGCTGGCGGACGGCCCTGATCCCGGTGATCGCGATTCCCGTCTCGCTCATCGGCACCTTCGCGGCGATGGCGGCCTTCGGCTTCTCGCTCAACAACCTCACCCTGTTCGGGCTGGTGCTGGCCATCGGCATCGTGGTCGACGACGCCATCGTCGTGGTGGAGAACGTCGAGCGCAACATGGCCGAGGGGCTCTCGGCGGGCGAGGCCGCCCACAAGACCATGGACGAGGTCGGCAGCGCGGTCATCGCCATCGCCCTGGTGCTGGCGGCGGTGTTCATCCCCACCGCCTTCATCCCCGGCATCTCCGGCCAGTTCTACAAGCAGTTCGCGCTGACGATCGCGGCCTCGACCCTGATCTCGGCCTTCAACTCCCTGACCCTGTCGCCGGCGCTCTGCAAGATCCTGCTGAAGCCCCACCACGAGCGCAAGGAGCCGAAGTTCTTCCTGGCCCGCTTCGTCGCCTGGCTCGCCGACCTGTTCAACCGCGGCTTCGACGCCCTCTCGAACGGCTACGCCGCCACCATCCGCGTGCTGACCACCTACACGGTCGGCATCGTCGCGATGCTGCTGGTCTACGCCGCCGTGATCGCGGGCACGCTGCATCTCGCCCAGACCACGCCCACGGGCTTCATTCCCGACCAGGACCAGGGCTACCTGATCGGCGTGGTGCAGCTGCCCGCCGGCGCCTCCCTCGACCGCACTACGGCGGTGGTCAACCGGGCGGCGGCCGAGGCGCGCAAGATCGACGGCGTGACCAACACCGTCATCATCGCCGGCTTCGACGGGGCGACCTTCACCAACACCACGAACTCGGGCGTGATGTTCATCACCCTGTCGGGCGCCAAGGAGCGGGCCAAGACCGGCCGCAGCGCGGCGGTGATCACCGGCGACGTGCTCAAGGCCACGGCCGACATCCAGGAGGCGCGCGTCATCGTCATCCCGCCCCCGCCCGTGCGCGGCCTGGGCAGCGGCGGCGGCTTCAAGATGCAGGTCGAGAGCCGGCAATCCTCCTCGACCGGACCGCTGCTCGCCGCGACCGGCGAACTGCTCGCGCAGGCCAACCAGAGCCCGGACGTGCAGCGCGTCTTCACCACATTCGGCAACGACACGCCGCAGCTCTACCTCGACATCGACCGCACCATGGCGCGGATGCTGAACGTGCCGCTGGCCAACGTCTTCGCCTCCCTCCAGGCGGAACTCGGCGGCACCTACGTCAACGATTTCAACACGTTGGGGCGCATCTACCAGGTCCGCCTCCAGGGCGACGCCGCCTACCGCACCTCGATCCAGGACATCTCCCAGATCAAGGTCCGCTCGGCCACCGGCGCCCTGGTGCCGATGGGCACGCTCGCCAGCGTCCGGGACGTGACCGGGCCGCAGATCGTGCAGCGCTTCAACCTGTTCTACTCGGTGCCGGTGCAGGGCGTGGCCAAGCCCGGCATCTCGACGGGCCAGGCCCTGACCGCGATGGAGGAACTCGCCAAGAAGACGCTGCCCGACGGCTTCGCCTACGACTGGACAGAGATCGCCTACCAGCAGAAGGCGGCGGGCGGGACGGCCGGGCCGGTCTTCGCGCTCGGCGTGCTCCTCGTCTTCCTGGTCCTGGCAGCGCAGTACGAGTCCTGGGCGCTGCCGATGGCGATCCTGCTGGTGGTGCCGACGGGGGTGCTGGCCGCCCTGTTCGGGGTGCAGCTCAGGGGACAGGACAACAACATCCTGACCCAGATCGGCCTGATCGTGCTGATCGGCCTGGCGGCCAAGAACGCGATCCTGATCGTGGAATTCGCCCACGACATCGAGGAGGCGGAGCACAAGGGGCCGGTCAAGGCCGCCGTCGACGCCTGTCGCCTGCGCCTGCGCCCGATCCTGATGACGGCCTTCGCCTTCATCCTCGGCACGCTGCCCCTGGTGATCGCCACCGGCCCCGGCGCCGAGATGCGGCAGGCGCTGGGCACCGCGGTGTTCTTCGGCATGATCGGCGCGACCGTGTTCGGCCTGTTCCTGACGCCGGTGTTCTATGTGGTGATCCGCCGCTTCGTGCTCTGGCTGGACAGGAAGCGCGGCAAGGACCGGCGGGGCGGGGCTCCGGAGCCGGGCACGCCCGGCCACGGGGCGCCCGCCCACGGCTGACCCTGCGCGGGGGCAAACCCCGGCCGGATCGGGCTGCGTTCAGACGGCGGGTCTGATAGGGATCGCCTCGACCGAACATCCAAAAAAGAGAACGCTCGTGCCCGGTTACCTGCCTTTTGCCGGCGCGCTGAACCTTCCGGCCTACACCTGCGACAATTGCGGGTTCTGGCAGCGCCACTTCGAGACGCCGGCCTCCTGCCCGATGTGCCTCGATGCCCGCCACGTGGTGCCGCAGGACGGCTGGCGCTTCCGCAGCACGCGCGACGCGCAAGGCAGCTTCCCCTGCCACTGGCAGGAACTGGAACCGGGGGTCTGGCGCTTCTGGAACGAGCCGGTCTCCGGCATCGGCCCGAGCGCCTACCTGATCCGGACGCCCGCCGGAAACATGGGCTTCGAGGGCTGCCCGGTGTTCAGCGAGGCGGCCCTCGACCAGATCGAGACGCTCGGGGGCATGAAGGTCCTCTCCGCCTCGCACCCGCATTCCTACGGCGCCCTGGTGCAGCTGCAGGACCGGTTCGATCCGGAACTCTGCCTGCCGGCCGCCGACTTCACCTGGAGCGCGGCGCTTCAGGTCTCCTGGCCCTACGACGATTTCCTGGAGCCCCTGCCTGGCCTGGAACTGCACCGCACCGCCGGCCATTTCGACGGCCACGCGGTGCTCCTCGACCGGCAGCGCAAGATCTGCTTCTGCGGCGACGCCCTGAAGTTCGAACTCGACCCGCAGGATTTCCGCCGCGCCACGACGATCTCAGCCCACAAGGCCTTCGTGCGCGGCGTGCCCCTGACGGTGGGCGAGTTGCGCCGCTACCGGGACGTGTTCGAGCGCCTCGACTTCACCCAGACCTGGACGCCCTTCGAGCCGGCGGCCAATTGCGGCCGGGCCGAGGTCCTGGCGCTGATCGACGGCCTGCTCGCCACTCGGCCGCACGCGGCGCCGGTGGCGCTGGAGACACTGAGGCGCTGACGGGCGACCGCCTGTCGTCCTTCGGTGCAGGCGGACTTCGCGTCGCGCGACTCTAGCGTTACGGGCGAGCCGGTGCCCCATCCGCCAGGCGGTATTTGCGTCTCACATACAGCAACCCGCCGACATTCACGCCGAGCGCGGCGACGAAGGCGAGCGCGGAACGGCTATAGACCGCCGCGAGCGTTGTCAGAAGCACCAGGGCAAGAATCAAAGCCAAATCCCTGACCAGACCGATGAGACGGCCGATCCGGCGTTTCTCATCCAGGTCGCGTCGGGGATCTCTACCGTCGTAGGGTTTGGGCCTCCGACGCCGACCGGCATCACGCCCCTCGCCGCCTCCATCCAGGACGCGGCCCGGCTGCTGGACGGCCACAGCCCTGCCGTCATCGTGACGGACGGCGAGGAGGAATGCGCGGAGGCCCGCGACGCCCCGTGCGAGGCCGCATCGGCCGCAAAGCGCGCCAACCCGACCCTGATCGCGCACGTCATCGGCGTCGCGCTGCCCAGGGAGGTCCTCACCCGGATGGCGTGCGTGGCCGAGCGCACCGGCGGCACGGCGCTCGCGATCTCGGAGCCGCGCGACGTGGAGCAGGCCCTCGCGACGCTGACGGCGGCGATCCCGGCGGAGCCGGCACCGCGCGGGACGATCACGGCGCGCGGCACGGTCGAACGGGCGCAGACCTTCCCGGACGCGGAGCAGTCGCCCCGCGTCAGGCTCCTCGACGGCCGGACGGGCGAGACCGTCGCCGCCTCGGACTCCGGGACCCTGTCGGAGCGCGTCCCGGCCGGCGCCTACGTGGTCGAGTTCCGCCTCGGCGCGGTGGTGCGGTCGATCCACCCCGCAATCGTGGAGGAGTTCGGAGACCAGGACAGGCTGCTCGACATCCTCAAGTCGGAAGCCGGCGAGAACCCGGACGAGAACGCGGTCTACGCGCGCACCGAACTCCTCTGCACCCACGTGCGGGCCAACCTCGACCTGTCGGACCTGCGCAAGCTCCATCCCGGCGACGGCTCCGAGCACGCGCGCGGGGCGGCCATGGGCATCTACCGCAAGGCCTATCTCGACGAGGTCGCCCCCTTGCGCAGTCCGGCCAACGTCCTCGGCCGGGGGAGCGGGCGCATCACCCCGCACGTCGACCGCAACTGGCACAAGGCGGGCATCCTGCCCGAGATCTTCCCGCATTCGCAGAAGCAGGTCAGCGACGAGATCGACCGGGCGATCGTGCTCGCCATGGTGCTGGGCATCCTGCCGAAGTCCGTGCCCGAGGGCCGGGGCCCGATCACGGCGATCGACCTGTCCCGGCTGCCCGGCGGCGTCGGCGACGTGCGCGAGGTCTGGGGTTTCTGGCCGCCGGTCCGCGCGGGCAACCCCGTCCTGATCCGGGACGACCTCCTCGACTTAGCAGCCCAGGCCGCGCAGGCCGCCGACCACGCCTCCTGGGCGCTCCTCCTCGTCGACCCGGCCACCGTCGCGCGGCTGGCCGGCGGGGACGCCACCGGGACCGGCCCCCTGACGCGCGACATCCTTTCCGCGATCCGGGCGGAGAAGGCCGGCGTCGCCCTGGGCAGGACCTCCCGGCAATCCGCGGACACGACCCGGAACCTCTACCTTCGGCGCATCCTCGTGGTGCCCTCCGACCTCGACGAGAACGCGGACGCGGTGAGCGCCGCCTTCGCCCTGGTGCGCGAGGACCTCGTGGACAACGTGATCTTCCTGGCCGCGCGCGAACCCCGCCACGCCGAGCGGCACGCGATCGCCTTCGCCGGCTTGCGCCTGGTCGAGACCCTGGCCGCGGCCAGGAACGTGGAGGCCTGGTTCGAGGGTTCCCTCGGCCCGAAGCAGAAAGCCGTCGCGGTCATGCGGCTGACGGTCGAGCGCAGCCTGCTCGCCACCCCGACCAACGGCCACCGCCGCCTGGCGATCGTCCAGACGATGATCGAGGAACTCCTGGCGATCGAGCACGACGGCCGGCGCGAGGCGGCGGTCCGGCAGTCGGCGGACGAGATCGCCAAGGTCCGCGCGACGATCGCGGAGGAGGGACGCCCGGCGCCGACCGGCTGGGTGGAGGAGACCTTCGGATCGAACCGGGCGCTCGCCGGGCACGCGACCCGGAAGCCCGGGGGCCGCGCTGCGATCGTCGGCCACGCCGAAGCCAGGCTCGCCGCGATCCGGAACTCGGCCCGCCGGGTCGTCGACGAGGCGGCCCTGGCTGAGGCCGCCAGGACGGGTCGCGGCCTGGCGGGCGGACGCGCGGACCCGGACGCCGTCTTCGACCCGATGGCGCCCCGCCGGCAGCGCGGCGTGGAGGCGAAGGCCGATCGGGACATCGCCGACCGGGTGCTGGCCCTCCAGTCCGGGCTGTTCCGCGATGCCGACCTGGGCCTGCGCGACCTCGACGTGAAGCAGCGGGAGATCGGCGAGGACGTCGAGAGGCTGGCCGGCGGCCAGCGGGACGACCGCAGGATCGTGCACGACGGTGCGTTCGGGGACAGGGGCGCCTCGGAGTTCGGCTTCGGCCCGCCCGACCCGCGCATCGCGGCCCTGGCCGGGCCGATCGTGCTGGATCTCGGCGGCGACCGGCAGGGCCGGGCCGTCACGCTCCCGGTGGCCGCCGAACTCGCGGCCTTCGCCCACACGACCGGCGTCGCCGGCGAGGCGGAGAGCGGCCTGATGCGGTGGCTCCCGACGCTCGCCGTCCTGGCGGCGACCGTGCTGGCCCTCGTCCTGCCCCTCCACAAGGTCGGGCTGCTGACCTGGCAGACCCTGTCGGATGCGGCGGGCATGCGAAGTCCTGCCTTCGCCGCCTTCCTCTGCGCCCTCGCCGTCGCCCTGCCGGTGGCGATCGTCCTCGCCTTCAAGTCCGCCACGGCCGCGCACGTGCGGGCCGCGTCAAAGATGGAAGCGGCGCACGACGCCCTGGTCGAGAGCATCCGGACACTGTTCGACGCGGTCCGGCGCTATCGCGCCAACCACCTGACCGCCGGACGCCACGCGCTGCTGCGCCGCCGCCTGCGGGCGCTGGCCGGCGACCGCGGCAAGCTCGAACGGGTGAAGTGGATCCAGGCCCAGATCCTGGCCTGGCCCGTCGTACCGATCCCCGGAGACGACCCCGTAGGCAGCATGCGCGCCAAGTTCGACGCCGAGCTGGCGAGCGTGCCGCGCGAGCGCTGGGTGAGCCGCCTCCTGCGCGCGGAGGCGCCGCCCGCGCCCACCGGCACGGCCCATTACAACCTCGACGGCGGCACGCCCCTGGAGATCCGCTCCGCGACCTTCCTCGACCGCTTCGGGGACGAGGGCGTGATCGCCCTCCAGCGCCTGACGGAACCCGTGCCGGCGCCCCGCCGGGACGCGGAGGGAGCACGCCCGTGACGACGGCCGGCCGATCGCCCCTCGAACGGCACGCGCGTGACCTGCTCATCCTCGCGGCGGCCGCCATGCTGCTTGCCGCGACGATCCTGTGTGCGGTGATCGCCGGAGGGTCCTTCGACGGGACGCCGTGGCCGGCCGTCTTCTTATTCGCCGCGGGGCTCACGGCCTCGGCATCGGCCATCCTCGGGCAGTCGCGGGCCGTGCTCGCGCCGGCCGCCGGCTTGAGCTGCGGGCTGATCGCCTTCGCCGGCCTGCTGACCGCCGTGCCGCTCACCCTGTCGGCCGCCGACCTCGCGGTCGGCCTCCTGACGCGGGCGCTGAACGCCCTCGGGCAGGACGGCGACAAGGTCCGCGACCGTATCGAATCGGCCTTCGGCCAGACCGCCGGCCTCGCCTTCTTCCTCGGCAACCTGGCGATCGTCTGGGCCTACGTCGCCGGGCGCATCGCGGTCGTGGCGGCGCTCGCGCCCTTCGCCCGGATGCCCGGCCTGCGCCGGGTCCTCGGGGCGCTGCCCCGGGTGCCGCGGGAGGTCTGGACGAACCGGTTCCTGTCCGTCCTCACCCTGACGGTCCTCGTCGCGGTCGGGCTCGCCCTCGCGGGCTGCGCGGCCGTCAAGGGCGGCCGAATGATGTTCCTCGGCGACTTCCCGGAGGGGTTCACCCGGTTCGTCTGGTCCGCGACCTTCATCCTCCTGGCGGAACTGACGGGCGCCTTTCACCCGGCCCGAGCCCATTACGGGCCGAGGCCGTCGCGGCCGCAGCCCCTGCCGGACCCCGACCCGGCGCGGGTGAGACGGCTCTACGGGATGCTGGAGACGGGCATCGTGGACGGCGCGGTCTCCCTCGCACCCAACGAACGCGTCCCCGACCCCGCGACGCCTCCGGCGCCCGAGCCGCGGGACGCGGGGCCGGACGGCAGGGTCGAGGCCGTCCTCGCGACGGTGGCCGACAGCCTCGGCGAGCGGGACACCCCGGCCGCGGTGGCCGATGCCCGCCTGCGCCTCCCGGGGGCCATGGCGGCGTTCTACACCGCCGAGGCGCGGGATTCCGCGACGCTGGTCTTCCCCGAGACCGTCACCACGACCCATTACCGGGTCTTTTCCACGATGATCCTGGCGGCGCTCGACGCCGGCGGCATCGCCCTCCTGATCTGCCCGGACGGTCAGGCGCAGGCGGTCCAGGCGGAGATCGAGACGGTCCTGGAGCGAACCCGGGCGGGCCTCCTGGCCGAGACCCTGCGGCTCGGGAGCCCGGGCGACGACGACCAGCTCTACGACGTCCTCATCGCCTCCGAGACGGCCCTCGAGCACGAACTCCTCGCCAAGACCAAGGCGCGCCAGCGGGAACTCGACCGGCTCGCGCTGATCATCGGGTTCGACATGCACCGGACCGACATGCCGCGGGTGGGCCTGATGCTGCAACGGCTGCGCGAGAAGGTCAGCTTCGAGGAGGTCCGGCTCGCCTTCACCCTCACGGATTTTTCCGAGCCGCAGACCGTCGTCAAGCAGATCTTCCTCAGTGGGAGCGCCCGCGAGGTCGCGGTCGCGCGGATCGGGTCGCACGGCTTCGAGGGGCAGTACCGGTTCGCGATGCCGGACACGCGGGCCAACCGCATCGCGCTGCGCGGGATGCTGGAGGCGTTCGACGGCGCGGGCGACCCGCAGGACGGCTCGGCCCTGGACGAGATCCACGACGCCGCCGCCCTCGTCGCGGTCGCCGCGATGCGGGTCGGCCTGGACGTGGTGTTCCACGACCCACGCGGCCGCCGCCTGGCGGAAGGGGCCGCCGGCGTGCGGCAGACCTGGTCCCATGCCACCACGGCGGCGGTCGACAGGTACTTCGGCCGGGCCAAGGACACCCGGACCTTCGAATCCTTCGTGGCCCGCCGCAGCCTGCCCACGAGCGACGACTTCTCGCGCTACGGCCGGGTCGTCGTCGTCGAGGAGGGGGTCAACGCCGACGCCGCCCTGACGCGGCCCTACGACTTCCTCGACCCCTATCCCACCCTGGTGGTCGTGCTCCTGCGCGACGCCGTCCTGACCAGCGACGCGGCCGTCCTGGCGAGTGCGGGGCGCGGCGGCCCGATCCGCCCGGCGACGCCGGAACCGGCGATGGGCGCGCGCGGGATCGCCTACGTCCTCGAACCGCACCTGCGCGAGGGGGGCGTGCGCGAGACGACCCTCGCGCGCCTGCTCCAGGGCGTGCCCGACACGGTCAAGGCCGGCTACGGCTTCGCGGCCAACCGCGCGGGCCTGACGCGCCTGCTCGCCGGCGCCACGCGCTCGGACGCCATACGGTTCCGCGACACCGTGGACCCGGCCACCGGCGAGCCGGTCTTCGTCCTCGACGGCACCCCGCCCGAGGCCGGCCTGACGGGACGCGTCACCGTCGGCACCGCGGGGCGGAACGCGGAGATCTGCCTCGTGGCCAACGACGTCGGCCTGCGCTTCGTGGCGGGCGCCTATCGTTTCCCGAAGAACGCGGTGCTCGTGATCGAGCGGGCCGGCGCCTTCCCGGATTCGCGGCGCCTCGCCTACGTCAACTTCACCCTGTTCAAGGCCATGCTCTGGCCGGCGCGCCTGCTGATGTGGCGCTGGCGCCCCCCGCGCATCCGGGAGGAGCGCGTCCGCGAAGGGCTGCGGCTGATCGCACGCCCCGGGGGCGTCGACGCCCTGCCCGCCGGCACCGCGTGGCCGCCCTTGAAGCTGGAGCAGACCGGGTCGCTCCTCGACGCCGAGAGTCCGATGCAGCCGGGGCGCAGGCCCCACCCGATCGTGCTCCACTGAGGAAGCGTCCTGATCAACCGCCAGCAGCGCTCGGTGTTCGGATTGTGGGAACGGCGGGGGGATTTTCAGCCGCGCCAATCGCGCTCGCGCCCCTGAGCGTAGCCGCAATGGGGGCGGGGCGAGGCGGTCCGGTCACGATGTCTTAACCACCCTTATACAACTATCAGTTGTGTACGGCAGCGAGCCGACGTGACGAGACCGCCGACCATGTTTCCTTCAAGGAAGACCTCGGAATCCGCTGCGAAGCTCGCGGCCCTCGACCGCGTCCAGGGCGTGATCGAGTTCGATCTCGGCGGACGCATCCTGGCCGCCAACGCCAACTTCCTCTCGGTGGTCGGCTACGCCCTGCCCGAGATCGCCGGCCGGCATCACGAGATGTTCGTCGAGGCCACCGAGCGCAGTTCGGACGCATATCAGGCGTTCTGGGAGCGCCTGCGGGCCGGCGAGTTCCAGGCGGCGCAGTACCGGCGCGTCGGAAAGGGCGGCCGCGAGATCTGGATTCAGGCCTCCTACAACCCGATGCTGGACCGGGCGGGCCGCCCCTACAAGGTGGTGAAGTTCGCCACCGACATCACCGAGCAGGTCGCCCTGCTGGGCGACCTGCGCCGCCTGATCGACCAGAACTTCGGCGGGATCGACCGGGCCGTCGAGCGCTCCGCGGCAGCCTCCGGGACCGCGCGGGAGGCCCTCGGCTCGGCCACTTCGAGCGTTCAGACCATGGCCGCGGCGACCGAGGAGCTGGCGGCCTCCGTGGTCGAGGTCTCGCAGAGCATGACGAAGTCGAAGACCGCCACCGACAACGTCTACGACTGCGTGCGGGACGCCGACGCCCATACGCGGCGGCTCACGGAGGCGGCGGCCGCGATGAGCGGCATCGTCGGCCTGATCCAGACCATCGCCGGGCAGATCAACCTGCTGGCGCTCAACGCGACCATCGAGGCGGCGCGCGCGGGCGAGGCCGGGCGCGGCTTCGCCGTGGTCGCTCAGGAGGTCAAGGCGCTCGCCGCCCAGGCCGCCCAGGCGACGGACAGGATCAACGGCGAGATCGGCAACGTCCAGGCCGTGTCCCAGGATGTCGTCGGGGTGCTCGCCTCGATCCGCGGCTCGATCGGCGAGATGCGCGACCATGTCGTCGTCACGGCCGCCGCGGTGGAGGAGCAGAGCGTGGTGACGCAGGACCTCTCGCGCAACATGCAGCAGGCGGCCGGAGCCGTCCTGGCCGTCTCCGACAACATCGGCGCGATCGCCTCGGCGGTCTCCGAGGTCTCGGACGCGGTCGGCACGACGCGGGCGGCCGCGCAGGTTCTGGCGCGCTGAATGGCACCCGAGCCTACCACTACGGCGTGCAGGGGGTTCGATAGATCGCAGCGTAGAGCGAAACCGGCGCAGGTTCTTTCTTCTCCCCCTGCGGGAGAGCGTGGCCCACAGAGGCTAGCAGATCCACACTCTCTCCGTGGCCGGATAGGTCTCTGTTTCGGAACGCGACTCCCCTCCCCCTTGTGGGGAGGGGTGGGGGTGGGGGTGGTTCAGGATCGGGCGTTCCGGTGCCTTCTGCACCACCCCCACCTCCGGCTCCTCCCCACAAGGGGGTAGGAGAGGCCCGCGGCCAGGCCGGGGTACGTCCTGAACGCGATGTGTGCATCTGCCAGCGCGCAGAGGGGGAGGGCACCGCGCCGGGGCCCTCGCGAACCGGATCGTGAAACCCGTGTCGGCCGCACGCGCTAAGGCAGCGCGGCGACCAGGTCCCGAAAACGGTCGCCGCGCTGCTCGAAGCTCCGGAACTGGTCGTAGGAGGCGCAGGCCGGGGAGAGCAGCACCACGGGCTCGGCCGCGGCCGAGGCGGCGGCGCCCTCGGCGGCGGCCGGCACCGCCACCTCCAGGGTCTCGCAGCGGGTGTAGGGCACCGCGCCCTCCAGGGTCGCGGCGAAACTGTCCGAGGCGGCGCCGATCAGGTAGGCGTGGGCGACGCGCTCGAAATACGGCACCAGGGGGAAGATGCCGCCCTCCTTGGCCTTGCCGCCGAGAATCCAGTGCACGTCGCGGAAGGCGGTCAGCGCCTTCTCGGTGGAATCGGCGTTCGTCGCCTTGGAATCGTTGACGAAGAGCACGCGCCCGCGCCGGCGCACCTCCTCCATCCGGTGCGGCAGGCCGGGGAAGGACGAAAGCCCCGCCTGGAGGTCCGCGTCGGAGATGCCGAGCGCGCGGGCCACCGCGACGGCCACCGCCGCGTTCTGCCAGTTGTGCGCCCCGCGCAGCGACCCGACCTCCGAGACGTCGACGATGCGCGTCCCGTCCGCGTCGAACACGGCGCCGTCCCGCGCGACCAGGGCGTCGGCGGTGAGGGCGGCATCGCGGGGAACGTGGATGCGCACCAGCCGGTCTCCGCGCCGCTCGGCGATGGCCCGGCTCGGGCCGTCGTCGATGCCGACCACGGCGAGGTCGGAGCCCCGGATCAGCCGCTCCTTGATGGCGGCGTACTCGGCGAGCGTCCCGTGCCGGTCGAGGTGGTCGGGGGTGACGTTGAGGAGGACGCCCACGCTCGGGTCGAGGCCGGGCGTCAGGTCGATCTGGAACGAGGACATCTCGATCACGTGGACGCGGTCGTGCGAGGGCGGCTCCAGCGACAGGATCGCGATGCCGATATTGCCGCCCATCTGCACGTCGCGGCCGGCCCGGGCCAGGATGTGGGCGACCAGCGCCGTGGTGGTCGACTTGCCGTTGGTGCCGGTGATGGCCACGAACGGCGCACCGGGCGCGATGCTCCGGCGCTCGCGGCAGAACAGTTCGATGTCGCCGACGATCTCGACGCCGGCCGCGCGCGCCAGCCCGACGCTCCAGTGCGGGGCCGGGTGGGTCAGCGGTACGCCGGGGCTCAGGACGAAGGCGGAGAAGCCCGACCAGTCGGCCTCTCGCAGGTCCGCGGTGGCGATGCCCTGGCCGGCCGCCCGCGCCATGCTCTCGGCGTTGTCGTCGCTGGCCACGACCTCGGCACCGCCGGCCTTGAGGGCCAGGGCGGTGGCGAGGCCGGAGCCGCCGAGGCCGAACAGGGCGACCCTTTTGCCGTTGAAGATCGTGACAGGGGTCATGGCGCTTCCAAGGTCGTACCAGCCGCTGGACCGGCGCTGTCCCTCCCTCCCCCTCATCCTGAGGTGCCGCGCCAGCGGCCTCGAAGGAGCCCTCCAGGACCCGCCATGCGATCTGGAGGGCTCCTTCGAGGCCTCCACTTCGTTCCGGCACCTCAGGATGAGGGTGAGGAGGGGGATCGATCCGATGTCATAATCGGGAAAACCGCAAGGTTCTAGCGCAGCTTGAGCGTCGCGAGGCCCGCCAGCGCCAGGATCACGGCGATGATCCAGAAACGGATGACCACCTGCGCCTCCTTCCAGCCCTTCTGCTCGAAGTGGTGGTGGATCGGCGCCATGCGGAAGACGCGCTTGCCGGTGAGCTTGAAGGAGGCGACCTGGATGATGACCGACATCATCTCCAGCACGAACAGGCCGCCGACGATGGCGAGCACGATCTCGTGCTTGGTCGCCACCGCCACGACCCCGAGCAGGCCGCCGAGGGCGAGCGAACCGGTATCGCCCATGAAGATCTGGGCCGGCGGCGCGTTGAACCAGAGGAAGCCCAGACCCGCCCCGATCACCGCGCCGCAGACCACGGCGAGTTCGCCGGTGTCGCGGACGTAGTTCACCTGGAGGTAGCTCGCGGTGAACGAGTTGCCGACGAGGTAGGCGATGACGCCGAAGGTGCCACAGGCGATCATGACGGGCACGATGGCCAGCCCGTCGAGGCCGTCGGTCATGTTGACCGCGTTGCCGGCGCCCACGATCACGAAGCCGCCGAACAGCACGTAGAACCAGCCGAGGTTCAGCAGCGCGTCCTTGAACACGGGGAAGGCGAGCTGGTTCTGGAGGGAGACCGGCGAGTAGAGGGCGATCATGGTGCAGGCCGAGATCGCGATCAGGGCTTCGAGCGCCAGGCGGAACTTGCCGGAAAAGCCCTTGTGTGACTGCTTCGTCACCTTGAGGTAGTCGTCGTAGAAGCCGATCGCGCCGAAGCCCAGGGTGACGGTCAGCGTGATCCAGACGTAGTGGTTGCGCGGGTTGGCCCAGAGCAGGATCGCGACGATGGCACCCGCCAGGATCATCAGCCCGCCCATGGTCGGCGTGCCGCGCTTGGTCAGCAGGTGGGTCTGCGGGCCGTCCTCGCGGATCGGCTGGCCCTTGCCCTGGCGCAGGCGCAGCAGGGAGATGATCAGCGGCCCGAACCAGAACACGAACAGGCCGGCCGTGAACAGCGCCCCCCCGGTCCGGAAGGTGATGTAGCGGAAGACGTTGAGGGCCGAGAGCGTGCCGCTCAGGTCCGACAGGAGATACAGCATCCGGAACGCTCGGCCGCTCTGTTCAAAGGAGGATGGCGGCGGAGGGCGCGGGCGCCCCCGGCCCGTGCGGGATGCCGGGACCGCTCACGATGCGGCGGTGGCGGCCGAATCGCGCCGCGCCGGCGTCGCGTAGCGGGCTTTGAGGGCTTCGACAATCCGGCCCATGCGGATGCTGTTGGAGCCCTTGACCATGACGGCGTCGCCCGGCCGCAGGGTCTTGAGGATCGGCTCGACGAGGTCGGCCGCGGTCGCCGCCGCCACGCCCCGGCGCGAGACGGGCAGGGCCTCGAACAGGTTGCGCATCAGCGCGCCCGCCGTGAAGACGAGGTCGACCCCGTTCGCCTCGACGGCGGCGGCAAGGTCCCGGTGGTGGGCTTCGCTCGCGCTGCCGAGCTCGAGCATGTCGCCGAGAACGACGATGCGGCGGCCGCGCGCGCCGGTCTCTATCCCGTTGAGGGTGCTCAGCGCGGCGCGGACGGAGGCCGGATTCGCGTTGTAGCTCTCATCCACCAAAAACACCTCGCCGTCCGGCAGGCGCAGCGCGGTGCGTTCTCCGCGGCCCACGGGTGGCCTGAGGCCGGCCAGCGACAGGGCCGCGCGGGCAAGATCTGCGCCCAGCGCGTGGATCACGGCCATCACGCCCAGGGAATTCAAGGCCGTATGCCGCCCGGCCGTGCCGAGCTGGTAGGTGACGGGCTGGCCCATCACCACCGCGTCGACCACCGAGAGGTCGGGGCGCAGCACGATGCGCAGGGCCCGCACGTCGGCCTCGGGGTGCTCGCCGAAGCTGACGATGCGCCCGGCCCGCGAGGCCAGCGCGTGCGCCTGAAGGCGCGAAAAACTCGGGTTGTCGCGGTTGATCACTGCGACGCCTCCTGGGGCGAGGCCGGAGAAGATCTCGCCCTTGGCGTCCGCGATGGCCGAGAGCGAGGCGAAGTGCTCGATATGCACCGGCTCGACGGTGGTGACGAGCGCCACGTCCGGCCGGACCTGGGCGGTCAGGGGCACGATCTCGGCGGGGTGGTTCATGCCGATCTCGAACACGCCGAAGCGGGTGTCTTCCGGCATCCGCGCCAGCGTCAGGGGCACGCCCCAATGGTTGTTGTAGGAGGCGATCGAGGCGTGGGTCGGCCCTTGCGCGGACAGGACGTGGCGCAGGGCCTCCTTGGTGCCGGTCTTGCCGACGGAGCCCGTCACGGCGACGATCGACGCCTGCGTGCGGGCGCGGGCCGCCCGGCCGAGGGCTCGCATGGCGTCGAGCACCGGGTCGTCGGCGGCTTGCGGGACCGACAGCACGGGGCCGTCGAATTCGGCGGCGTGGTCCGCCGCCACGACGGCGGCGCCAGCACCCTTGTCGAGAGCCGCTCGGACGAAGTCGTGCCCGTCCCGCGCCTCGCCTCGGATCGCGAAGAACAGGTCGCCCGGCTGGAGCGTGCGTGTGTCGATCGACGCGCCCGTGACGGCGCGGGATGCGCCCACGAGCGTACCGCCGGTCGCGGCCTCAAGGGCCTCCGGGGTCCAAAGCAGGATATTCAGGCTCATGCGGCCTCCGACCGGATTCGTTCGTGCGCACCGTCCTTCCGCTCTCTGCGGAAGTGGGAGGTCCCGTGCGCGAAGCAGTCCACCCGAGCGGCGTTCATCCCTGAACCTCGGCGATCGCCGCGCGCAGAACCTCGTGATCCGAGAACGGCAACACCCGATCCCCCACGATCTGGCCGGTTTCATGGCCCTTGCCGGCCACGACCAGCACGTCGCCGGGCCGCAGGCCCCGCACGGCGGCGCGGATGGCCTCGGCCCGGTCGCCGATCTCCTTGGCTTCGGGGGCATTGGACAGGATCGCGGCACGGATCGCGGCGGGGTCCTCGCTCCTCGGGTTGTCGTCGGTGACGACGACCGCGTCGGCGAGCCGCGCGGCGATGGCGCCCATGAGCGGTCGCTTGCCGCGGTCGCGGTCGCCGCCGCAGCCGAACACCAGCACGAGGCGGCCGGTGGCGAAGGGGCGCAAAGCCGTCAGCACGCCTTCCAGCGCCTCGGGCTTGTGGGCGTAGTCGACGAGGCAGAGGGCGCCGTTGACCTCCCCGATCCGCTCCATGCGGCCGGGCACGCCGGTGAGGTGTTCGAGGGCCTTAAACACGCCGTCCGGGTCGGCCGCGCCCACCGGGGTCGCCAGCACGAGGCCGGCGGCGAGCAGGGCGTTCTCCACTTGAAAGCCGCCGACAAGGGGCAGGCGCACCGTGCGGTCGCCGCCGGGGCCGTCGAGGCGCAGCACCTGCGAAAAGCCCTCGGTGCGCCCATCCAGGAGACGGATATGGGAGCCGGCCCGGCCGGTGGTACGGACCTCGTGACCGGCCTCTTCGGCCACGGCGATCACCCGATCGGCAAAGGCGCCGTCGGCGTTGATGACTGCCGGACAGCCCTTCGGCAGCAGCGTGGTGAACAGGCGGAGCTTGGCCGCGAGATAATCCTCGATCGTGGCGTGGTAGTCGAGGTGATCGCGTCCGAGGTTGGTGAAGCCGGCCGCCGTCAACCGTACGCCGTCGAGGCGGCGCTGCTCGATACCGTGGGAGGAGGCTTCCATGGCCAGTTCCGTGATGCCGTCGCCGGCAAGCCGCGCCAGGGTCTCGTGCAGCGTCACCGGATCGGGCGTCGTCAGGGAGCCGTAGGCGGCGCCTCGGTTCGTCACGATCCCGACCGTGCCGAGGCTGGCCGATTCGCGTCCGAGCCTGGACAGGATCTGCCGGACGAAGTCGGCGACCGAGCTCTTGCCGGAGGTGCCGGTGACGGCAACGACCGTGTCCGGCTGTGTGCCCGAGAGCCGAGCGGCAGCGAGCGCCAAGGCGCGCCTTGCGTCCGGGACGGAAATCCAGGTGGCGTCCGCGGGCATATCCGCGGGCCGGGCCCCCTCGCCCGCGACGGCCCCGGCCCCGGCGGCGATGGCGCCGGCCGCGAACAGCCGCCCGTCGGCCTTCGTGCCCGGCACGGCGATGAAGACGCCGCCCGGCACCACCCTGCGGCTGTCGGCGGTGAGGCCCGCGACCGTCAGTCCGGAGACCTCTGGCCCGGCCTCGGGAAACAGCGTGCCCAGGGTCACGGTCACGGGCCGTTGACCTTGTCGGCGTGGTAGGCGCCGAGCTTGACCATGAGCGGGAAGGGCTTGACCGGCGGATCGAACTGCGGCGGCAGGCCGAGGATCGGGGCGACGCGCTCGATCACCTTGCCGGTGACGACGCCCGAGTTCCAGGCGGCCGTGGCGTAGCCGCCGCTCTCCGGCAGACCCTGCGGCTCGTCCATGATGGTGACGAAGAGGTATTTCGGTTTGTCCATGGGGGCCGCGGCCATGAAGGTCGTGAACAGCCGGTTCTTCACGTAGCGCCCACCGATCACCTTCTCGGCGGTGCCGGTTTTGCCGCCCACGAAGTAGTACGGGATCGACGCCTTCTTGGCCGAGCCCTCGACCGCGTTGAGCCGCATGATGAAGCGCATGGCCTCGCTGGTCTCGGGGCGCAGCACCTGGGTCGCCTTGGCGCGGGCGTCCTCGACGGTCGTCTTGAGGAAGGTCGGCGTCATCAGGAAGCCGCCGTTGGCGATGGCCGCCACCGCCGCAGTGGCCTGGATCGGCGCGACCGCCAGGCCGTGGCCGAAGGCGATGGTGATGGTGTTGATCTCGGTCCAACGCGGCGGGATGATCGGGCTCGCCGATTCCGGAAGCTCGGTGCGCATCCGGTCGAGAAGGCCCATCTTCTTCAGGAAGGCCTTGTGGCCGGGCACGCCCACGCCCAGCGCCATCTTGGCCGAGCCGATGTTGGAGGAGTGCGTGAACACCTCCGGCATGGTGATGAGCCTGTTGGTGCCGTGGTACTCGTGGATCTTCGAGCGGCCCCAGTTGAGTACGCCGCCGCGGGTGTCGAAGGTCGAGTTGACGTTGTACTTGCCCGATTCCAGGGCCATGGCGAGCGTCATCGCCTTGAAGGTCGAGCCCATCTCGTAGACGCCGACGTTCATGCGGTTGATGCGATCGTCCGACAGGGCGTCGACCGGGTTGTTGGGATCGAAGTCCGGCATCGAGACCAGGGCGATCACCTCGCCGGTCTGGACGTCGAGGATCATCGAGGCACCGGCCTTGGCCTTGAAGTGCTCGATGCCCTTGGCGAGTTCGTCGCGCACGGCGAACTGGGCCCGCAGGTCGATGGAGAGCTGGACCGGCTTCAGGTCGGTCTGCTTGGCGACGAGGCCGAACTCGTTGAGCGCCTTGTTGCCCTGGTTGTCGATGTACTTTTCGATGCCGGCGATGCCGACGTTGTCGAGGTTTGTCACCCCGAGCACGTGCGCGGCCGCGAAACCGTTCGGGTAGACCCGCTTGTGGTCCGGCAGGAAGCCGATGCCGGGGATGCCGAGGCGATGCACCTCCGCCTGCTGCTTGGGTGTCAGCTCGCGCTTGACCCAGACGAAGCCCTTCTTGGTGGAGAGCTTGGCCCGCAACTCGGTGGCGTTGATCTCCGGCAGCACGGCTGTGAGGAGTTCTACCGCCTCGTCCTTGTCGTAGATGTTCTTCGGCTCGGCGAAGACCGAAACGGTGCGGATGTCGGTGGCCAGGATCTCGCCGTTGCGGTCCACGATGTCAGGTCGGATCGCCGTGGTGGCGGCTGCCGCCACCCGGTGCTCCTGGCTCGGAGGCTCGCCGAAGATCGCCATCATCAGCAACCGCACGCTGATCGCACCGAACACGCCCAGGAAGGCGAGGCCGACGAGCGCCACGCGGGTGTGCGAGCGCTCGATCGCGAGGCGGAACATGGAACGCACCAGCCGGACGACCGGATGGGCCTTGGGTTCCGCGACCGGCTGGACCGCCTCGATAGCGTGCCGGAACGGCGCGGCCTCGGACTGCGGCCCTGTCGCCGGCCCGGGCTCAGGTCCCTCCCCCTGCTCCACCTGGGCGCCCTGGTCGTGCCCGTCGAGGGTCTGTGCTTCGTGTTCGGACACGGGGACTACCTCGAGGCCGTGGTGGACGTGCGGGTCGAGACGGTGCGGGTGAGCGAACCGGTGGTGCGCGGCTCGGCGAGGCCGGAGGTCTTCTCCTTCGGCGTCGCCGTGGCAGCGAGCAGGCGTCCGATCTCGTCCCCGCGCTCTGGCCGGGCCGGCAGGTCGGCGAGCCGCCCGAGATGGACAGTGCCGATCGGCTCCAGGGCCAGGTGCTTCTCCACCGCCGCCTGGAGGCGGTCCGGCCGGGTCAGCAACTGCCACTCCGCGCGCAGAACCGCGATGGCCTGCCGCTCCTTGTGCAGGCCGCTCTTCAGCTTGGAGACCTGACCACCCTGGTAGAGCGTGTCGTACTTGATCGAGTAGGCGTAGATCGCCGAGGCGACGAGGCCGACCACCGCGAGCAGGTTGAGGAGACGGATCACCGGCGTGGGCCTCCGCGGGGGGCGTCCGGCAGGCGCGCCAGGGCTTCGATCGCGCCGAGCGGCTCGGGAACAGGCGAATCCGTGCGCTCCGCGGCCCGCAGCTTGGCCGAACGGGCGCGGGGGTTGCGCGCGGCCTCGGCCGCGGACGGGAGCACCGGCCCCTTGGTCACGGGTCGGAAGCTCTTGGCCGGAGCAGGCTCGCCACCCGGCAGAGCCGTCGGCATATGGCGCGAGCTCTGCACGGCGCGGCCACTGCGGGCGGCGAAGAACTGCTTGACGATTCGGTCTTCCAGGGAATGGAACGTCACCACCGCGAGCCGGCCGCCGGGCTGCAGGATGCGCTCGGCCGCGTGGAGGGCACGGACCAGCTCGCCCAGCTCGTCGTTGACGGCGATCCGCAGGCCCTGGAACGTGCGCGTCGCCGGGTGGATGCCGCTTCCGGGCTCGGTACGGACCACGCCCGCCACGAGGTCGGCGAGTTGGCCCGTGGTCTCGATCGGGCCGCGGCGGCGCGCCTCGATGATGCTGCGGGCCACCGCCCGCGAACGGCGCTCCTCGCCGTAATGGAACACAATGTCGGCGAGCGCCGCCTCGTCGGCCTCGTTGACGATGTCGGCCGCGCTGATTCCGCCGCCGCCCATGCGCATGTCGAGGGGCCCGTCGTGCCGGAAGGAGAACCCGCGCTCCGCCTGGTCGATCTGCATCGAGGAGACACCGATATCGAGGACGACGCGGTTCACCTGCGGCTCGCCGGCCTCGGTGGCCAGGGCATCGAGATCGCCGAAGCAGCCCGCCACCAGGCGCAGGCGGTTGTCCGACTCCGCCACGAGTCGGGCGCCGGCCGAGATCGCATCCGGATCGCGGTCTATGGCGAGGACGCGGATATCCCGGTCGGCGGCCAGCATCGCCCGCGTGTAGCCCCCGGCTCCGAACGTGCCGTCGATAGCCAGGCGCGCGCCGCCGAGGTCGAGGGCGGTAACGACTTCGTCCAGCAGAACCGGGATGTGGGGGGCACCTGTCGGCGGCACGCCGGGTCGCCTCATGACGGACTCGCGACGAGCGCGGACGCTCTCGGACGCATTGCGGGACGACGGACGGATCGGGGAGGCGCGATACGGCTCATGGCGACCTGAAGCCGGCCGCGGCGTGGCGGCGGGTCTGTGACGGGCGATCCCGGAGACGCGGCGATCGCTATTGCGCACGCGGGACGGCCCGCCGCCTTCGCGGGACGCGTCCGGCGATCCGATCGGTGCCGTTAACGTGAGGATGCCGGGTATCATGGGCCTCTGAGGATCGTCAACGCGCGAGCGGCGCGGATCGAGATCGCTTCGATCAGACCCCAGCAAGGTTAACCGAGTGTAAGTGTTCGAAGAGATTTCATGGGCACCGGAACGAAGGCGCCATTCTCAAGTCTTTGATGAAAAACGTCTTCCGCGCCCGGAGCGGGTTTGACCGAACCGGCTTAGCCTACACCTGGCCCCGGTCAAATGGTCTTGCGGCCGGCCAATTCCGGATGACTGCCCGGAGCGGCGCGGCGGGACCGGAAAAAGCGGATCAGCCGGCCTGTAAGCCGGGTTCTGTAGGGCCCGGACGCGCCGGGCGTCCGGACGTGGCAGCCATTCCTCTGGGACGATCGTTGCCGACCGCCTCGAGCAACCAACCCGGGCGACTGGCCTGGAGAGCGGGCCTGCCACCCCTCATCGAGGAGGCGCGCCGCCCCTATTCGGTCTTGCTCCCGGTGGGGTTTGCCGTGCCGTCCGCGTTACCGCGTCCGCGGTGCGCTCTTACCGCACCCTTTCACCCTGACCCCGGCCCCGAAGGGTCCGTGGCGGTCTGCTCTCTGTGGCACTGTCCCTGGGGTCGCCCCCGCCGGAGGTTATCCGGCACCGTCTCTCCATGGAGCCCGGACTTTCCTCCCCGAACGTGAACGTCCGGAGCGGCCGCCCAGCCGACTGATCCGGGTCTGGAGATGCGCCCGCGCCGCAAGGCCGGTCAAGGCTTTTTCGCGATGGGTGCCGGCCTCACGCCTCGCATGAGACTGCCCTCCCGGCATGTTTCGGGAGGTAGCCTCGGAGAGTCGCTCCGCGCCGCGTCGCGGCCTCGCGAAGAAAAACGTGACAGGAGCTTAACCGTATCGGCATAGTCTTTGTCTGACATCGCACAAAAGAGGGCAGCCGATTCCCGACCTGTCCCCTGCTCCTCGGTTGCGGACGACATCCGCGGAACCGGACGTCGCGTCCGACACTGGCATCGACCGGGCGCGGGACGACCTCGACGATTTCCTTGAGGACGTACGCCGGGCCTTCGGCGTACGCACGGCATCGATCCGGCCCCTGGGGCACACCGACCTGGGCCGGACGGCCGGCTTCGGGTTCAGCGCGGCGAGCGAGGCCACGTTCCGCACGCAGGCGGTCGCCGTTGGCGGCATCCTCGTGCTTCCCGACACGGCGGGCGAAATCCGACCCGACGATATGGCCGTTGCGCCGACCATCCGGTTCTACGCCAGTCACCCCCTGAACCTCGAACCCGGACGGCCCTTCGGCATACTCTGCCTGCTCGACACGCGGCCGCGCCTGCTCTCGGCCGTCGAATCGCTGCGTCTGGCCGGGATGGCGCGGACCGCCGCCGCTCTGATCGCCCGGCAGCGGGATGCCGCCACCCTCGCCCGGATGCGGACCGAACTGGAACTGAAGGAGGCCCTGATCCGAGAACAGGCCGCCGCCCTCGCCCACAGCCGGAAGATCTTCGAACGGGCGTCCGCCGCAGCGCGGATCGGCGTGTGGGAATGCGCCCTGCCCGACGAGTCCCTGCACTGGACCGACGTGGTCTACGACATCTTCGAGTTCCCGCGGGGATCGCGCGTCGACCGGCAGCGGACCCTGGCGTGCTACACCGCCGAGTCCCGGAAAACTCTGAGCGCCCTCCGCAGTCGGGCGATCGCCGAGCGCGGCGGCTTCGAACTCGACGCGGAGATCACGACCGCGACGGGCCGGCGACGCTGGATTCGGCTGACCGCCACGGTCGAGTGCGAGAACGGCATACCGGTGCGCATCTTCGGGATGAAGCAGGACATCACGGACGAGAAGAACCTGTCGGACCGGACGCGCTACCTCGCGGAGTACGACGCCATGACCGGGCTGGCCAACCGCAGCAGTTTTCAGAACCGGCTGGCGCAACTCGGCGCGGGCGCGCCGTCCGGCGCGCTGATGCTGATCGACCTCGATGGGTTCAAGCAGATCAACGACACGTTCGGCCACGCCGCCGGCGACGCCTGCCTGCAGGAGACGGGCCGGCGCCTGGCCGGCATCTGCCGCGAGACCGACCTCGTCGCACGCGTCGGCGGGGACGAGTTCGCCGTGCTGCTCGGAGGCCATTTCGACCGGGACGACATCGAGCCTCTGGCCGGGCGCGTCGTCGGTGCCTTGCGCCAGGTGGTGGAACGGGACGGCCGGACGGCCACCATCGGGGCGTCGGTCGGCATCGCCATGGCCGGCGGTTGCACCCCGGAAGAGGTCTTCAACCGGGCGGATGCGGCCCTCTACGCCGCCAAGGCCGCCGGGCGGGACACGTTCCGGACCTACGAGCCGCTCGTCGCGCGGGCACGGCCCCTCCCCCTCGCAAGCGGATGAGCGTCCTTGCAACGGACGGTCTCACCGTCTGATGCCACGTCCGCTTGATCGAAGCGGACGCGGTATCAACAAGCCCGCGCGGCACTTGAGCGAAGGCGAAATCCGCATCGCGAGGCGATCAAGCGGATTTCGTATGACGGACCGTGCCCGATCGGTGCGATGGTTGACGTGCGGACGGCCGGCTGCCATCCGGCCCGCAGAGTTCCGATATAGGCTCCGTCCGGCGCTGTGCCGGCCGAAGGAGTCGCGCCGCGGTTCGAGGGGCTCGAAGGAGACCCTCGACCGCCAGCCCACCGCCGGAGAGCCATGTCCGATCTTCTCGATACGATCCGCCGCACGCTCGTGCCGATCCACAAGGAGGGCTATCCCTTCATCCTGATCGGCATCGTCCTGACGGTGCTCGCCGGCTACTTCTCGCAGTTCTTCGGCTGGATCTTCCTGATCCTGACCCTGTGGGTCTGCTACTTCTTCCGGGACCCGGAGCGGATCACCCCCGTGGCCGACGGCCTGGTGGTCTCCCCGGCGGACGGGCGGGTGAACCTGATCTCCACCGTGCTGCCCCCGCCTGAACTCGACCTGCCGGCCGAGCCGATGACCCGGGTCTCGGTGTTCATGAACGTGTTCGACTGCCACGTGAACCGGGTGCCGGTGACCGGCACGATCGGCCAGATCCACTACACGCCGGGCCTGTTCCTCAACGCGGAACTCGACAAGGCGTCCGAGGACAACGAGCGCAACGGCCTCGTGATCGAGACCAGCCACAAGGGCGCCCCCCTGCGCATCGGCGTGGTCCAGATCGCCGGCCTCGTGGCGCGCCGCATCGTCGGCTTCGTCAGCGCAGGCGATTCCCTGCAGGTCGGCGAGCGCTTCGGCCTGATCCGCTTCGGCTCGCGCGTGGACGTCTACCTGCCGAAGGGTACGCGCGTCCTCGTCGGGCTGGGCCAGAAGGCCGTTGCCGGCGAGACCGTGCTGGCCGACCTCTCCGGCGGCCCCGAGCGGCAGTTCCGGCGGATCTGACCGGAGGCGAGGACACGCATGGACGAACTCTTCCCGCCCTTCGAGCCGGATGCCAACGAGCCGCGGCCGCGCCGGTTCGGCCCGGTGCCCTTCCGGATGATCGCGCCCAACATGATCACCCTGATGGCGCTCTGCCTCGGGCTGACCGCGATCCGTCTGGCCTTCGAGGGCAAGTTCGAGCCGGCGGTGATCGCCATCACCGTGGCCGCCGTCCTCGACGGGATCGACGGCCGGGTGGCGCGCCTGCTCAAGGGCACCTCGCGCTTCGGGGCGGAACTCGATTCGCTGGCCGATTTCGTCAACTTCGGCTGCGCCCCGGCCCTGATCCTCTACGGCTTCGCCCTCTTCCACCTGAAGTCGGTCGGGTGGATCGTCGCGCTGATCTTCGCCATTGCCATGGCCCTGCGGCTCGCCCGCTTCAACGCCATGCTCGACGATCCGAACCGGCCGGAATGGAAGAAGGACTTCTTCGTCGGCATGCCGGCGCCGGCCGGCGCTCTGACCGGCATGCTTCCGCTCTACCTCCACTTCCTCGGCCTCACGTTCGACGCGTGGGCGGCACCGGCGATCCTGGTCTACGTGCTCTGTGTCGCGCTGCTCGTCGTCTCCACGGTGCCGACCTTCTCCGGCAAGACCATGGGCAAGCGCGTGCCGCGGGCCTGGGTGCTGCCGATCTTCCTGGCGGGCGTGGCCGCCTTCGGCCTGCTCATCAGCTTCCCCTTCGAGGCGCTGGTGACGATCAGCGTGGCCTACCTCCTGACCATCCCGGTGGGCGCCGCCCAGTACCGGCGGCTCGCGAAAGCCGCGTCGGCCACCCCGGCCGAACCGGCGGACGTGTCCCTTCCGAAGCCCTGAGACCTCGCGGCGCTTGAACGAAGCCGAGATCCGCATCGAAACGCGATCGATCGGATTTCGTATGAATCGGCCGGCATCGCACAACCAGCGGTGGACGGCGGGGCAGGATCGTTGGCGTCCGGCCGCCGCTCCCGTAGCGTCCGCCTGCTCGGTCGTCCCGGGCAGGGAGAGGCCCGCATGCTGGAAGAATTCAAGAAGTTCGCTCTTCGGGGCAACGTCGTTGACCTCGCGGTCGGCGTGATCATCGGTGCGGCCTTCGGAGCGATCGTCACCTCGGCCGTGCAGGACGTGTTCATGCCGATGATCGGCGCCGTCACCGGCGGCCTCGACTTCTCGAACTACTACATCCCGCTTTCGTCCAAGGTGCAGACGGGCATGGCCTATGCCGAGGCAAAGAAGCAAGGCGCGGTGATCGGCTACGGCCAGTTTATCACCGTGGCGCTCAACTTCATGATCGTCGCCTTCGTGCTGTTCATGGTCATCCGGGCGATGAACAAGCTCCAGCACGCGGAGGACAAGAAGCCCGAGGCGGTCGCGGAGGTGCCGGCCGAGGTGAAGATCCTGGGCGAGATCCGCGACATCCTCGCGGCCCGGCCAAAGGCATAGGCTCTCGCCGTCGCGCCCTTCCGGAGCCGGTCGGCGGGTCAGGCCGGCTGCTAAGGCTGCGTGCCCTTGCCGTCCGGGTTTACCCCCAACGCGTCGAGGATGCGGTCGAGGGCGTCCTCGACGGCTCCCGTGCCTTCCTCGTGCGTCTTCAGGCGCGTCTCCAGCTTCCGGAGTTGCGGAGCGAAGGCATCGGGCACGGGATCGTCGCCGAGGAATTGCGGCTTGTCCGACTCGGTCGTCAGGACGCCGCGCAATTGCTGACCGAGATGATCGCGCACCGGCGCCGGCAGAACCGCCTCGCCCGCCGTGTCGTCGTCGCGCATTGGGCCTACTCCTGCCAGGGGATCGCCGACGCCCTGGACGCCGCGTGAAGTTGCGAAGCCGAGCAGAAACCGCGACCAAGCCGGTTCGCCGCTAATCACGACACGGTAACGGGCCGATCGTGCAAGCGTTGCGTGACGAGCGCAAGCACTTGGCGCCCCGCTCATCACCACACCCGTGTCGGGACAGAGAAAAGGCCCCGGAGCAGATCGCTCCGGAGCCCGATTCAGTCTCGCGCCGCACGAGGCGCGAACCGCATGGCCGAGGATCAGTCGATCACTTCGACGATCCGATGGCCACGGTCGACGAGGACCGGCCGGTCGTTGACGACCGTGTAGCGGTAGCCCGGACGCACGCGGTACTCGTCCGGCACGTCGTAGTAGCTCAGACCGTCCGACGGCAGCGTCGTGCCGACCGCGACGCGGCCGTCGTAATCGTAGGAGCGCACGTTGCGCTCGCGGACGTAGGAGCGGAAGCGCGGCGCCATGTCGATTCCGAGGATGCCGCCGACCGTGCCGGTGGCAGCGCCGACCGCGCCGCCGACGATGCCGCCGATCGGGCCGGCCGCATCGGTGCCGGCCTCGACGCCGCGTTCGGCCCCACGGATCGTGCCCTGCGCCTGGGCGGCGAGCGGCAGAGAAAGGGCGAGCGCCGAGGCAGCGAGAAGCGTCTTCATATTCATGCGCAAAGTCTCCGTTGGTTGATCGTCCGCCGCGCCAAGCGCAGCGAAGCTCGGGCCGGTAACGCACGACCCCCGGAAACGGATGCGTCGAAAAATTCCGCTTTTTCCTCTTGCCTATTGTGTGGGCACGATGCGCGATCGGCACACTACGCTCGGCCGTTCGCAGATTCCGCCGCGAAGAGGAACATCCGACTGGTCGTAGCAGGCAGCCGTATCGGCTTGGCGGACAGGGGGACGGACCGCCTCAGGCGTCCTTCGGCATGGCCGACTGGATGAACCGGTCGGAGCCGAGGTCCTCCTCGTCGTATCCCAGAAGCTCGGCCAGACGGCCGCGGGCGCGGCTGACGCGGCTCTTCACGGTCCCGACCTTGCAGCCCATGATCGCGGCCGCCTCCTCGTAGGAGACGCCCTCGGCACCGACGAGCACCAGGGCCTCCCGCTGGTCGGGCGGAAGCTTGGCCAGCGCGCTCTGGAGGTCCTCCACGTCGAGGCGGTCGCCCTGATGCGGGGCGGTGGCAAGGCGGGCGGCGTAGGAGCCGTCCTGATCCTCGACCTCGCGCACACGCTTGCGGTGATCCGAGTAGAAGATGTTGCGAAGGATGGTGAACAACCAAGCGTTGAGGTTCGTGCCCGGCTGGAAGCGGGCACGGTGCTGCCAACCCTTCAAGAGCGTATCCTGCACGAGGTCGTCCGAGCGGGCCGGGTTCGAGGTGAGCGAGAGGGCGAAGGCGCGCAAGGAAGGCACCGCCGCGAGCAGTCCGTCGCGGAACTCCGGCTCGATCGCCTCGCCGCGGGCGCGCAGGGCCGCCTCGAGCTTCTCGATCAGATCGGCGAACCGGCCCGGCATCTCGTCCTCGCCCAGGCGGTCGTAGACCGTACGCAGGTGGTCGCCGAGATGGGTGCGGATGGTGTGCGGGAGGTTCGGACGGGCGTCCGATGCGCAGCCCTCCGGATGGGTGAGGACGGTCTCGATGTCGTCGCGGGTCATGGCTCGTCGCAATCGTCAGCTTGTCGGGGCTCGACCGGCGGTCCGGGTCCGGTGAGGCGGAGCGTGGGCGGCAGACGCCGCATCGCACCTGTTTGGGTGCGTTGTAGCGCATCGCGCACGGCCTTGCACGCGGCCGGCCGCCCGGCTGCCGGGTGTCAACAGGCGGCCGGGGAGATCAGCCGGGTAGCGGCCGCGGCGGCACCCGGCTTCAATAGGCGGATGGCGCCGTCGCGCAGGGTCAGGACGTCGCCCCGCGCCAGGTCGGTCCAGCACTCGTCGCGGGTCAGGGCCTGCGTGGCGATGACGGTGACGACGTCCTGCTCGGTGGTCTCCTGGGAGAAGTCCACGCGCCAATCCTCGTCGATCAGGGTCGCGGTGCCGAAGGGGGCGCAGCGGGTGAGGTAGCAGAGCCGCTTGCCGCAATGGGCATAGAGGGTGCGGCTGTCCGAGAGCAGCATGTTGAAAACGCCGAGCGCGTGCAATTCGGCCGAGAGGTCGGCCACGGCCCGGTCGAGGGCGGAGGGCTTCGGCAGGGCCTGGAAGCGCGCCTGGAGCCGGCCCATCATCCAGCAGAAGGCATGCTCGCTGTCGGTCGAGCCGACCGGTGCGAAACCGGCGAGCGGCAGCCGCTTCACACCCTTGAGCTGCCCGTTATGGGCGAACGTCCAGCGCCGGCCCCACAACTCCCGCGAGAACGGATGGGTGTTCTCCAGACTGACGCGCCCCCGGTTGGCCTTGCGCACATGCGCGATGACGATGCGGCTCTTGATCGGATTGTTGCGCAGGAACTTGGCGAGTTCGGAGCGGGCGCTGGGCTCGGGCTCGTGAAAGGCGCGACTGGTCCGGCCGTCGTAGAAGCCGATGCCCCAGCCATCCGCGTGCGGCCCGGTCTCGCCTCCGCGGCGAGCGAGCGCCGCGAAGGAGAAGCGGATGTCGGTGGGCACGTTCGCGCTCATGCCGAGCAGTTCGCACATTGTTCTGGGATTCTTTGTCTGACCGCGCGCGACCTGCGTGCCCCGAAACGCCATGAGCCGGCACGGGATACACCCAAAACGCTTCCCATCACCGGCTGCAGACCCGACGACTTTTCAAGGCAATGATTGGATGGGACGTCCAGGCCAAGCCGTGGCACAACGATAAAATGGCGCACATAGCCAGCGATGGTTCGAACGAGTTGTTTGAAACGCTGGCTGATTGGAACGCGTTCCTTGAGCACCGGACCTCTTTTGAGGGACCGATGCCCCCATGTCCATAAGCAGCGAGTTTGAAGCAGCAGGAGCCTACCAAACTCCCGCCTCGGTAAGAAGACCGCGAAAAAAACGGGATGCCCCATTCAGCCTGCGGCTGACGCCGAAAGAGCGTGCCCGCCTGGCTACTGAGGCCGCAGGCGCGCCTCTCGGCGCTTACATCAAGGCCAAAGTCCTCGGTGATTCGCTTCCGATCCGCATGCGCCGGTCTGGAATTTCCATCGAGGACCGCCGGGTGCTGGCGCAGCTCGTCGCGCTGCTAGGCCGGTCGCGCGTCTTCAGCAACCTGAACCAACTCGCCCATGCCGCGAATAGTGGCTCTCTGCCCGCGACGCCGGAAACTGAAGCGCAGCTCCAGAACGCGCTCGCGGACCTTCGCGAGATTCGCCGTCTGCTCTTGGCCGCCCTCGGCCTGAAGCCGGAGGCCAAGCCATGATCCTCAAAGCGTTCCAGCGCGGCGGCGGCGGGGACCTTGCCGCTCATCTCATGCGTACCGATGAGAACGAGCATGTCCGCTTGCACGAGCTGCGGGAGTTCGCCTCGGACGATCTGAAAGGCGCGTTTGAGGAAGTCCGGGCGATCAGCCTCGGGACGAAGTGCAAGCAGTACCTGTTCTCGCTGTCGCTCAACCCGCCCGGCCATGCCCGTGTCACCGTGCCGGAGTTCGAGCGCGCGATTGACGAAGCCGAGAAGCGCCTCGGCCTTGACGGCCAGCCTCGCGCGGTTGTCTTCCATGAGAAGGAAAGTCGACTACACGCGCACTGTGTGTGGAGCAGGATCGACGCCGCGACCATGAAGGCGCGGCCCATGTCGTTCTTCAAGACCAAGCTGTCGGGCCTTTCCCGCGACCTCTATCTCGATCACGGCTGGGAGATGCCGCGCGGCCTTGCCAGGGCCGGAGCGAAGGACCCGCTCAACTTCACGCTTGCCGAATGGCAACAGGCGAAGCGCCGGGGCCAGGACCCGCGCTGGCTGAAAGCCGCCGTGCAATCCTGCTGGACGGCGTCGGACAGCACGCCCGCCTTTTCGCGCGCTCTGGAAGAGCACGGCTTCTTCCTGGCGAAAGGCGACCGGCGCGCGCACGTCGTCCTCGATCACGACGGCGAGGTGCATGCGCTGCCGCGCCTCCTGAACAAGAAGACCAAAGAGGTCCGCGACCGCCTCGGCGATGGCGACACTCTCCCTTCCGTCGAGGAGACGAAGGCGACCTTTGCCGCCCGGATGACGCCCGCCCTGCGCAGCCATGTCGAAGCATCGCGCGAGCGCTTCCGCGCGGAGTCGGCAAAGCTCGGTGAGAAAAAGGCGGCGATGACGGAGCGGCACCGCGCGGCGCGGACCGAGCAGCAGGCGGTCCAGCGCCGGGACTGGGACAGCGAGACGAAGGCGCGCGCCGCGCGCGTCCCGAAAGGTCTGGCCGGTCTCTGGCACCGTGTCACTGGGCGCTATCAGGACGTCCGCGCCGCAAACGAGGCGGAGGCCGCCGCCAGCAGGAAGCGGCAGGCGGACGAGCGGCAGCAGCTCATTGACCGGCAACGGGACGAGCGCGCACCGCTCCAGGCGTCCTTCAAAGAGCTTCGCGCCCGGCAGGCGGAAGACCTTCTCGAACTGCGCCGCGAGATCGGGCGCTTCCTGAAGTTCTCTAAGGGACTGAACGCCGCCTCCGGCCAGGGCCAGGAACAGCGTCAGTCCATCTCCCTCGGTCTCAAACTCGAACGATAGCCCCCTCACGCAAGCGGAGCCGTGTCATGTCGAATGGCGGTGGAAGTGATTTCCTGACGGTCGGCCTTCTCCTGGTCTCCGGGTATTTTGTTTTGGTCTGGGTCGGCGGACTCATCGTGATGGCCGTGACGGCGGCATACTTCATCGCCTTGTTCCTGACCTTCGCGCTCTCCGCATTAGCGATCCTGACCTGGGACGACCGGGTCACCGTCGGACGCCTGTCGCTGGGGCCGGAGGAAAGCCGCCCCTTCCTCCTGCGCGGCGTGGCCGGAGGCATTCTCCTTCCGGCCTTTGCGTTCTTCTGCGAGGGCTTTCTTGGTGTGCCCGTGCCGCACACCTGGTGGACCCACCTCGCCGCCGCAGGCTACGCGCTCGGCTCGCTCGGCGTCGGCATGATCGAGAGCAATCTGGTCGCGGCAGCCGAGCGCGGAGGTTTCGTCATCGAGCACGACGAGCGCCCGTCCCTGCCCGGTCCTGATAAGGCGATGCGCCCGGCTCGCAATGACGCGACGGACCTAACGCCGCACGATGTGGCGAGGACCGAGCCGCCAAAACGCAAATGCCAGTGCTTCACCTTCGCCACCTGGGACGATGAGGAAGAGCTGCGTGGACGGGGGAAGCCCGATGTTTTTTAGAAACCTCCTCAGCCTCTACCAACTCGCCTGGTTGGTGAAGTCGCACCGGGCACAGCGCCTTGCCTGGGAAGATGCCGAAGAAGCCAGGATCGCCCGCGCCCGCTCGGAACGGGCGGCGGCAGAACGCCTTCAGGCGATGCTCGACGCGAACCCGTCCGGCCAGCTCGGCAATGCCAAGCTGAATGACCTCGACGCCTTGCGCCGGTCGGGGCTTTTGTGATGGGCGATGTTCCAAGCCATCACACCTACCGCCACCTCCGGCGCGGCATCGAGCTCGGCTTTCTGAACGGCTGGCCCCTCGTCTATGACGGCACCGAGCCGGTTGCGATCGATGCGCAGGCGGGAAAGGGCAAGTTCACCCGCTTCATTGGGCCAAATCTCGTTTCGCCCCGGACGGCCCATTTTACAAAGATCATCACGGACCCGAAAAACGGCGAGCTGGCCTGGGCGTCATGGAAGACGCTGGAGCGTCAGGACTACCGGGTGAGGTTCCTCAACTCTGGAGGGATTCACGGCTACCCATCCGAGAGCTACAACATCAACACGCGCGTCATCGAGACGGCGCGAAACCCGCGCCTTCGCGGGATCGTCGGCGAAGCGGCCTATGACGCCGCCTCCTTCCTCGTCCCGGTGAAGCCGGAGGCGGTCAATAGCTGGGTCGGCCAGGGGGTGCGCACCTTCATCGCGCTCTACAATAAGATCACGGCGCTCTATCCATCCGTGCGGTGGCCCTGCACGCCGGGCGGCCTGTGGGACTTCTTCGGGCGTGGACCGAGGGAGATCGCAGACGACCTCCTCCTCTGGGCCGCTGACCGGCGCATGCAAGACGAGGCCGGGATGTGCACGCTCGTCGCGAACCTGACCGTCTCGCCAGACCAGTGGAACGCCTACGCCTCCCTCCTCGTCGAGCGGCTGCAGGGCTTCCAGCCAGGCACGGCGGCGCGCATGACGACGGAGCGCAATTCGTTTGATCCTGCTGACATGAAGCGTGAGCGGACGGCGCTATTCATCATGGGATCGGCGCGCAGCCATACGAGCCGGACCTTCGTCGGCGCGATGACAGCGGCTATCGTGGAGCGTTTTGCCGATGCCAGCGGTCCGCTGCGCGCCCTCATTGTCGGAGAGGAATGGGGCCAGCTCTATGTCTCGAATTTTTATGAGATATTGACGCTGTACCGCGAGGGCGGGATCAACTTCCTTGGCGTGTTCCAGAATGCGGCGGCGCAGATCGAAACACGCTATGGGCGCGAGATGGCGCGGATTTGGAAGAAGGCAGTCGCGCATACCCTCTATCGCGGGTTGCCCGATGGTGAAACGCTGCGGGAAATCGAGCATCGCTCGGGACGCACCTCGGTGATGGTGCGGGGGTTTAATGTGAACTCGAATCAGGTGAATGGCTCAGGCGACAACCTTGTTGAGCAAGCGCGCCCGCTTCTCCAAGTCGAGGACATTCGAGAGGCTACGGGTGGCGAAAGATCGCTGCTCGATAGCCGGGATTGCGGCTTCTTTTGCGTCAACAGTCCGGAATTTTGGGAGCGAGCAGAGATGAGTGGAAGGTTGAGGGATGTTCGCGTGAGGGACATATTGCTGATACTGCAAGAAAAAAGCGCGAACAAGAGAGGTCACCAATTTTGAATTCGATAATCAATACGCAAGTGGACCACGAGGCCTGCCGGGCCTATGTTCGCTTTATGTTCATACTTACGACGGGGCGGCAACAATGCGTCGGTCTCGCTCTAAACGAGTAGACGATGGCCAAGAAGGCATCCGAAAGCAAAAGTTTGCTGGCAAAGGGCGGCGGGAACGCAACCGCTGGCGGCGTCACCATGCAAGCTTCGATTGCCGCTTCGATTGCGGTAAGGCTTTTGGCCGCTGTTGCGCTGGATAAGCGGCTCGGCTTGGGAGCTGCAAAGCCGACCGCGATTTGTTTTGAAACCGAGGTGCCGGTCGATGATCTCGTGATCGAAACGGAAGTCGGTGGGTGGGTTTTTATTCAATCAAAAAACTCGCTCACGGGACGTTTCGTTTTGACGAGCGAATTGGGAAAAACTTGCGATGAGTTCGCGCGTCTATGGCTTCTGACCAAAGACGGCAATGGCCAGAGAGGATGGGATCGCCCTCTCGTCGGCGGCAAGGACGCGATGCTTCTTGCGGTCGGGCACGAAACATCCGGACCCATCAAAGTGGGCCTGCCAAAAGCGCTTAACGCAGTAAGGATGCAGTCCACCGCTACGCTCGCTGAGGCTGAGCAAAAGCTTTTGGTGTCCTTTAAAGCTTTGATGCGTTCCGCTTTCGATGCGCACGGCGCGCCCGCGGACCTCGACCTCGATGCGGTCCTCAGATTCATTCACGTGATCGACTATGATTTCGGTGGGCCACAACGTGAACTCGCCGAAAATAGACTCAAAGCACTGCTAGAACTGCCTGACCAAGCCCCAGGTGCCTTCAAGGCGATCGAACGCGAGTGCCAAAATGCGATGAAAGAGAGAGGCCGCCTCGACGGAGGTAGCTTTCGAGCGTCCCTCGCAGCGGACGGGCTTCTTCTCAAAGCCGCCGCGAAAGGGTTGCTGGAAACGCACACCGATATACGCGCCGACACGCAAGCTATATTGTGGGGCCAGCGCGAGATCGCACAAGCGCTCTCTGGTGCTCCGACTGAAAACCGAGTTATCACCGATGTTGCAGGAAGGCGACTTAGCGAATTGCGACAGGTGCGCTTCGCAGCAGGGTTTGATTCAACAGCTGCCTGCAATTTGCTTCTGACAGCCGTCGAAACTGGCGAACTTGCCGCCGCTTCGTCAGCCGTCAGTCAATCGATATTTGCCTGGTGCGCACGTATTCTTGCCTCTATCGATCACGAAAAGGCGCGGTACGCGCTGTTCAAAGCCCAAGCTTTCGGCTCTAGCGCGGAGACCACGATTGCGGATGCGTTTGTCGAGGCGTTTGCTCAGAGCGGAGACCGCGCGAAGGCGCTGGCTACCCTTGAGCCTCTCAACACACGGGAGTCTCTCGCGGCCACGCTTATCATAGCCGTCCACAACCTTTCGCCGGAAGAAGGTCTCCGATGGCTGGAGAGAACGGGTCTATCGCTCGACAGACTTCACCCCGACGGCAAGTTTCGAGCTCTCGGCATATACCTCGCAACGAGCGACTTTAACTCCGCGCTAAAAATCGTCGATGCGCTCGGGGATACAGATTTCGAGGCGACACCCGCGCTACTATTACTTTCCGGGCAGGCGCATCTAGAGCAGACCGTACACCCTCATCTCCGAGATGCACTCCAAGCGCCGTTGCCCCCCAATTTGGCCGATTTCCCCTTGGCCGAAGACACTGAGGCAATGGCACATCGCACGAAAGCGATCAGCTACTATAACAGAGCCGCAACAGCATTCGAACTGCTTGGCGCTAGGCAGGCCGCATCGATTGCAGCGGATAGAGCACTGTGGCTGAAATTGCGTGATCCATCGCTAGCCGTAAAGGCTCTCGAAGAGCTCCAGGGGAGCATGGCCGACGAAAAAGTTAGACTTCGTCGAGTGCCGCTCGCATTTGCATTCAGTCTCATTCTGAACCTGCAGGCTGTCGAAGAGGATATAGAGCGGGCGACAGCTCTTACGGGTGAAAAATCGCTTCACGCAGCTGTGGCTCGCTTCGAAGTAGCCTTGCGCCGAAAAGCCCCTGACGTTGCCGGTTATATAGACCGGCACCGCGAGCAACTTCTCGAATACTATCACCCGGACTTCTTAACGTCGATCGAGATAGAGTCTCTGGCTAAAGCGGGACGAGCCGAAGACGCTCGTGTCAAACTTGCCATTTTGGAAAGCAAAGATATTCCGCCAAACGCGCTTGTGACGTTGCGCAGTCTTATCGAAGGCGCGGCTGGTGCCGATGTGGCCGCTTTTCGAGAAACGGCATATCGGGCAAACCCAACGATCCCCGCCCTTCTCAATCTCGTGGCTGAGTTAGAGCACTCCAGGGATTTTACAAAACTTGCCGAGTTTGCAGGCATTCTCTTCGGGGAGGTCAAAGACGTTACAAGCGCGGAGACATATATATCTGCGCTACAAGAAATTCAGGCCGATGAAAAGATAGCGGCGATGGGGGAGGCGTATCCTGAGATTGTGGAAGCTTCGACGAGGGTAAGCACAAGCTTAGCGTGGGCTTACTACCGCCTAGGTAGGTTGGGCGATTCTAAGTCTTGCCTCGAAAAGCTCCGCGTCGGGCGAGACGTTCAAACAGATCGTCACCTTGCAATGAACATCGCGATTGCGTCCGGCGATTGGAGCTCGTTGAACACCTTCGTTGAAACAGAATGGCAGAATCGTGAGAAGCGTGACGCCACAGAGTTGCTACGCGCTGGCGTCCTGGCTCAACGGATTGGTGCCACGCCACGATCGCAAGAATTGGTCCGCGAGGCTGCAAGGAAAGCGGACGGCGATGCCAAAATCTTATCTGCATCTTATTCCACAGCGGCGTCGGCAGGCTGGGAAAACGAAGAAAAAATTCACGGTTGGCTTCAAGGAGCGATCTCGGCGTCAGGCGAAGATGGGCCGGTGCAGCGGATGGATATTCGGGAGCTTTTGAGCCTGCAGCCCGATTGGGACGACCAGATGAATAGGACTTGGGACCTCGTCGTTCGCGGAGAAGCTCCTCTCTTTGCTGCCGCCAAGGTCGCTCGCCGTACTCTACTCGATGTGTTCTTGCGTCCGGCGCTGCGCAATCTAGGCCAAGCGGACCCCCGGAGACGCTCTCCAATCTTCGCCTTCAACGGCACAAAGCCTATTCGCTCGGATGTGGGTAAACGTGTCGCGATCGATCTCACAAGCCTACTTACGCTAAGCCTAACGGGTAAACTTCGACAGTTTCTGGCTTGGGCGGACAGTGTCACGATCGCCCAAACAACACTCAGCTGGCTCTTCGAAGAGCGCGATAAACTCGCGTTCCACCAACCAAGCCAAGTGCGAAGAGCGCGGGAGGTAAAGCAGCTTATCGATGCGGATCGAGTGCACCGATTTGAGGGCGCGGTGCCCCCGCAGGAGCTGGAGCTACGCGTCGGGAGCGACATAGCTCAATATCTCGTTGCTGCCGAGACGCTCGATGAGCAGGATAAGTCGCCAAAAATCGTCGTGCGCCCTGCGCCGCTTCCCAAACCCGGCTCACTCCTTGAGCAGACTGCGGACATCTCCGGGTACGAAACGTTCTTTGCCGGCGTGGGCGATGTGCTTGCGGCGCTTAAGCGCGGCGGACATCTTTCCGATGTTGAGAGTGCCAACGCAAACGCATATCTACGCCTTCACGAACAAGCATGGCCTCACAGCCCGGTCGTGCAGTCGGGCGCAACGCTCTATCTAGACGACGTCGCCCTATCATTCTTTCAGCATCTGGGCATGCTGTCCCGTCTGCCAATGGCCGGGTTCAAAGTCTTTGTTACCTCCTCGGAAGTCGAGCGCGCTAACGAATTGGTGAGCTACGATGCTTCGGCGGATGACGCTCGGACTCTGGTTGAAAGCTTACAAGTTGCGCTACGCGACGAGATCGCATCCGGAAAGGTAAAACTCGGTCGATTGCTGCTGTCAGGCGATGATGAAGACAATTTCGATCTGCATCCCAGCCGCCAGCTCCTTGCCGGCCGGCCAGAGATCGACGCGTTGATCGTCGACGACCGGTTTGTGAATTCGTTCGGGACGCACGAAGGCTATCCGCTAGTGACTTCAATTGATCTCTTTGCCACGATGGCGGAGAGTGGAGACATCACGCTCTCAGAACTGACCGAGGCCATATCGGTAATCAGACAAGCAGGACTGCTCTTCGTTCCGCTTCGCTCAGGTGAACTCGAAGCCCTCTTGACTGCCGCCCCTGTAACGGACTTTGTCGTCCAAGAAACAGCGGAACTTAGAGCAGTCCGCGAAAGCATTGTTCGGGCAAGAATGACCGACGCCCTTCAATTGCCGAATGAAGGTCTCTGGCTCGATACACTTACCAGAGAGGCAACGATAGCGTTGCGCAGCCAGTGGCAGGAGTCCGTTCCAGACGAGACGGCACAAGCAAAATCAAGGTGGCTCCTTGAACTTTTCGATGCGCGCGGTTGGGCTCATCGGTCCGCGGCGGTGGGGCTCGCGGTGACTGAGCGATACCGCGCGCAACTGTTGATGCTCTCGATCCTCCCAATGCCGGACGAAGAAACCCGAGCCAGGTACTGGAATTGGCTGGGAGGCGCCGTCCTCGAAGGCTTCAAAGAAGAACAGCCGGAATCGTACGCGGAGCTTCTCACCTCGATCCGCGAGATTGTCGAGCAACAGATTGGCCGTACTCTCGGAGGAGAAGATGATGACGAGGGGCCTAACCTGCGCGGCGCTGTAGTCCTTGATCTCCTCAAGCTATTCCCTGATTCCATTCGAGAAGACATCTCGCATTCCGAAAGTTTCCGCTCGAAGTACTATCTAACGTTAGACTCGGTGCTCACCCTCAATTGTTTGGGGATTTCATTTCAAAGCTCTAAGCTCTTCTTGGCCATCCGAAAACTTTTCGACGGCCCGGATACATCAATCATCGTGAAGCCCATCGAGGGAGAACCTGTCGAACTCTCGATCGAACGGGGCGTTAAGCCTAAGCTCTTTCTGATGCTCGGAGAAGTGCGCCGACAAATGCCTTCGTTTTTTGTGCTTGCCGAGGATCGAGAAACAAGGCTGGGCTCCTTTGAAGACGAAGTTTCCGCCGCCAATCTTCCTCCTCGCGTAATCGAGGCCTGGAGGGAGAAGATCGAGAAAGGCCCTCTCACCGAAGATGAGATCGGGACGCTAACCCAGGACTTCAAATTGACACCGCAGTCGGTTGCGGCCGCTATACGCGGCGAATTAACTGCGGAGGCCGGCCAAGTTTCTGTGATAGTACCTCGAAAGGCGAGCTACTACTGCGGCCTTATCGGAGAACGTGGCGCCGCGAGCAATGTCGAGGCTTATGCGGCCGGCAATGCTAAGGCTCAGATCGA
>NZ_BPRB01000087.1 GCF_022179685.1 Methylobacterium trifolii
CCGCTGCCAGGTGGCGGCGTAGAAGGGTTGCATCACCAGCACGACGGTGATCACCAGCCAGTGCGAGAACGGTCCTGACCAGACCAGAGTGGCTGCGAGCGCGGGCGCGGCCACGCTCGCCGCGCGCACGGCATGGCGCAGGTTGGCCGAGGCGAAGGTGAAGTTCTCGCGCAGCGGCTGGACGAACCGGGTCCGCCAGTCGAGGCTCGCCCCATCCGTCAGGGTCCCGCCGGGCCTGTAGCCTTCCGGGGTGGAGAGCTTGGCGCCGATTCGCACCCGGTCGACGATCCGGTCGGCCAGCCGAAGCAGGGTCGTGCCCGGCTCCAGCCCCTCGTTCGCCCGCGCGATGGATTGCTCCAGCCGCGTCAGGTCGAGGTCAGAATCCTCCCGGATGGCGCGGGCGATGGCCACCAGCAGGGGCCGCAGGCGCCGCAGGAAGGTCTTGGACGCGGCCCGGCGCTGCGAGTCGGGCGCGCTCTCGATCAATTCGGCCACCGCGATCAGCCCGGAGAAGATCTGCTCGGCGGTCTCGAGCCGCAGGAGGGCCTGGGCCGTCCGGTCGGAGACCCGCTCGCGCGAACGGGCGAGGTCGAGGATCATGGCGCGGGCGGTCTCGATCGTGCCGCGCACGCCACGGCGATGGGCGCGGGCATGGCCGTCGAAGGCGGCGGCACTCGGCTCGGCCGAGGCGGCGAGTTTTTCCAGATCGCCGGCCAGCCGCGCGAGGCCGTGCCAGACCTCCGCCACGGCCCGGTGGGCGGGGCGGTAGGGGTGCAAGCGCCACAGTCCGAGTGCGAGCAGCGTCGCCCAGAGGCCGCCGGCCAGGAACATCAGCGCGGTCAGGCCGGCCTGAATCGGCGTGAGCGGCCGGTCCAGCGCGATGCAGAGCACAACGACGAGGACGTTGCCGGCCGCCTGTGCCTGCACGCTCCAGACGCGGGCATAGGCGCAGGCGAAGATCACGGCGCAGGCCGGGGCCACGACCGCGAGGGGCCCCAGCGGCTGGATCAGGCCGAAGCCGCCCCAGATCAGGCCGCCGAGCAGCGAGAAGGTGGTGAGCACCCGCAGCCGCACCCGGATCGGCCCGCCGGTGTCGCAGAAGCAGGCGAGGTTGGCGGCCAGCGCCATCGACAGGAGGGGCGCCCATTGCACCCACTCGTTGATCAGGATGACGACGCCGAAGGCGATGCCGGCGCGCACGCCCTCCACGAGGCTGACACCGCGCGGATCGAGAGCGATGGGCAGGCGCGTCAGGTCGGAGCCCGGCAGGCCGAGGCTGCCGCGGCCGGCACCGAACCGGCGTCGCCGGACCTTGGCCTTGGCAGCGCGGCTGTTCTCGGATGGGGCGGATCGGGCCAATCCGGATTCCTTGCCGGGTCCTCGCGCAGGCGAAGCGAGTTCGCGCATCAGGGCGGTTTAGGCGCGATCGACGGTGAGCGGAACGGGTGGCGGCTCATGCCGGCGATACGCTGCGAGCCGATCTTCAAATCGCCGCGCTCACGGGCGAGGGGGGCGAGATGTTCCTTCCCGCAGCCCTCGACCCGCCGGCCATCGTCGTCCCCGCAGCCGCCAGAGCCTGCGATCCGGCAATCCGTGCGCTCCTCCTCGCTCCGCCGGGACCGGGCGTGGACAGCGTGAGCCTCGCCTGCAGCCTGCGGCTCGAGCCCGGCGACCGGGTCCTCCGGCGCATCGTTCTTGAAGGGTCGCAGGCGTCCGGCGTCGAGATCGACTGCCGCGGCGCCACGATCGGTCAGGTGGAGGCTGCCCCGCGCCTAGACGCCTTCACCGTCGAGATACGCTCGTTGGCGCGGCCGTCGGGCTGGGACCGGCCGTCCGGTATCACAATCCGGAACTGCGCCATCTTCGGCCACGTCCGGGTCTGGGGCATGGGCGTTAACGGGCAGGGGGTCGCGGTCAAGGCATCCTCGCACAGCCTCGGTCACACCGAGCGGGCGCAGGCCGCGGCGCCCACGGGGGTGAGCATCCTCGATTCCACCATCACGGCCTCGGGGCACATCCCCCTCTACCTCGCACCGGGGGTGACGCGCTTCACGCTACGGGATTCGAAGCTCTCCGGCCGCTCCACATCCACCGCCCTCTACCTCGATGCCGAGAGCGCCGAGAACCTGATCGAGGGCAACGAGTTCGCTGTGGCGACGGGCCGAGAGGCGATCGCCGTGGACGGCTCGGCCCGAAACCGCATCGTCGGCAACCGCTTCGAACTCGGGGGGCAGGGGGGCGTGTGGCTCTACCGAAACTGCGGAGAGGGCGGCACCGTGCGCCACCAGACCCCGTCGGACAACGTCATCACCGGCAACGTCTTCCACGGCGGCGGCTTCTTCCAGGCCGAGGCGATCACCGTCAATTCCCGCGGCGGCTGGCGGCTCTATTGCGGCGAGGATGCCGGCTATCCCTTCGGCAGCAGCCTCGACAACGGCGACGGCGGCACCGGCAACGTGGTCGCGCCGAACCGGGCGCAGTGAACCGGCGCCTCAGCCGCCCGCCATCACCAGGGCCCAGAACCGCTTGAAGCGGGTGCCGGGCGCGTCGACGCGGGCGATGCCGATGCGGCGGATCTGCGGGATCAGCATGTTGCGGTTGTGCTCGGGCGAGTTCTTCCAGCGGGCCAGCACCTGGTCGAAGGTCTCCGAGCCGGCGCTGAGGTTCTCAGCCGACCAGGCACGCGAAAGCCCGGCCGAGGCCATGCGCGACGTGAAGCTGCCGCCGACCTCGTGACTGAGCTGGCCGTTGCGCGCGTTGTTCCCAGCCTGGAAGGAGGCCGCCTTCACCAGCCTTGAATCCACTGTGACGGGTCCGAGCCCGTGCTGGGCTCGGTAGCGCGAGATCGCGGCTGCCGCGGCCGTCTCATCCAGGATGACGGGGCTGGTCGGCCCCTCCGCCTCGGTCAGGATCGTCGTCGTGCCGCAGGCCGACAGGCCGAGCGCGAGAAGGCCGCAGGCGGCAAGGAGGCGGGCAGGGCGTTCGGCGTTCGGCACGGTGCTGCTTTTCGCGGATAGGGGCTCAAGGAGGCGCCTGCATCACCGGCCGTTGCGGCGAAACCTGGGCGCGTGGCCGCTCTACGCCCCGCTGCCGGCCCGGTGTGCCCTGCCGGGCACGCCCTCAGATCCGCGTGCCGGGATCGCGCAAGGGTGCGCCGCAGCGCCAGCCGGTGATGCGGTAATCCGGATGTGCCTCGACCCAGCGGGCGAGCTGGGGCTGGGCCACGCGCTGGCAGGCGCGGGGGGTGTCGACATCCAGAGGCAGGCGGCGGCCCTCGCAGGTATCGGGGGCATGCGACAGGCAGGCGGTGAAGTAGAGAAAGAAGACGCCCGACATCGCGACCCTCCAACCCTGCGGGATACGGCCGTCATCCTGGGAGGATGCACCTCCGGCACGGCCGGCATCGCAAGGCGGGGGGACAACGACGTGGCACCCCGATCCGATCCGGAGGGATCTTGCGTCCGGCGGACGCCGCGAAAGCCCCTTCAGGATGGGAGCGCTCCGGCGATCTCGGCGATGGCCGAAAGCCCCCGTCGCGGCCGCTTCGCAGCACCTCCGGACCGGGGGATCGGCGGGAGCGGGCAGGTCGAGGACGCCGATCAGTACTCGACCACGTCCTCCAGGGCATAGTGCTTCACCGTCTTGCGGTTGGCGATCAACTCGTCGACGGTCGGCTCGCCCTTGAGCGCGCGGCCGATGGCGAGCTTCGTCGCCTCGTAATTGGTGCGGTAGAGGTCCTTATGATCGAGGTTCGCGTCCTCGGCGCAGCGCGGATCGAGCCAGATCATGATGATCATGCAGAGTTCCTCCAACCCCTCGCGCGGCAGGATGCCCTCGATGATGCAATCGACGATGGCGTCGCCCGTGGCGGCCTGAACCACGCCGCCGAGAAGCTCGACGTACTCCGCCGTGTGGATCGTCGCCTTTGTGGTCATCATCGTGGCCGGGCGCACGAGCTGATTGAGATCGCGCACCACGAACATGCGGGTGTGGCCCTGGACCTGCCCCATCATCCCGGCGAACGCCTGGCCCACGGGGCCGCGCGTCGAGCCGATGAGCACCTCCGGCATCGCGTCGGTGTACTGCCCCTCGGCCGCGAGCACCGTCGCCTCGCCGGTACGGAACCAGATCTCGGGCATGCTTTTCTTCCTTCTCGAAGGCACCCGGAGTGGGGCGCGGTCGGCCGCGCAGACATCATCCCGCGGCCCCAGCGTCAATCGCCCCGTCGGCGCCCGTCGTGGGTCGATGGCCGCGGCGATGCCGGGCGCGTCAGTCCGTGGCGACGGCGATCATCGAGAACAGGCCGGCAAGGACGAAGTTCGCGAAGAACAGGAGGCCGAGGGTGATCATCGCAGGCTCGCGGGGTTCGGTGACATCTGTCTCCCGCGTAGATGTCCCGGCCTGTGAATGCCGTGCGCGACTGCACCGCGGCCGTCGAGCAGCCGCAAGCGGTTGTGTGCACGCGAGCTTGTGGCCCCCGCCTGGGACCGGTCCGGCCCCCACGGCGGTACGCACCGTCTCGCCTACAAGCCACCGGAGCCGTTGCGCGCCGGCTTGCGTTGCCTGCGAACCGGTCGGGTCCCGGCGGTTCAGTTCAACTGCGATGAGATCGTCGAGAACTTGGCGTTCAGCTTGGTGCCGATGATCTTCAGGCTGGCGATGATGACGACGGCGATGAGTGCAGCAATCATGCCGTACTCGATGGCCGTCGCGCCGGACTCGTCCGAGGCGAAGCGCTTGAAAACCGTCGTCATGACCGATCCTTCTCGGGGAGGTCTCGAACTGGGCTCTCTAGCAGTCGCGTCTTAAAAATTGGCCTACGCCGCCAGATTCCCCGAAAGATACTGAACGCTTCGCAATTCCTTGAGAACGCCGCCGCACAGTCCGTTGGGCGGATTGTCGTGAGCGGGATGGACCGCCGTCCGGCTCAGGTGTCGAAGGCCGGCCCCGCCGCCCCGCCCCAGGCCCCGAGGGTCTGCGTCTCGGAGCGGACCAGCGCTGGGCCGCCTTCCTCATCCGGCACGGCCTCCGGCCGCGCGCCGCCGAGGGCGGCGAAGGCGGCGCGGGCATCGGGGGCCTCGAGGGTGCGTGCGAACACCGCGCGGTCGGTGCAGACGAGGCGCCCGGCCTCGTGTCGGGCGTAGACCCGGCCGGTCTCGCCTTCGGCGAAGCGGATCGCGCGCATCCGCCGAGCGCAGAGGCGCAGGAAGTCGGTGTTTCGCTCCGGGGCGAGGGCTGCCGCGTCCGGGTAGACCGCGGCGGCATCCTGCGCCTCGACGTCGATCTTGCGGAAGCGGTCGACGTCGAGCACGCCCGTGAGGTCGAGGATCGTCAGGTCGCCGTTGGTGCCGAAGGCGACGGTGCGCGGGCGCTCGCCCAGGGCCACGCTGTTGTCCAGGAATTCGTAATGGACCTGCTTGCCGGCGTTCGAGGCCCAGGTGAAGAACAGCGTCGGCATGCCGGTGAAGGCTTCGACGTTGTGGGCCAGCAGGTCGTCCACGGCCTTGTAGCGGCCGAATTGTTCGCCCCGCAGCCAGGCCCGCTCGACGGTGGCCTCCGGCGGCGTGATCATGAACAGCAGGAAGACCCGGTGGCCGAAGCGGGTCAGCAACTGGCTGCCGTCCTGCGTGCCGGAATCGGCGTTAAAACTGTCGAAACGGAAGCGGTCGATCAGGAGGTGCGACATCCGCCCCTCCCGACCCTTGCGGGCCATGTGTCGGTCGAGCTTGCGGTCCACGATCTCGAGTTCGTGGCCCGTTAGCGTGCCGGCATAGCCCGTGGCCGGCCCGATCGCGTCGTAGTCGAGCAGGAACTTGCGCCAGATGTCCGGCGTGATCACCGCGAAATCCGACCAGGACACGCCGAGCCGGGCGGCCAGCGCACGCTGGAGAGGGCGCATCGTGCTCTTGCCCGAGGCGGACGCGCCCTTGACGTTCATCACGATCGGCTCGGCCTGGACGCCGACGCGGGTGTAGCCTTCCCGGATCACCGCCTCCTCGAACCAGGGCTCGATCAGTGCTCCGATCCGCCGGGCACCCTCCGCGTTCACAGCGAGCGTTGTGGCCAGCCCCGCGATCAGCGCTGGGTCGCGGATCAGGGCTCCGCGGTGACGGACCAGGGCGGAGACCACGCTGTTCAGGGCTGTGGCCGCCGCGATCTCCGCCGGGTCGTCCGCGGCGGCCGCCCGTGCGCACCAGGCGGCGAGGTGTTTCTCCGCCCGTTCTTCCAGTGAGAGCGGGGGCGGCGGTGCGGGTGGGCGTGCACCGAACCCGAGCCTGTCGCGCCAGCCTCGTCTGCGCGGCTCTGCCTGCGGCGGCATCTGCGACAGGATGGCACTGAGTTCCCGCTCGATGCCTGCCCGCATCTCCGCACGCACCGCCGCGTGAATCTGCGCGATCGCCGCGCGGCGCGGCGCGACATAAGCGGAAAGGATGCGCGCGACGATACCGCGAAAATTCACGCCGAGGTCGCCGTAGGTCTCGCCGACCGGCACCGACAGGTCCGCCATCACGCGGATCAGCAGTTCGTGCACCACGAGGCGCTCGGGGCGGAAGGCGACGACCTCGGTCGCGGGCAGGCCGGAGAGGCCGTGCAGTTCCTGCGCTTCGGCGAACGGCGTGGAGACGTTCTCGGCACGGAACACCGTCGCCAGCGGCAGGAAGGCCCGGGGCAGGGTCGATTCGATGCCGGGATTCCAGGGACCGCGCGGCCGTGGCTCCGGCGCGGGGCGGTCGGCGGCGGCGCCCGCCGCCGGGCTCATGCGGCCTCGTGCGCCTCTTCCCGGAACAGGGCAGTGCAGCCGGCGCCCCGGTGCATGCTCAGGATCGAGGCCCGGTCGATCTCCGGATGCCGGGCGAGAACGCCGCGCACGCAGCCGAGCACCTTCTCGTACTGGCCGGCCTCGTAGTTACGCTCCAGGGGGCTCACGGCGATGTAGGTCTCGACGACCAGCACGCGCTCGGCGCGCTCCTTGGTGACCTCGACGGCGATCCAGGACGACTTGATCAGGCGGCTGCTGGCGAGCATGGGCGTACCTCCGTTCCATCACCGCGTTCGACGCGACGTTTGACCGGGAGGATGAACTGCGAATCCGGAAATGCCAAGTGCTTCAGTCGTTGAGTGCAGACATGTCCACCCCGTCGCGGAAGCTTTCGGCGCTGGTCACTCGATCTGGCCGAACCCCGAGAGCATCGCGCTGAAGCTGCCGTCGTCGCCATTGAGCAGGACCAAGGACATCAGCAGGCCGAAGGCGGCGCAATACAGGATCGCGAACGTGCCGCTCCTGGCCTTGTCGCTCGCGAGGACGAGGCCGGCGAACGGGACGGACTGGACTACGAGCGCGGCCGGGACGTTCATGGGATTTTCCACCGCATCGTGCCGCACTCCGAGAACGCGGCTCGGACATAAGGCGATGCAGCAATCCTTTCGCGCCTGCGAATACGAGACAAATCACATCTTCGTATGGTGTAGAAGCGTCCGCTGGGCGATCTTTCGCGCTCAGTCGTCTGGAAACCGCCCGTGGTGGCGCAACGAGTGTCTTCGTTTGGCATATTGCATGCCAAACGATCCTGGTCCATTGTTGCCGCAACGACCCGAGAGGTCGGCCGACAAGAAGGCATCCGGGATGGAACGGCGCGACCCGCCCTCGGCCAAGTGGTGGCAGCTCGCCTTCGGCGTGCTGTGCATGGCCATGATCGCCAACCTCCAATACGGCTGGACGCTGTTCGTCGATCCCATCGACGCGCGCCACCACTGGGGCCGCGCCGCGATCCAGCTCGCCTTCACCCTGTTCGTCGCCACCGAGACCTGGCTGGTGCCGATCGAGGCGTGGTTCGTGGACCGCTACGGGCCGCGCATCGTGGTCGCCTTCGGCGGCGTCATGATCGCCCTGGCCTGGGTGCTCGACGCCTACGCCGAATCGCTGGCGATGCTCTACCTCGCCGCGATCGTCGGCGGCATCGGGGCCGGCTCGGTCTACGGCACCTGTGTCGGCAACGCCCTCAAATGGTTCCCGCATCGCCGCGGTTTGGCTGCCGGAGCCACCGCCGCCGGGTTCGGGGCGGGCGCCGCGGTCACGGTGATCCCGATCGCGAAGATGATCGCCACGAGCGGCTACCAGAGTGCCTTCCTCACCTTCGGCCTGATCCAGGGGGCGGCGGTGGTGGTGCTCTCGGTATTCCTGCGCAAGCCCGGCCAAACCGCCCCGGTGCAGCGCAAGCGCCTCGCCCTGCCCCAGACGAGCGTCGACCGCAGCCCGCGGGAGGCCGTGCGCACCCCGGTGTTCTGGGTGATGTACGCGATCTTCGTGATGGTCGCCTCGGGCGGCCTGATGGCCGCGGCCCAGCTTGCCCCGATTGCCCACGACTTCAAGGTCGCCGACGTGCCGGTCAGCATGTTCGGGCTGACGATGGCGACCCTGACCCTGGCGATCTCCCTCGACCGGATCTTCGACGGGTTTGGCCGGCCGTTCTTCGGCTGGGTCTCGGACAACATCGGGCGGGAGAACACGATGTTCATCGCCTTCTCCATCGCCGCCTTTGCCGTGGTGCTCCTGATCGCCTACGGCACCATACCGAGCGTCTTCGCCCTCGCCTCGGCTTTGTACTTCGGAGTGTTCGGCGAGATCTACTCGCTGTTCCCGGCCACCTGCGGCGACACCTTCGGCTCGAAGTTCGCCACCAGCAACGCGGGGCTGCTCTACACCGCCAAGGGCACCGCCTCGTTCCTGGTGCCCTTCGCCAGCCTGCTCTCGGCGGCCTACGGGTGGTATGCGGTCTTCGCCCTCGTCATCGGCCTGAACGTCACCGCCGCCGCCCTGGCGATGTTCGTACTCAAGCCGATGCGCGCCCGCTACCTCGCCGAGGAGACGGTGGCCCTGCCGCTCGCGGCCGGGGCCGCACGAAGTCCGTGAGGGGGGAGGGGAATAGAGCGGGCCGGCCGAACGTTCGGATGCGGGACGGGACGACCGCCCTGATCGGCTTGAGCGCGCCTCTGGCACCGGGAGCCAGACCATGTACAAGTGATCTTTATTCGGTTTCGACCTTTCGCGCTCCGCAGGCAGCCCGCCGGCCGCGCGCCCATGACGCTTCCCACGGCCTGCGGCAACGGTGGCTCCTGCGAAGCCCGACCACCGGCTCTCCGACCAACCGACATCAGATTCGAGACAGACCCATGAGCAAGGCCCTCGAAGGCGTAAAGATCCTGGACTTCACCCACGTCCAGTCCGGCCCGACCTGCACGCAGCTGCTCGCATGGTTCGGCGCGGACGTGATCAAGGTCGAGCGGCCGGGCGCGGGCGATGCGACCCGCGGCCAGCTCCAGGATGTGCCCGACGTGGACAGCCTTTATTTCACGATGCTGAACCACAACAAGCGCTCGATCACCCTCGATTCGAAGAACCCCAGGGGCAAGGACGTGCTCTGGCGGCTGGTGAAGGAATGCGACGTGCTCGTCGAGAACTTCGCCCCAGGCGCCCTGGCCCGGATGGGGCTGACCTGGGAAAAGATCCAGGAAGCCAACCCGCGCATGATCCTGGCCTCGGTCAAGGGTTTCGGTCCCGGCCGCTACGAGGATTGCAAGGTCTACGAGAACGTCGCGCAATGCGCGGGCGGCTCCGCCTCCACCACAGGCTTCCGCGACGGCATCCCGATGGTCACCGGCGCCCAGATCGGCGATTCGGGCACCGGCCTGCATCTGGCGCTCGGCATCGTCACGGCCCTCTTCCACCGCACCCAGACGGGGCTCGGCCAGAAGGTCGACTGTGCCATGCAGGACGGGGTGCTGAACCTCTGCCGGGTGAAGCTGCGCGACCAGCAGCGCCTCGATCACGGCCCGCTCAAGGAATACAGCCAGTTCGGCGAAGGCGTGCCCTTCGGCGACGCGACCCCGCGGGCCGGCAACGATTCCGGCGGCGGCCAGCCCGGCCGCATCCTGAAGTGCAAGGGCTGGGAGCACGACCCCAACGCCTACCTCTACTTCATCACGCAAGGCGCGGTGTGGGAGCCGATCTGCGACATCATCGGCGAGCCCGGCTGGAAGACCGATCCCGCCTACGCGACCCCCAAGGCGCGGCTGCCGCATCTCAACGAGATCTTCACCCGCATCGAAGCCTGGACGATGAAGCACGACAAGTTCGCGGCGATGGACATCCTCAACGCCTACGACATCCCCTGCGGGCCGATCTTGTCGATGAAGGAGATCGCCGCCGACGAGTCGCTGCGCAAGAGCGGCACCATCGTCGAGGTCGACCACCCCACCCGCGGCAAGTACCTGACGGTCGGAAACCCGATCAAGCTGTCGGCGAGCCCCTCTGAAGTGACGCGCTCGCCGCTGCTCGGCGAGCACACCGACGAGATCCTGCGCGACGTGCTGCGCTACACCGAGGACGAGATCGCCGAGATCTCCGGCTCGGGCGCCATCGGCACGGTGCAGAAGATCGCGGCCGAGTAACGCATTCCGGAGGCCTCCCCCTTGCGGGGAGGCGCCGGAGGTGGGGGTAGTGCCGCTTCCGCCGCGGACTACGATCACTCCATCCTCGCCCCGTCCCGCGCGGCGTCGGGGAAGCGAGAAGAGGCTCCCATGCGCATCGCCTTCATCGGTCAGCAGGATTTTGGGAAGGCCGTGCTGGAGGCGTTCCTGAAGCGCGGCGACACGGTGGCTGGGGTTTTCTGTGCCCCCGAGAAGGCGGGCGCCAAGCCCGACGTACTCAAGACGGCAGCCGAAGCGCGCGGCCTCCCGGTCTTCCAGTTCCCGAGCCTGAAGAACCCGGAGGCCGAGGCGGCCATGCACGGCCTTCAGGCCGACATCGGCATCATGGCCTACGTGCTGCAGTTCGCGCCGCAGAGCTTCGTGACCATCCCGAAGCACGGCACCATCCAGTACCATCCATCCCTCTTGCCGCGCTATCGCGGCCCGTCCTCGATCAACTGGCCGATCGCCAAGGGCGACACGGAGACGGGGCTTTCGATCTTCCGCCCGACGGACGGCCTCGACGAGGGGCCGGTGCTGCTCCAGAAGATCTGCGCGATCGGACCCGACGACACCCTGGGCGACGTCTACTTCGACCGGCTGTTTCCCCTCGGCGTCCAGGCGATGCTGGAGGCGGCCGACCTCGTGGTCGCCAACCGCCACGTCGAGATCGACCAGGACGAGGACGCGGCGAGCTACGAAAGCTGGTTCCGGGCGCGGGAGGCCACGATCAACTGGTCCGCCCATGCCGACCAGATCTATAACCTGATCCGCGCCGCCAACCCTGCGCCGGGCGCCTGGACGACGCTCGGGGGTCAGAAGCTCCAGATCTTCGACGCGCGCCTGCACCCCGTGCGCACGCTCGGAGAGGTGAAGGGCAAGGTCGGCGAGGTGGCGGCGGTCGGCGACGAGTCGATCCGCATCACCGTGCAGGGCGGCCAGATCGAGGTCTTCAAGCTGAAGCCGGAGGGGGGCAAGAAGGTCTCGGCCGTCGAGTTCGCCCGGTCCGGCGCGCTGGGCGTCGGGACCATCCTCGGCGACTGATTGCCCGCCCGCTTCAGGACGCGTTGTCCGGGCCCGGCTTGGCGTTCAGGCCGTAATTCTTGAAGCGCTCGACGATCCGGGCGATCTCGTCATCCGGCAATACCACCGGCGCGCCGACCTGGAGCGCCACGGCGTATTGCCGGCACAGGGTCTCCAGTTCCCCGGCGAGCCAGAGGGCCTTTTCCAGGCTCTCGCCGGTACTGATCATGCCGTGGTTGGCGAGCAGGCAGCAGGCCCTGTCCTCCAGCGCCGCCAGCGCCAGGCTCGAGAGTTCCGGGGTGCCGTAGGGGGCGTAAGGTGCGCAACGCACTGTGGGTCCGCCGGCCGCGGCGATCATGTAATGCACCGCTGGAATCTCGCGGCCGCACATGGCGAAGGCTGTGCAATAGACCGGATGGGCGTGGACAACGGCGCCGACCTCGCTGCGGTTTGCCAGGATGTCCCGGTGGAAGCGCCATTCCGAGGAGGGCTTCAGTCGGTGCTCGAAGCGCCCGTCCAGCCCCATGAAGACGATGTCCTCGGCCCGCATCCGCTCGTAGGGCATGCCCGAGGGGGTGATCAGCAGGCCGTCCTTCCAGCGCAGAGAGACGTTGCCGGAGGTTCCTTGGTTGAGCCCGAGGCCGGACAAGCTGCGGGCCGCCTCGACGACGGATTGCCGGGCTCGGTGGTCGTCTTGGCGGTCGTCTTCGGCAGGCATGGAAAATCCTCGTACGCCCGCCCGCTATCCCGCTCCGGCGCCCCTGCCGCAAGGCCGTCCCCCACGTGACGGATCGTAAACCGTACGGGCCGCGTCGCTGGTGCAAGCGGCATACGCGGAACACGAGGGGGATGTTTGACAGGTGGTATTTGGGATACCAAAATATCCACACGCTGTCGCGGCCGATCGCCGACGCATGGACCTGCCCCTGTGTACGTCGCGGCCGGGGCGGCTATGCGGACAAAACGCTTTGGGTTAGGTCTCAAAGACTATCGGGCGGAGCCGTCGGCGGCCGCAGCGCGGCGTGCCGGCATCTGGATACATCATGACGAATACGGACCCGTTCAGCATCAAGCCGATCGTCGCGAGTTCGAGCCTGCGCACCCTCGCCTACGAGGCGTTGAAGGCCGCCATCACCAACATGGACATCTACGGACGCCCCGACGAGGTGCGCCTCGACGAGCGCAAGCTGTCCCAGGACCTCGGGGTGAGCCGCACCCCCGTGCGCGAGGCGCTGACGGTGCTGGAGCAGGAGGGTTTCGTCCGTTCCGAGGCGCGGCGCGGCATCTTCGTGATCAAGAAGACCAAGCAGGAAATCGTCGGGATGATCCACGCCTGGGCGGCGCTGGAGAGCATGGCGGCCCGCCTAGCCTGCGAGCGGGCCACCGACGCCCAACTCAAGTCCCTGCGCGAGTCCTTCCCCGAGTTCTACGAGGGCAAGCCGGCCGAGCACATCGACGAATACTCCGACGCCAACATCCGCTTCCATCAAAAGATCATCTCGCTTGGCCAGTGCGACGTCATCGCCGACCTGTCGAGCAACCTGCTGATGCACGTTCGCGGCATCCGCAACAAGGCCCTGCGCCAGGGCGAACGGGCCGAGAAGTCCATCCGCGAGCACGTGGCGATCATCAAGGCCCTAGAGGCCCGCGAGGCCGAGCGCGCCGAGCATCTCGTGCGCGAGCACGGTCTCGGCCTCGCCCTGCACGTGGACACGTACGGCGACTACCTAGACTGAAACCAAAGGGCCTTGCGTCGCGACCCATGCATGCCCTGCATGCATGGAATGTGGTACTCGGTATACCATAATGCAGTGCACGATGGCATCGTTGCAGTGCAATATGGCGCCTTGGAGCCCGATATGCTGACCTCGATGATCGCCGCCTTCGTTGCCTTTGCGGCCGTTCAGGCCCTGTTCGTGGTCAAGCTGGCCGACCGGTTCGACGCCATCGCCGAGGGTCATCGTCCGAGCCGCGAGACGTCCGCCGCGAGCGGTCTCGCCGAGGCCGCCTGACGCGGCTCCTCGACCCGGACGGCCGCTACCCCTTCGCCCGGATCGAAGTTCTCTGTGCGGCTTCGTACCTGTGGCCGCGATAGGGCGGTGAATAAGAATTCACTCACGAATTTTGGTGTACGGTCAACAAATCGTTGATCGCGCGAACCATGAGGGCGCTGTCGGTGGCACAGGGCGCCCGCATTCGGCCCGAGCAAGACCCGTACGTCCTCCTTGTCTCGGATCGGCCGACCGAGCGGACCGCGCTGGAGCGCGGCATCGCCCTCGTCATGGACTGCCGGACCGTGGGCGCGGGCGATGTGCTGCCGCCGGGCCTTCCCCACGTCGTCGTCGTCGATCTCCACGCGGAGCGCCTGGCGGCGACCGAGGCCGCGATCGCCGCGCGGGTCGCCGGACGGCCTGTCCCCCGCCTCGTCCTGACCCGCGGCGACGCGGTGCCGCCGCCGGCCGCCGACCGGCGCTCCATGCCCGCGACGACCCCGCGCAAGACGGTGCTCGCCGGCATCTTCGCGATGATCGAGGCCGCAACCCGCGCGGGCGAGGCACGCGCCCGCCGCCTGAACGGCCGCAGCGAGGCCGCCACCGCCATCGTTGCGGAACTGTTCGACAGCGCGGCCCTGGGTGCCGGCCTGCAGCAGGCCGACGTCGACCGCGGCACGGACGTCGTCCTAGAGGCGGTCTCGGAGGCCGGCATCAATGCCTGGCTCGACGTGGTCTGGCGTTACGACATGGGCGTCTACCAGCACACCCTCAGCGTCGCCGGCTACGCTGCCGCCTTCGGCGGCCAGATCGGCCTGAACCGAGGCGACCTTCACCGCCTCGCCAAGGCCGCGCTGCTGCACGACATCGGCAAGTCGCGCATCCCCGCCGACATCCTGAACAAGCCCGGCCCGCTCTCGCCCGAGGAGATCCGGCTGATGCGCATGCATCCGGGCATAGGCGCGGATCTGCTCGTCGCCCAGGGCGGCTTCGAACCCGCCATCCTCGACGTGGTGCGCCACCACCACGAGAAGCTCGACGGCAGCGGTTACCCCGATGGACTGGCCGGAGAGGCCGTCGCCGACCTCGTCCGAATCATCGCCGTCTGCGACGTGTTCTCCGCGCTGACGGAGCGGCGTTCCTATCGCACGCCGCTGACCTCCCAGGCGGCGCTCGCCACCATGTTCCGGATGTCGGGACACCTGGACCCGGTACTCCTGAACGCCTTCGTTCCCGTCACCCACCAGGGCGGGCTGGCGGTCGCGGGCTGATCCGGCCACCGGCCACGTGCCGGGCACGAACCTTCGGGCGCGCCGCGCGGTAGGCGAACAGCACGCCGACGAGCCCCGCCCCCGAAAACAAGGCAAGCATCGCGCGGCCCAACCCATTCTCGCCGAAGACCGTGTCGCTCAGCAGGCCGACCAGGAACGGCCCGAGGCCGAAGGCCGCCAGGGTGACGCTCGCCAGGAACAGGGCGCTGACCCGGCCGCGCAGGGCCACGGGGGTGAGGAACTGGATGCCGGCGAGCCCCGGCGGGCTGGTGAAACCGAGCATCGTGACCAGGAGGAAGAACCCCGCCAGCGAGACCGTCAGGTCGGCGGCGAGCGTCATCGTCACTGCCGGCGGCTGGGCGAGCAGCAGCCCGATGCCAAGCATCAGCGGCGCGGCGTCGCGACGACGGGTCCGGCGCAGCCTGTCGAGGACGACGCCGCCGGCAAGATGCCCGAGGGGCGCGGCGCACAGCACGATCAGGCCGAGGACGAAGCCGGTCTGCGCGGGCGTGAAGCCGAAGGCCCGGACGTAGAACGTCGGCGCCCAGGCACTCAGCGCCTGCCCCATCAGGACGGCAGCCGAAGCCGCGCCGAGATGCGGCAGGTAGGCGGCGCGCCGCCGCACGATCCAGGCGAGGGCGACACCCATGCGCGGCGTGCGGCGCGCCGGTGGAGGCTCGACGATGCGGCAGACCAGCAGGGCCAGCGCCAGGTTCGGGACCACGGCCAGGACGAACAGGGCCTGCCAGGGAGCGAGCTGCCCGATGCCCGGCGCGTTCCAGCCGCCGTTCGCGGTCAGCCAGGCGAGGGCGGCCCCGCCCGCGAGCAGGGCGAGGCTGCGCCCCAGACTCGCACCGGAGGTCAGGAACGAGACGCCGCGCCCGAGGCTGTCCCTCTCAACCCGCACGGCCATTAGCGAGAGGGCGGCGGGCGCGACACCGGCCTGCCCGAGCCCCAGCACCATGCGGCTGGCGAACAGGGCCGCGAAGGTGCCGGCCAGTCCGCAGGCCAGGGTCGCCACGCTCCACAGAAGGATGCTCGCCAGCAACAGCGCACGCCTGTGCCCGCGGTCGGCGAGGCTCCCCGCCGCCGGCAGCGCCAGGGCGTTCAGGACCGCGAAGGCGGAGCCCCGGAGCAAGCCGAGTTGGGTGTCGCTCAAGGCGAGCGCCTGCTTCAGGGGCGTCGCCACCAGGGTCATCAGGAAGCGGTCGCTGAAGGCGGAGAGCTGCGTCGCCGCGAGCAGAAGCACGAGGGGCCACCCGGAGAGGCCGAGCTGCGCGGCGGTCGATTGGGCCTGCACCCCGGGCCCGGTCAGTAGAGTTCCGATTGCCAGGAGACGAGGATCGGCTTCAGTCCGCCTGCGTCCGATCCATCGGCGCGCACCCGGTGGATCTCGGCGCGGAACTGGCCTGGCGGCTGCCCGTAGGCGGCGCGGAAGGCGCGACTGCAATGGCTTTCGCTGGTGAAGCCGTAGGCATAGGCGAGAGCCGCCACCGAGCGCGTCTCGGACAAGCGCCGCAGGGCGTTGCGCAGGGCTTCCAGGCGCCGGCGCTGGATGAAGTGACCGACGCCCCCGTCCTCCGCGAAGGCCCGGTACAGGACGGTCCGCGAGATGCCGACCCCCGCGGCGATGGCGTCGGCCCCGAGCCTCGGATCGGCGAGCCGTTCATCGATGAAGGCTTCGGCCCGCCGGCGGCGAAGCAGGGAAAGCTGTTCCAGCGCATCGCCATTTCGCACCGGGAGGGCCTTGCCATCGAGCGCGGCTGCGAGGAACTCCGCCACCGCCCGCGCCGCGCGGTTCGCCGTCTCGGGCGTGAGGGTCGACGCACGGCGCGCCAGGGACTGGACGAGGTCGGCCAGGAGCCCGCCGACCGCTTCCGGAAGGACCGCTCCGTGGAAGGACGGCAGCCGCAGGGCGCCCGCCTCGACCAGGTCCCGCGCCAGCGCCACCGTGATCAGGTGCGCAGCCATCGCCCGGCTCCATTGCGGCCGTGTGGTATCGAACACGATGATCTCGCCCGGCGCGACATGGTTCTCCTCTCCCGGAGCCCCCCCCACGAGGCTGCCGCTGAGCAGGAGGTGGAGGGTGACGTGGTCGAAGCCGTCGCGGCGCACGCGCAAGGGGCCGCGGCTATGCAGCAGCCCGTCGAGACGGCGGTCGAACACCAGCATCCGGGCGAATCGATAGGCCTGCACGCGGGCCCGGAAGGCCTCGCCGGCCTGGGCCACGTCGCTGCCTGCGCTGTACAGGTCGTGATAAGCCCCGAAGCCGTCCGCCTCGTTCAGCGCCTGCGTCGAGAAGGTGAAGGTCTGGATCGACACGGGGAACAGCAAGGCGGGAACCGGCGACTTCTTATCCCGGGCGGGATGAAGCGTGGCGCAATCTCTTTATTTCGTGGACTCGTTCCATGCGCAAGGCACGCTTTCTCCATCCCGTGCGTCGTTGGACGCCTCTTCGCGAACTCCGCTCGGTAAAATAGGCCTCGTCGATCGGTATTCGACCACAGGTAGCAATCCACAGGGCATCTGTCCGCCCGCGGGCTGGCAGGGTAGTTACACGCGGGCAAAGCGGATCGAATCCCGGCCGACGCTCATCCGTCACCGCGTCGCGCATGCGGTGCCGACGGCCGACCGACGCTCCCACTCGCCGCCCGGTGGAAGAGGGACACCGGGCTCGTGACAGGGCTTGGCTCGTGACAAGGCTTGGCTCGTGACAGCGCTTGGCGTCTCTCACAAGGCGCCGGTTCCGCCGTCGCGGCCGGAGGAGAATGCCCGGCGACCGGAAGTTTCGTGGGGTGCGCCCGGCGATCAGGCGGCCGAGACGATGGCCGGCGAGATCATCTTGCGCGCCTTCTTGTCGGCGACGCCGAGGAAGGCCTGGGCGTCCTCCTTGCGCTCGAACACGTGCGGGGCGAGACCGCGCCGGTTGAGCGCCTCCTCCATCTTCAGGCGTAGGAAGGCGCTCGTCGCGTAGCGGGTCGTCGTCGCGTAGTAGTTCGCCTGGAGATACTGGATCATGCCCGCGTAATCGTCGTACAGGCTCTCGTTGATGCGGAAACCGTCGTGGTTGACCACCGAGTTGACCCGCTGGCCCGCCTTCCGGCACGCCTCGACGATGGTCATGCGCAGCTCGTCCATGTCGGTCTTCACGCGGCAGTACCAGCCCTCTAGGTTGACGAAGAGCAGGTTGCGCTCCGCGTCGTAGCTGACCCGGTCCTTCAGATCGAGGTTGAGGAGGTCGGAGAGAAGCTCCATCGGCTCGTCGCGGAAGATGCGCGAGTCCATCGGCACCGGCTGGTTGACGATCGGCCGGAAGTCCATGTGAGGCAGGATGTCCCGCTCGATGTCGATGCCGGGCGCCACCTCGATCAGTTCCAGGCCCTTGTCGGTGAGCTGGAAGACGCAGCGCTCCGTGACGTAGATGACCGGCTGCGAGCGCTCCCGCGCGTAGGTGCCGGAAAACGTCGTCTGCTCCACCGCCTCCAGGAACTTGCGCCCGCGGCCCTCTTGGACGATGCGGACCTGGCCGTCCTCGATCGCGATTTCCAAGCCGCCCACCGTGAAGGTGCCGGCGAAGACTACGCTGCGGGCATTCTGGCTGATGTTGATGAAACCGCCGCAGCCGTTGAGCTTGCCCCCGAAGGCGGAAGTGTTGACGTTGCCGTGCCGGTCGCACTCCGCCATGCCGAGGCAGGTCATGTCGAGGCCGCCGCCGTCGTAGAAGTCGAACATCTGGTTCTGGTCGATGACGCAATCGGCGTTGGTCGCTGCCCCGAAGCTCGACCCGCTGGCAAGCACGCCGCCGACCGCGCCGGCCTCGGTGGTCAGCGTGATGTAGGGAGTGACCTTCTCCTCGTTGGCGACCGCGGCGATGCCTTCGGGCGCGCCGACGCCGAGGTTGACCACGCCGTTGGGGGGCAGTTCGAAGGCCGCGCGCCGGGCGATGATCTTGCGGGCGTCGAGCGGCATCTTCTTCATGCCGGCCACCGGCACGCGGATTTGGCCGGCGAGCGCCGCGTCGTGCTGAACCCCGTAGTTCATCCGGTGCATCTCGGGCTCGGCCAGCACCACGCAATCGACCAGGATGCCCGGCACCCGCACGTCCTTGGGCAGCAGGAACCCGTCGTCCACGATCCGCTCCACCTGCGCCACGACGATGCCGCCGTTGTTGCGCGCGGCCATCGCCTGGGCGAGGCAGTCCAGGGTCAGGGCCTCCTTCTCGAAGCTGATGTTGCCCGAGGGGTCGGCCGAGGTGCCGCGGATGAAGGCCACGTCGATCTTGGTCGCCGTATAGAACAGCCACTCCTCGCCATCGACCTCGACCAGCTTGACGATGTCGTCGGTCGTCACCGCGTTGACCTTTGCGCCCCCGTGGCGCGGATCGACGTAGGTCTTGAGCCCGACCTTGGAGAACAGCCCCGGCTGGCCCGCGGCGCAGGCGCGGTAGAGCTGCGAGATCACGCCCTGCGGCAGGTTGTAGCCGAGGATGCGGTTCTCCTGCGCGGCCTTGGCGACCTTTGGCATCCGGCCGAAATTGGCCGCGATCACGCGCCGGAGCAGGCCCTCGTGGTGCAGGCGCCCGGTGCCGAGCCCTTTGCTGTCGCCCGCGCCCGCGGTCATGATCAGGGTGAGGTCGCGGGGAGCGCGGGTCTCGACGTAGCGGGCCTCAAGCGCCGCGTGCAGCGCCTCGGGGATGCAGCTCTGGACGAAGCCGGTGGTGGTGAGCACGTCGCCGTTGCGGATCAGAGCGATGGCCTCGGCGGCCGTGATGACCTTGTTCTTCTTCATGGCTTCGCCTTCCTCCGCACAGGCGACCACTCTTGATCGCGGACCGGACCGGGCCGCGCGGTGGAAGTCCCGGTTCCGACCTATCGCGACCCGTGCGGGGACTGATCGAGCCTCACGGAACCCCCGATCACCGGGAGCCTTCCCTCCGGCCGCGCGACCGCGCAGCGGACGTTCGTGAGCGACACGATCAGCGCAGGCGCACACGCGGCCACGATGTCTTCGCCATGCAGTCCGGCTCGCACCCGCAGGGACGCCCTGGCCTGCATCAGTCGAGCAACGGTCTATCACGGAACGGATTTTCCGCTCGCGAAGTCTTTTTGGGAGACCCTCTGAAGAAAACTTCACGCCGCCGCTCGGACAGGCCCGGCGGCTCGCGACCTACGCCCGGCATCACCCCGGCGGGATGCGCCCGACCGAGCAGAGGGTGCGGATGCTGCTGCCCGGATCGGTGTAGCAGCTCGCCGACCAGCCGCTCTGCTGGATGAAGGACTTGCTGCGCGAGGCGAGCGCCGCGCGGTAGGCGTTGGCGATGATCGGCTCGACCGTTCCGGCCGATTCGCCGATCAGGATCTGCGAGGCGATCGCGAGATCGCGGAAATAGGCCGGGGAGGGGGTCGCCTCGCTTGAACTCGCCTGCACGATCGGCTCGGCCCGGCAGGTCACGTCGACCTTGAGGGGGCCGGAGACGCGGATGTCGATGCTGGGGCCGGCCCGGCGCCCAACCTTGCCGCCGATCGCGTCCGCGATCTGCCGGGCAAGGCCGTCGCATTCGTCGGCCCGCGCCACGGCAGGCAGGAGAGCAGGCAAGAGGATGAGGCAGGCGAGGGCGGTGCGAAGCATAGCCGGCACCTTGACCCGAGGGCAGGCCGCTGTCGAGGCTTCCTGCCGGACGGGCCTCAACGGGGACGCCGGGTAAGCCGCGGCCGCCAGATGCCGAGGACGACGTTGACTGTTGCGATCGCGAGCAGCACCCAGAGCGTGTTCCGCTCGGGGCCGAGGGATGTGGCGAGGGTCGCGGGGTCGACGCGGCCCGCCAGCGCCTCGGCGCTGCGTTCCGCCTCCTGCTGCATCGGGCCCAGGACGCCGACGAAGCCGCTCTCGAACACCAGGATGCCGGTGGCGGCCTTCAGCCACGCCCAGCCGGCGCCGTGATAGCCGCGGTTCAGGCCGATCGCCAGCAGGCCGGCGACCAGCGTCAGCCCGAGGGATGGGAAGAAGATCCAAGTGGCGATGGCGCCCATGGCGCCGCGCATCAGGGCGTAGCCGGCGAGAGCCGTCGGCGGCGGGGCCAGACTCAGCATGACGAGGAGCGACGCCATCGCCCCCATCAGCCCGATGGCCCCCATCGTGTGGAGGAATTTCAGAAGGCGTCGCACGGCGTCTCGACGAGCCCCTCGGCCGGGAGGCCGAAACTTTATTGCAAGCGACGGGATCGCGGTAGCCGGATCGGGCATCCGGCCAGGCAACAATGCCAAAAAAACTATTTCGGCATGAAGGCCCAGTAGTCGATGTCGAGGATCACGGCCGGATCGTAGCCGTCGCCCTGCTTGTGGGGATAGGCGCCGCAGGGCTGGTTCTTGGTGGCGACCGTGCGCAGGCGCAGCAGCCCGACGTCGTCCCGGCCCACGTCGGCCGTCTCGAGGACCTCGCTCCAGGCGTAGACCGTGTCGCCCGCAAACAGCGGGCCGACATGGCGCCCGGCATTGATGCCGGCGATGGAGAAGGCGTTGGCGAGCCCGTTGAAGCTCAAACACCGGGCCAGCGAGATCACGTGGCCGCCATAGATCAGGCGCCGGCCGAAGCGCGTCTCCTTGGTGGCGAAGGCGTCGAAATGAACCTTGGCCGTGTTCTGGAACAGGCGCGTGGCGATCTGGTGCTCGGCCTCCTCCACGGTCATGCCGTCCACGTGGTCGATCTTCTCGCCCACCGCATAGTCGCCGAAGCGGTGCGGGCTGCCGGCGAGGTCGAGGTCGTAGGCGCCCGCATCGAGCTTGGGCAGGACGCCGGCGAGGTCCTTAGGGTCCACCACCTTGGCAAGGTCCGGCACGCGCTCCTCGGCGACCGCCGCCTCGGGGTCGCGCTTGCGCACGAGCACCCAGCGGCAATAGCTCAGCACCGTCTCACCGGCCGCGTCCGAGCCCACCGAGCGAACATAGACCACGCCGGTCTGGCGGTTCGAACTCTCCTTGAGGCCGATCACCTCGGAGACGGTGGAGAGGGTCTCGCCCGGATAGACCGGCCGGCGGAACCCGCCTTCCGCGTAGCCGAGGTTGGCCAGGGCGTTGAGCGAGATGTCGGGCACGGTCTTGCCGAAGACCATGTGGAAGGTCAGCAGGTCGTCGAGCGGGCTCTGTGGATAGCCGAAGGTGCGGGCGAACGCGTCCGAGGACTGCACTGCGAAGCGCGGGCCGTAGAGGGCGGTGTAGAGGGCCACGTCGCCGGTGGTGACCGTGCGTGGGGTGGCATGGCGGATGGTCTCGCCGAGGCGGAAATCCTCGAAGAAGCGGCCGGGATTGGTCTTCATGGACGCTCGGTTCTCTGAGGCCGGATCGGCACGCGGTCAGCGGGTGTAGACGACCTGCGGCGGGATGAACTCGTGCAGCAGGCGACTGACGAAGAGCAGCAGCAGGATCAGGATGATCGGCGAGATATCGACGCCGCCGAGGTTCGGCAACAGGTTGCGGATCGGGCGCAGGATGGGCTCGGTGACCCGGTAGAGCACCTCGCCGATCTGGGCGACGATGGGGTTGCGCACGTTGACCACGTTGAACGCGACGAGCCAACTCAGGACGGCGCTGGCGATGAGGACGTAGATGAAGATCTGGACGATCGTGTCGAAGAGCCAGAGCAGGGCGTACATGCGCGAAACGTGTGTCCTGAAGAACCGCGGCCTGAAGCCGGCCGGACGGCGCGGGCGGCGGCGGGAATGGGAATTGACAGGCCGAGCCGCGCAAGCCTAAAAGGCCGGCGCCTCGACGGGGCTGTAGCTCAGATGGGAGAGCGCCGCAATCGCACTGCGGAGGTCAGCGGTTCGATCCCGCTCAGCTCCACCAGGCAGTCTACGCAAACGTAGATGTTCCTGGTGGTCCGGAATTAACACGTAAGATCAGTCGCTTGGCGCCGTGGCAACCGTCTCTGCCGCGTCTCTGGTGGCGTGAAGTGCCGCGAAAGGGGCCCATCCCGCCTTAGTCTCCACGGCCCCAATTCCTGTTTCCTGCGATGCGGCAGACCGTGTGGCTCGGACCTGTGGGCTCCGCATTGCAGCGGTTCCAACCGAACCGCAATTACTGACCGACGTGACTGATGGCTCGGCCCAGCTGCATCCGTGCGATGGCCAGCCGTACGGCTTTCCGTCGATGCGTCGGATGTGGATGCTGAAGGTGCAGGGCTGGCGGATGCGCTCTCGCCTGGAGGCGCGGATTGTCAGGGCCCTGCAATGGTCGCTCTTGCTCAGAGCCCGAGGGCAGTCTGCTGCTCCGCCCAGGCGACCGGCAGCTCGGCGAGATGGCGCAGGCCGATGCCGCGCGGCAGGCGGCCGGCCATGATCGCAGCAACGATGGTGGGTGAGAGATGGGCCAGCGACAGGCTCATCCGCACCGAGCGCTCGCTGATCCTGGCCCGCTCCGCCAGGGCCTCGGTGCCGTCGATGCGGCCAGAGACCAGGTCCTCCATCCAGGCTCGGGCCGTGGCGATGGCCTTGAGGATGCGGGCCCGGTCCTCAACCTTCATCGGACGCGGCCTTGGCTGTTGTGCGGAAGGGGGCAGCACGATCTCGCGCCGCCGCTGGGTCGAAGGTCGCGTCCAGGCGATCGTGATCGTGTCCGGCTCATCACCGACGAGGCGCAGCATGAGGCGATCCGGATGCAGCCGCACCTCGGCGAGGTGATCGGCCACGAGATCGGCATCCGCTGCGGGCTGTTTGCGAGCCGGGATGGCATCGCGAAGGGCCGCGACCACCCGCGCTTCGAGATCTGGGGCCGAGACGCGGCCGATGGCATCGGGTGGTGCGGCTACGTCGATCCCCGTCTGTCTTGCAGCCACTCCGGCCTTGGATGCCTTCAGCACAGCCTGGCTGACGTAGTAGCGGTAGCGCCGGGTGCCCTTCTGGGTATGGGTCGGCGTCATCACGTGGCCTTGCCCGTCGCGGATGCGCCCGACGAGCAGGTGGGTCTCGCCGGATCGCGGACGAAGCCGCTCGCGGTGGTTGGCACCAAGCCTGTCCTGCACGGCTGCGAAGGTTGCCTCATCCACCAGAGCCGGCTGCTGGCCGGGATGGACCTGACCCTTGTGCACGAGCTGCCCGGCATAGATCGGGTTGGCCAGGATGGCGTAGAGTTGCCCGCGGCTGAAGCCCTTGCCGCCGGTCCTGCGGCCGGCCCCGTCGATGCGCTCGGGCACCAGGATGCCGTCGCGATCGAGTTCCAGCTTCAGGAGCCCGACCGTGCCGAGTTCGAGGTAGCGCCGGTAGATCAGCCCGATCAGCGCGGCGTGCTCGGGCACGGGGTGGAGGGCACGAGCCTCGACCCGGTAGCCGAGGGGTACGACGCCGCCCATCCATAAGCCTCGGCGCTTCGAGGCCGCGATCTTGTCGCGGATGCGCTCGCCCGTGAGCTCGCGCTCGAACTGGGCGAACGAGAGCAACACGTTGAGCGTCAGCCGGCCCATGCTGCTGGTGGTGTTGAAGGCCTGGGTCACCGAGACGAAGCTGACCGCGTTTGCATCGAACAGCTCGACCAGCTTGGCGAAGTCCGAAAGCGCCCGGGTGAGGCGGTCGACCTTGTAGACCACGATGACGTCGACGCGCCCGGCCCGGACCTCGGCCAGGAGCCGCTGCAGGGCCGGCCGCTCGAGGCTGCCGCCCGAGTAGCCGCCGTCGTCGTAGCGCACGCCCGAGCAGCGCCAACCCTCGTGGGCCTGGCTGCGGACGTAGGCCTCGGCCGCCTCGCGCTGGTTGTGCAGGGAGTTGAAGGCCTGCTCCAGCCCGTGCTCGGTCGAGACCCGGGTGTAGATCGCGCAGCGCAGTGGCTTGCCCGGCAGCGTCATGGCCGGGCTCCCTCGGAGTCGACAGCAGTGGCAGTGGCGACTCGTTGCTTTCCGTCTGAGGACGCCTTGCGCAGGCCGAAGAAGCGCGGCCCGTTCCAGGCCGTGCCGGTGATGGACCGGGCGAGCGCCGAGAGGCTGTCATAGTGACGGCCCTGCCAGGCAAAGCCGGCCTCGAGCACGGTGACGATGTGCAGCACACCCTCCCATTCGCGCACGAGCAGGGTGCCGGGCTTGATCGCGGCGAGCTCCGGCAGGGGCGGCACCGCTGCCCCATCCAGATCGGCCGCCAGCCGGGCCATGGTCTGGACGGTGGAGCGGTCGAGGTCGCCCAGGGCCTCGGCCTGGAAGCGATAGGCCAGGGCCCGGTACAGCAGCGCAGGTGAGAGCCCCTCGGGCGCGGGACGCCCGAAGCAGGAGCGCCAGCGCCGCCGCAGCCCTGCCTGATCCATCCCGGCCAGCCGCTCGAGGGCAATGCCAAGCGGCACGGACCGGGCAGGGGGCTTGAGGCGTGCGCCCATCAGGCGGCGCTCGCTGCCGCGGTCACGGCCGCTTGGCATCGCGCTCGAGCGGCTGGCAGGGATGGACCAGGCAGGGCTGCGGCGGCGCTGGCGCTCCTGCTTCGGGCG
>NZ_BPRB01000088.1 GCF_022179685.1 Methylobacterium trifolii
GTATTTCGAGGTGTCCGAGAGCGCCGAGCCCCAGACGTCCGCCCCTAGAGCCGTGCCCGACCACGTTGGGTCGGGTCACGGCTCTCGGTCTTTGTTTTGACGCGCCCTTTCACGACGAACCGGTATCCAATTCGTCGGAGTGCGCTCTAGCGCGACGCGTGGTCGCGTGCGTCCGATCCCGCCCCCCGGCGGGGCGAGAGGTGCAGGTAGCCGGGATCGAAGTCGCAGAAGGTCTTGAGCCGGGGGACGCTCGGGACCTCCAGGCGGCGGTCCTTCAGGACGATCAGCCCCTGGCCGCGCAGGTCCTGCAGCACCCGGCTGACATGCACGTTGGACAGGCCCAGCAGGTCGCCGAGCTGGACCTGGCTGAAGGGCAGGACGAAGCCGTTCTCGCCCGCCCGCCCGACCACCTGGAGGCGCACCAGCATCTCGCAGAACAGGTGGGCCATCCGCCGGTCCCCCTCCCGCTGGCCGAGGTTGGTCAGCCAGGCGCGCAGGATGGATTCCTCGACCAGGGTCGCCCACCACAGGGCGCGGGCGATGCGCGAATGGCTGAGGATGAGGTCGTCCACCAGCCGCTGCGGCAGTTCGGCGACGTTGCCGGCCGTGAGCGCGGCGATGCTGTGGTCGCGCGAGCCCAGGATGGTCGCCTGGAGGTCGCAGAAATCGCCGGGCAGCATCAGGCCGACGATCTGGCGCCGCCCCTCGGGCAGGATCTTGTAGCGGTGGGCGAAGCCCTCGACCATGAGGTGGACCGTGTCGGGGTGCTCGCCCTCGTGGATGAGCACCTGCCCGGCCTCGACGGGCCTGGACTGGGCGGACAGGGACTCGATCACGGGCAGGTCCGCGTCCGTGAGGAGGCCGCTGCGCGAGAGCTTCAGGGTCAGTGGGGTCGGCATGGGGCTCCGGGCGGCTCGCGCAGGGCGCCCGGCACCCGCACGGCAAGGTCTCGAACGACACGGCTACGCTGCGGGGGCCGCGACGTTTCGTCAAGCGAGCGACGGCCCCGGGGACGGGGCGTGCGGGCAGGGCCGATGGCGAAAAAGGACCGCTCGCGGTCAAGGGGTTCATAACCGCGGCGTGGGCGATTCTAACACGGACCCGCTGCCGGACGAGTCCGGCGACTCCGCTTCCTGAAGGCTCGCGATGAGCACGATCTCCCGTCCATCCCCGTCCTACCTCCACGCCACCCAGCGCCGGCCGCCCTCCGAGAAGACCCGCCTGTCCTCGGCGATCGGCAGCGAGGTCTCGGCCGGCACGCTCGCCAGCGCGGACGTCACCGCCCTCGACGCGATCGATTCGAGCCTCACGGCCGACCGCAGCGCGGACGCCACCCCGGCGCGCGTCGTCCAGCAGCTCCAGTCGGCCCGGGCGAGCAACGCCGGCTACGCCGCGAGCGGCTCGGCGGGCAGCGGAACGCGGGCCTCGGCCGTCCTCTTCGACGTCCAGAGCCGAGGGCGTCCGGGGACCGGAACGGCGTACCGGCCCCCCGGGCGTCACGGCCGCGGCGGGGCGATTTCCCCCGCGCCGCCGACCTGGGCTAGAGTGGGCTCGCGTATGCGCCGGCCCGGTCCGGCCCGATGGACGAGCGTTCCCGCGTGATCGAAACCCTGATGATCTTCGCCCTGGGCTTCCTGGCGGCGAGCCTCGGCGGCCTCCTGGTGCTGCCGGCGGTCAACGCCCGCGCCGGGCGCCTGGCCCGCCGCCGGGCGGAGGCGGCGGTGCCCCTCTCCCCCGTGGAGATCGCCGCCGAGCGCGACTTCCTGCGGGCGCAGTTCGCCGTGCAGCAGCGCCGGCTGGAGCGGCGCGTCGAGGCCGTCCAGGCCCGGCGCCACGCCGACATGGCCGCCATCGGCGCGCGCACCATGGAGGCGGCGGCACTCGAGCGCACCGTGTCCGCCCGCGAGGCCGACCTCGCCGAGGCCGCGCGCCTGCGCACCCGCCTGGAGGGCGAGCTGGGGGCCGCCCGCGAGGACGGCACGGCGAGCCTCGCCACCCTGCGCGCCCTGGAGGAGGCCCATGCCGACCTCCTCGACGGCCTGCTCGCCGCCCGCCGCGAGCGGGCGGCGGCGGTCCCCCTTCGGCCGGAGACGGAGATTGCGGCGGAGGTGGACTCCCTGCGCGCCAGCCTCGCGGCCGCCGAGGAGGCCCTGGCCCAGGCGCTGGCCGCCCGCGGCGAGGGCATCGAGCGCGAGAACGCCGAGCTGCGCCGCCGCATCGGCGAGGTGGCCGACGTGCTGACCCGGCGCGATCACCTGCCCGCGGTCGCCGCCTTCCCCGCCTCGGCCCAGGCCTGAGCCCGCCGTCCGGGCCGGCGCGTGCGGGACGAAATCACGCGCCCGGTGCCTTGTTTCGACCACGCAAAGGCATCATCGGAGCGTCATCCCCTCGAGACCCGACAGACGGAAACCAGACCTGATGGCCTTGAAGCTCACGTCCCTCGCCCTCGCGGCCGCCCTCACCGTCGTCCTCGGCGCGCCCGCCTTCGCGACCCCGCCTGGCCCGCCGCAGACCAAGCGCGGCAACGAGACCCTGAAGAAGTACTGCACCGGCGACTACCTGAGCTATTGCGGCAACCTCGCCCCGGAGGACCCGGCCCTGGACGCCTGCTTCGAGAAGAACTGGAAGCAGCTCTCCGAGAACTGCCGCCGCGCCATCGACGCCTACCAGGCCACCAAGGGCAACAAGCGCGGCTGAGGCGATCGCCCTGGAGCGTCGGCTTATCCGAAAACCGGTCTCCCCGTTTCGGGCCGATGCCCCGGCCGCTCGGGAGCCGTGCGTCTGTTGCGCGCGCGTGCTCGCCTCCGGCCTCCGCAACGGCTAAGGTCGCGTCCCGTTCGATCGAGCCTGCCGGACCTTCGCGTGATGCTGCCGACCCGTGCCCTGACGCGCCTCGCCGTCGCCGGCCTCGTGATGCTCGCCCTCACGGCCTGCGGCCGGCGCGGCGCCCTCGAATCGCCGGAGGCGGCGGCACGGGCCCAGCGCAGCGCCGCGCAGGTGCCTGCCGGCCCCCGCGCCCTGCCGCAGAGCGTCGGCCTCGGCGGCGGCTCGGCCGAGGCGGACCCGGACGCGATCCGGGCCGGCGACGAACTCTCGGCCTCCGCCGTGCCGCCCTCCGGCACCGAGGCGCCGATCCAGACCAGCCGCGGCGCCAAGCGCGGCTACCGGATTCCGAAGGACCCGTTCATCCTCGACCCGCTGCTGTAGGGCGGGGCAATACCGCGTCTCCCTCCTCCCTCTGCGGGGGAGGGTGGGCCTCGCGTGAGCGAGGGTCGGGTGAGGGGAGCGCCATATCCGGCTAGCGTGCTCCCCGCTTCCGACTTCGCTCGCGGGCCACCCTCCCCCGCAGAGGGGGGAGGGAAGGGGCGCGAGCATACGAAAAAAACCGCGACGCAGGGCACGGCCGAGACGATGCACCATTTCCAGTACCGGGACGGCCGCCTGCACGCGGAGGACGTGGACCTGACGGGGCTCGCCGAGGACCTCGGCACCCCGTTCTACTGCTACAGCACCGCCACCCTGGAGCGGCACTACCGCGTGTTCGCCGAGGCGTTCGCGGGCGACGACCCCCTGGTGTGCTTCGCCATGAAGGCGAACTCGAACCAGGCCGTGCTGGCGACCCTGGCCCGCCGGGGCGCGGGCATGGACATCGTCTCGGAAGGCGAGTTGCGCCGCGCCCTCCAGGCCGGCGTCGACCCCCGGAGAATCGTGTTCTCGGGCGTCGGCAAGACCCGCGCGGAGATGGCCGCCGCCCTGAAGGCCGGGATCTACTGCTTCAACGTCGAGAGCGAGCCCGAGCTCCTCGCGTTGTCCGAGGTGGCGGCCGGCCTCGGCCTCGAGGCGCCGGTCTCGGTCCGCGTCAACCCGGACGTGGATGCCGGCGGCCACGCCAAGATCTCGACGGGCAAGTACGAGAACAAGTTCGGCATCCCCATCACCCGCGCGCCCGCCGTCTACGCCCTGGCGGCGACGCTTCCCGGCATCGCCGTGCACGGGGTGGACATGCATATCGGCAGCCAGATCACGGACCTCGCGCCGTTCGCGCACGCCGCGGGGCTGCTGGGGGGCCTCGCCCGCGACCTGCTCGCGGCCGGCCACCCCCTGCGCCACATCGATTTCGGCGGCGGCCTCGGCATCCCCTACCGCGACGACAACGCCCCGCCGCCGGACCCGGCGGCGCTGGCCGCGACCCTGCGCCCGCATTTCGCGCCGCTGTCCTTGCGCCCGGTCTTCGAGATCGGCCGGATGATCGCGGGCAATGCCGGCATCCTCGTGACCCGCGTCCTCTACGTGAAGCACAGCGAGGGCCGCACCTTCGTGATCGTGGACGCGGCGATGAACGACCTGATCCGCCCGACCCTCTACGAGGCCTACCACGCCCTCAAGCCGGTGGCGGAGGCAGCCCCCGACGCCCCCCGCATCACCGCGGACGTGGTCGGCCCGGTCTGCGAGACCGGCGACTACCTCGCCCTGAAGCGCGAGATGCCGGAGGTGGCGCCGGGCGACCTGATCGCGGTGATGACGGCCGGCGCCTACGGCGCGGTCCAGGCCGGCACCTACAACACCCGCCGCCTCGTGCCCGAGGTGCTGGTGCGCGGCACCGACGCGGCGGTGGTGCGCCCGCGCCAGACCTACGAAGAGCTGATCGGCCTCGACCGGGTGCCGGACTGGCTCGTCTGATACCAAGTCTCATAGGTGAGGACCTATGAGGTCCGGCGGACGGCCGCCGCCCCGCGGTCGCGGCGTGCGATCGCGAAAAGAGCCTATTCCGCCGCCGGGGCGCCGCCCGCGTCCGGGTTCATGCCCTCGACCGTGGGCTTGGGCCGGCGGGGCCGCGGGGCGGCCGAGGCGGTGGTGGGGGCGGCCGTGTTGGCGCCGAGCCGCGTGGCCAGCGCCAGCGCCCGGTTCTCGGTGACGCGCAGGTGGCAGAAGCCGTGGGCGCCCTCGCGGGAATAGGCGCGGCAGAGCTGCTCCCGATCGGAGGAGAAGGCCGCCTGCTCGGTCACGATCGGGCGGATGTCCTCCCGCCGGGCGCGCTGGGTCATCACCTTGTAGTTCTCGCGCACCGCCTTGTCGGCGACGCCGCGGGCCGTGTCGAACTCCGAGGAGCGCGGCAGCAGGGTCGCGCCGGCCGGCCCCCACAGGCCCGTGGGCGTGGTGGCGCAGTCGGCCGCCGAGAAGGTGCAGACCGGGTTGGGGCCCATCGTCGAGACCAGGAGGCCGCCCTCGGTCACCTCGAAGCGCAGGGGGCATTCGGCGGCCGCCGCCTCGAAGCGGGGCACGCCCTCGGGCCGCCCCTCCGCGGTCAGGGCCACCGGGTTGCCCGCCGACAGGGGCACCGTGCAGGATTCGGCCGGCTGCGAGATCTTGGTGCCCGGCAGCTTGATCCGCGCGGTCGTGGCGGTGCCGGCCCGCTCCAGCTTCAGGCTTCCGGCCAGCCCGTTGCGCAGCAGCTCCTGGCCGAGGATTCCGTCCTCGGAGGGGACCTTCAGCACCACCGGGCGCGCGGGCGCGGGCCTTGGCGCTTCGGCCGAAGGCGCCGCGGGATCGCCCGAGGGCAGGGGCGTGCCGGGGATCGGCTCGGAGGGGGAGGGCGCACCGTTGGGCACGCCGCGGGGCGGCACCGGGGGCTTGGCCGCCCGGCCGATCCCGAACAGCTCCTCGAAGAAGGACTGGGCCGCGGCGGGCTGCGGCAGGGCCAGCGCGGCGGCGAGCGCCAGGCAGGCCAGGGCCGGACGGCCTTGCGGGAATCTGCGGTTCGGACGCATCGGGTCCTTCGGGAACGCACGGTGTTCGAGGACGACGGCTTGCACCGGTGTCGGGCTTGACGAACCGTTAACACGCCATCGATGGCGCGGGCGTGGCAGCGGAGCAACAAAATCCATGGCCCTCGGCCCGGCCCGGGCGCGCCACGGGCGCGATCTCCCCATCCCCGCAACGGGATAGCCGGATGTCGAGCCGGCGCCGCGCTTCGTCTTGCGGCCCCGCACCGACCTTCTTATATGCCGATCGACGCGGGATTAAGCGCTGGATTTCAGCCGTTCGCGGCCCCTGATCCGGCCCACGTCCCATAATCACATCTTCTTCGTTCACCGCCAGTTCTTCGTCCACTGCCATGGGCCGAGCTGCTTCGGGGCTCGGCGGTCTGCTTGATCGCAAACAACATAAGGGATCCCGCCATGGGTAAAGTCATCGGTATCGACCTCGGCACCACCAATTCCTGCGTGGCCGTGATGGAAGGCGCGCAGCCCAAGGTCATCGAGAATTCGGAAGGCGCCCGCACCACGCCCTCCATCGTCGCCTTCCTCGACGACGGCGAGCGCCTCGTCGGCCAGCCGGCCAAGCGCCAGGCCGTCACCAACCCGGAACACACCTTCTTCGCCATCAAGCGTCTCGTGGGCCGCACCTACGACGACCCGATGACCCAGAAGGACAAGGGCCTCGTGCCCTACAAGATCGTGCGCGGCGACAACGGCGACGCCTGGGTCGAGGCCGACGGCAAGAAGTACTCGCCCTCGCAGATCTCCGCCTTCACCCTTCAGAAGATGAAGGAGACCGCCGAGTCCCACCTCGGCCAGCCGGTGACGCAGGCCGTCATCACGGTGCCCGCCTACTTCAACGACGCCCAGCGCCAGGCCACCAAGGACGCCGGCCGGATCGCCGGCCTCGAAGTCCTGCGCATCATCAACGAGCCGACGGCCGCCGCGCTCGCCTACGGCCTCGACAAGAAGAAGGCCGGCACCATCGCGGTCTACGACCTCGGCGGCGGCACCTTCGACGTGTCGATCCTCGAGATCGGCGACGGCGTGTTCGAGGTGAAGTCCACCAACGGCGACACCTTCCTCGGCGGCGAGGACTTCGACAACCGCGTGGTCGAGTACCTGACCGCCGAGTTCAAGAAGGAGCAGGGCATCGACCTGACCAAGGACAAGCTCGCCCTCCAGCGCCTCAAGGAGGCCGCCGAGAAGGCCAAGATCGAGCTGTCCTCGGCCACCCAGACCGAGATCAACCTGCCCTACATCACCGCCGACGCCACCGGGCCGAAGCACCTCGCGCTCAAGCTCAGCCGCGCCAAGTTCGAATCGCTCGTGGACGACCTCGTCCAGCGCACGATCGAGCCCTGCCGCAAGGCCCTCAAGGACGCCGGCGTCACCCCGGCCGAGATCGACGAGGTGGTGCTGGTCGGCGGCATGATCCGCATGCCCAAGATCCAGGAGGTGGTGAAGTCCTTCTTCGGCAAGGAGCCCCACAAGGGCGTCAACCCGGACGAGGTCGTGGCCATCGGCGCGGCCGTCCAGGCCGGCGTGCTCCAGGGCGACGTGAAGGACGTGCTGCTGCTGGACGTGACCCCGCTGTCGCTGGGCATCGAGACCCTGGGCGGCGTGTTCACCCGGCTCATCGACCGCAACACCACGATCCCGACCAAGAAGTCCCAGACCTTCTCCACGGCCGAGGACAACCAGAACGCGGTCACGATCCGGGTCTTCCAGGGCGAGCGCGAGATGGCCGCCGACAACAAGCTGCTCGGCCAGTTCGACCTGATGGGCATCCCGCCGGCACCCCGCGGCATGCCGCAGATCGAGGTGACCTTCGACATCGACGCCAACGGCATCGTCAACGTGACGGCCAAGGACAAGGCGACGAACAAGGAGCACCAGATCCGCATCCAGGCCTCGGGCGGCCTCTCGGACGCGGACATCGACCGGATGGTCAAGGACGCCGAGGCCAATGCCGAGGCCGACAAGCGCCGCCGCGAGCTGGTCGAGGTCAAGAACCAGGGCGAGAGCCTGATCCACGCCACCGAGAAGTCGGTCAAGGAGTACGGCGACAAGGTGAGCGAGGCCGACAAGGGCGGCATCGAGACCGCGATGACGGCGCTGCGCACCGCGCTGGAAGGCGAGGACGTGGAGACCATCAAGGCCCGCACCACGGACCTGATGCAGGCCTCGATGAAGCTCGGCGAGGCGATGTACGCGGCCAGCCAATCCGGCCCCGAGGGCGGCCCGGAGGCGGCGGCCGGCACCGAGAAGAAGAAGGACGACGTCATCGACGCCGACTTCCAGGAAGTGGACGAGAAGGACCAGAAGAAGCGGGCCTGATCGTCGGGTAGACCGAGCGCGGGTCCTCCCTCCCCCCTTTTCGGGGGAGGGTGGGCCTCGCGTAAGCGAGGGTCGGGAGAGGGGAGCAACGGTTCCGGATGCGACGCTCCCCTCTCCCGACTTAGCTCGCGGGCCACCCTTTCCCGCAGAGGGGAGAGGGCTGGTACCGACAGAACGCCACAGGCCGAAAAATTCGCCACCGTCGCCGGCGCGCCGCAGCCGGGCCGGCAGGCTGCGTGCTAGAGCGGCCTCCTGCGTGTCCGGAAGGCTTTTGCGAATCGGCCGTCCCGTCCGGCGGGGCGCGGACGAGGGGTTTCGAGGCAAGGCATGTCGAAGCGCGACTATTACGAGGTCCTGCAGGTCGCCAAGACCGCGACCGAGGGCGAGATGAAGGTCGCCTTCCGCAAGCTCGCGATGACCTTCCACCCGGACCGCAATCCCGGCGACAAGGAAGCCGAGATCAAGTTCAAGGAGATCAACGAGGCCTACCAGTGCCTCTCGGACGGCCAGAAGCGGGCCGCCTACGACCGCTTCGGCCACGCCGCCTTCAGCCAGGGCGGCGCACCCGGCGGCCCCGGATTCGGCAACGAGTTCGGCGACTTCATGTCGGACATCTTCGACAACTTCTTCGGTGACGGCCGCGGCGGCGGGCCCCAGACCCGGGGCGGCCGGAGCGCGGCACCGGGCCGCGAGCGCGGGGCGGACCTGCGCTTCAGCCTGGAGATCACCCTGGAGGAGGCCTTCGCCGGCAAGGCCGAGACGATCCGCATCCCCACCTCCATCACCTGCGAGACCTGCGCCGGCACGGGCGCCAAGCCCGGCTCCAAGCCGCGCACCTGCCAGACCTGCGCCGGCTACGGCCGGGTGCGGGCGGCGCAGGGGTTCTTCGCCATCGAGCGCACCTGCCCGAACTGCCACGGCCGCGGCGAGATCGTGGAAGACCCCTGCGCCTCCTGCGCCGGGGCGGGCCGCGTCAACCGCGAGCGCACCCTCTCGATCAACGTGCCGGCCGGCGTCGACGACGGCCTGCGCATCCGGCTGACCGGCGAGGGCGAGAGCGGCCTGCGCGGCGGCCCGGCCGGCGACCTCTACGTCTTCCTCTCGATCAAGCAGCACGCCTTCTTCCAGCGGGACGGGGCCGACCTGTTCTGCCGCGTGCCGATCTCGATGGTCACAGCGGCGCTTGCCGGCGAGGTCACCGTGCCGGTGATCGACGGCACCCAGACCCAGGTGCGCATCCCCGCCGGCACGCAGACGGCCAAGCAGTTCCGCATCAAGGGCAAGGGCATGCCGGTGCTGCGCGCCCGCGAGGTCGGCGACCTCTACATCCAGGTCTTCGTCGAGACCCCGCAGAACCTGACCAAGCGCCAGCGGGAACTCCTCCAGGAGTTCGACCAGTCGGCCTCCGACGACAACCACCCCGAGAGCGCCGGCTTCTTCTCCAAGGTGAAGGACTTTTTCGGCGGGGCCGCGCGGACGTGAGTGCGCCGGAAAGACGGCCCGGATCGAATCCACCGGCGTGCGGTTATGCTGTTTGGTTTCGTGACGTGACCGGGCGGCCATAGGCGGCCGGGCTCCTTGACTGTAGGACGGCTTCGTCGTCTAGCCATTCATTCTCATTCGGATTCGAAGGAAGCCCGGTCTTGCCGCCGCTACGTCGTTCCAGCGCGAAAGCCCAGACCGCGAAGCTGACGCCGCGGCGCGATCCGCTGGAGGACGAGGCGCGGTTCCTGCGCTCCTGGTTCGAGCGCCCGCTCGTCACCGGCGCGGTGACGCCGTCCGGCAAGATGCTGGCCCGGACCATGGCCGCCTACGTCGACCCGCGCCGCGACGGGCCGGTGGTCGAGCTCGGCCCCGGCACCGGCCCGGTCACCGAGGCGCTCATCCGCCGCGGAATCGCTCCCAAGCGCCTGATCCTGGTGGAGTTCAACCCGGATTTCTGCGCCCTGCTGCGCCGCCGCTTTCCCGGCGTCACCGTGGTGCGGGGCGACGCCTACGACATCCGCCGGAGCGTGGCCGACATCCTCTCGGAGCCGGCCGCCGCCACGGTGTCGAGCCTGCCCCTGTTCACCAAGCCCCTGGAGCAGCGCCTCGACCTGCTCAACACCGCCCACGACCTGATGCATCCGGGCGCGCCCTTCGTGCAGTTCACCTACGCCGTGGTGCCGCCGATCCCGGCCCGGTGCGCGGCCGGCAGCTACACGGCCAGCGGCTCCAACCGGGTCTGGCTCAACCTGCCCCCGGCCCGCGTCTGGGTCTACCGCCGGCCCTGATCCGCAATCGCCCCTGAGCGCCGGGCTCACCTCCCGTTCATGCGCCGGGGCCGATCCTGTCTCCACGACCCCGCGGACGATCCGTTCCGCGGGCTCCATCGACGGAGCAGGAGACCTCCATGAGCATCATCCCGACCCGCGGCCGCAGCGTGCTGGCCGCCCTGGCGCTCGCCGCCGGCCTCGGCCTGGCCGCACCCGCCGTCCAGGCGGCGCCCTTCACCCCCGGCGCGATCGCGGGCGAGGCGGACGTCGTCCAGGTCCAGTACGGCCACGGATACGGCCACCGCCACGGCGGCTACGGCCACCGCCCCCGCCACTTCGGCGGCCACCACCACGGTTGGGGCGGCCGTCACCATGGCTGGGGTGGTCGCCACCACGGCTGGGGCGGGCGCCATCACCACCACCGCGGCCACGGCTTCGGCCACCGCTGGTAGGACGGACGGGGCCGGCGCATCGCGCCGGCCTCTTTTCGGACTGGCCCCTCCCGATGTCGGCCCTGCCGCGTGCCGCGATCGGCGCAGACATCACAGGGGCGGGTCTTCGAGGCAGCCCCGAACGCAGGCTCCCTCTCCCCACCCGCGGACCGACGGATGTCCTAGTCGGGACGACGTGGACCCACGACGGCGCGACGGACCCGTCGCGGTCACAGAGCCCGGCGGGGCAGGTCCGGATCGGGTCGCTGAGAGGGAGAATGGTGGTGGGCCCGGCAGGACTCGAACCTGCAACCAGACCGTTATGAGCGGTCGGCTCTAACCATTGAGCTACAGGCCCCGCCATGCGCGGGCGCAGCCGGAACGATACCGTATCCGCCCTGCGGCGTCATCAGGGACGATGCCTCGCGGGCGCTTCGGCGGCCGTCTCAGGCGCCGTCGCGCTTCTTGCGCTGGGCCAGGGTGCGCAGGCGCAGTGCGTTGAGCTTGATGAAGCCCGCCGCGTCCCGGTGGTCGTAGGCCACGGCGCCCTCCTCGAAGGTGACGAGGTCCTGGTCGTAGAGCGAGTGCGGGCTGGTGCGGCCGATGACGTGGACGCCGCCCTTGTAGAGCTTCAGCCGGACCGCGCCGGTGACGTGCTCCTGGCTCTTGTCGATCAGCGCCTGCAGCATCTCGCGCTCGGGCGAGAACCAGAAGCCGTTGTAGATCAGCTCCGCGTATTGCGGCATCAGCTGGTCCTTGAGATGGGCGGCACCCCGGTCCAGCGTGATCGATTCGATGGCGCGGTGGGCCGGCAGCAGGATGGTGCCGCCGGGCGTCTCGTACATGCCGCGGCTCTTCATGCCGACGAAGCGGTTCTCGACGAGGTCGAGCCGGCCGATGCCGTTGTCGTGGCCGAGCTGGTTGAGCCTGGCCAGCAGCGAGGCCGGCGAGAGCGCCTGCCCGTCGATGGAGACGGCATCGCCCTTCTCGAAGCCGATGGTGACGATGGTGGGCGTGTCGGGGGCCTCCTCGGGGGAGATCGTCCGCGAGAAGACGTAGTCCGGCACCTCGTCGGCCGGGTCCTCCAGCACCTTGCCCTCGGAGGAGGCGTGCAGGAGGTTGGCGTCCACCGAGAACGGGCTCTCGCCGCGCTTGTCCTTGGAGATCGGGATCTGGTGCTGTTCGGCGAAGGCGATCAGCTGCTCGCGGCTCTTCAGGTCCCATTCGCGCCACGGCGCGATCACCGTCACGTCGGGCTTGAGGGCGTAGTAGCCGAGCTCGAACCGGACCTGGTCGTTGCCCTTGCCGGTGGCCCCGTGGCAGACCGCGTCCGCCCCGACCCGCTCCGCGATCTCGATCTGCTTCTTGGCGATGAGCGGCCGGGCGATCGAGGTGCCCAGCAGGTAGACGCCCTCGTAGACGGCGTTGGCCCGGAACATCGGGAAGACGTAGTCGCGCACGAACTCCTCGCGCAGGTCCTCGATGAAGATGTTCTCAGGCTTGATGCCGAGGAGTTCCGCCTTGCGGCGGGCCGGCTCCAGCTCCTCGCCCTGGCCGAGGTCGGCGGTGAAGGTGACGACCTCGCAGCCGTAGGTGGTCTGGAGCCACTTGAGGATGATCGAGGTGTCGAGGCCACCGGAATAGGCGAGCACCACCTTCTTCACGGGCTTGGCGTCGGTGCCGGTGCGGGTGTCGGACATGGACGGCCTTCGGGTGTCGGCGGCGGGGCGGGGTCGCGGCGGCTTATCGCGGAGGCCGGCGGCCTGCAACCGCCGTGCCGGATCGGACGTTCGATGCACGCGCGGACACGACCGACCTGCCTCGCCCCGGCCATGCAGGGGTGCGAGACTTGCCTCTACGAGACTTGCCTGTCGAGGACCTCGCCCGTGCGAGCCCCCGCGTTTGGAAGCCACGACCGGAGATGCGGACCCCATGACGCGCCAGCCGACCATCGAGTTCTGGTACGAGTTCGCCTCCACCTACTCCTATCTCGCCGCGACGCGGATCGAGGCCGCCGCCGCGGCGGCCGGCGTCTGCGTGCGCTGGCGGCCCTTCCTGCTCGGGCCGATCTTCGCGGCCCAGGGCTGGACCACCTCGCCGTTCAACCTCTACCCGGCCAAGGGCCGCAACATGTGGCGCGACCTGGAGCGCGAGGCCGCCCGCCTCGGCCTGCCCCCCGTGACCCGCCCCGACCCCTTCCCGCAGAACAGCCTCAGCGCCACGCGGGCCGCCCTGCTGGGCCAGGACCAGGATTGGCTGATCCCGTTCTCGAAGGCGGTCTACGGGGCGTGCTTCGCCGAGGGGCGCTCCATCGCCGAGCCGTCCGCGGTCATCGAGATCCTGAACGGCCTCGGCCTCGACGGCACCCAGACCGTGAAGGCGGCAGCCCTCGAGGCCAACAAGACCCGGCTGCGGGTGGCGGGCGAGGAGGCGCGCTCCCGCGGCATCTACGGGGCGCCGACCTTCCTCACCGAGGACGGCGAACTGTTCTGGGGCAACGACCGCCTGGAGCAGGCCCTGAGCTGGGCCGTCGGGGACCGGCCGGGCGGGATGCGCTGACGGGCCGCCGGCACCCCGCTTCGTGAACGCGCCCCGGTGGCCCCGGGGCGGGATTGGTGCTTAGAGACGCCGGCGTCACCACGGATACCGGCCCGGACATCACGGCATGCGTTACGATCGACGGCATTTCCTCACCGGCCTGGCCGTGGCCGGGCTCGGCGTCTCCGCCCCGGCGCGCGCCCAATCCTACGGGCAGGCGGTGGCGGTGAACGGCGACGACGGCAAGGCGGTGGCCAACGCGGTCCTGCCCGGCGAGATCACCGGGCAGTTGCCGGCCCTGCGCGGCGTCACCTATGTCGGCCCGCGCGAGGGCGAGACGACCCTCTACGAGTTCTTCGACTTCAACTGCCCCTATTGCCGCAAGGCCGCCGCCGACCTGGTCTCCCTGAACGCCGCCGATTCCGGCCTGCGCCTCGGCCTGGTCCACAACCCGATCCTGTCCCCGCAATCGGCCCAAGCCGCCAAGGTGGCGCTCGCGGTGCAGCGCAGGCTCGGCTCGGAGGCCGCCTGGACCCTCTACCGCACCCTTCTGGGCAGGCCCGGCCGCATCGACGGCCCCGGCGCCCTGACCGCCGCGGCGGCGCTGGGCGTGCCCGCGGCCGAGGTCGAGGGAATCGCCGACAGCGAGGAGGTGCGCCTGGCCCTCAAGAGCCACATGCGGATCGCGGCCGACCTCGGCCTCTACGCCACCCCCTCCTACGTGCTGGGCAATGCCGGCATCCTCGGCCATCCGGGCGCCCGTGCGATGGCCAAGATGATCGCCAGCACCCGCCGCTGCGACCGCCTCGCCTGCTGAGGCGACCGGATTTACTCGTCTGCGCGTGGGGTTAACCGGAAAGCTCGGTCGAAGCGCCGGGCGGCCCCCTCTCCCGTGCGGGAGAGGGTTGGGGTGAGGGACGAAGGTCTTTCCGGAGAAGTCGCATCCCTCACCCTGTCCCTCTCCCGCACGGGAGAGGGGACCCGCGCCTCGTCGCCCATCCTCGCGAGATGTTATGAGTACGGGAGCCTGCTGAGGACGGCCCTGGGCCGCCGGCCGCCGCTGGGGTGCTCGGCGAGTCCGAAAATAACCCGGTCCCCGCGCAGCGGGAACGGGCCGCCCCGTCGTCTCCGGCCGGCCCTGCGCCGCGTGCGAGGCGGGCCCGCTCGCCTTGCGCACCTCCGGCCGCCATGCTAGGCGGTCGCCGCGTCGGCGGGAGGGCTTCGAGCGTCCCTGATCCTGCCGGCGCAATCCCATTTCCCACGGTCTCCGTACCGGGCCCCCGTCGTCGGGCGCGGCCCGGCCGGGACCGGCGGGCAAGGCTTAAGCGAGAGCGGCGGGTGGCGCAGAACGGTTCCGAAGGTCCCCTGGTCGCGGGCGTGGCAGGCCGCTACGCGTCGGCCCTGTTCGAGCTGGCCCGCGACGAGCGTCAGGTCGATGCGGTCGCCGAGGGGCTGGAACGCTTCGATGCCATGCTCAAGGAGAGCGCGGACCTCCGCCGCCTCGTGCGCAGCCCGGTCTTCTCCGGCGAGGAGCAGGCCGCCGCCATCGGCGCCGTCCTCGCGAAGGCGGAGATCGGGGGCCTCGCCGGGAACTTCATCCGCCTCTCGGCCGCCAACCGGCGCCTGTTCGCCCTGCCCGGCATGATCGCGGCCTTCCGCGTCCTGGTCCGGGCCTCCAAGGGCATCGTCCAGGCCGAGGTGCGCGTCGCCGAGAAGCCCTCCGACGCCGTGCTGGAAGAGATCAAGGCGTCGCTGCGCGAGGTCGCCAAGTCCGACGTCGACGTGGACCTGCACGTGGACCCGAGCCTGATCGGCGGCATCGTCGTCAAGATGGGCAGCCGCATGGTCGACGCCTCCCTGCGGACCAGGCTCAACGGCATTCGTCTCGCGATGCGGGAAGCCCGGTAGGCCGTCCGGACAGGACGCCCGCCGCTCCCGACATCACCCCGCTACAAAACCGAAACATCCGAACCGAGAAGGCCCGACGATGGACATCCGCGCCGCCGAGATCTCCGCGATCCTGAAAGAGCAGATCAAGAACTTCGGCGAGGAAGCCGAGGTCTCGGAGGTCGGCCAGGTCCTGTCCGTCGGCGACGGCATCGCCCGCGCCTACGGCCTCGACAACGTCCAGGCCGGCGAGATGGTCGAGTTCGAGTCGGGCGTGCGGGGCATGGCCCTCAACCTCGAGCAGGACAACGTCGGCATCGTGATCTTCGGCTCCGACCGCGAGATCAAGGAAGGCCAGACCGTCAAGCGCACCGGCGCCATCGTGGACGTGCCGGTCGGCAAGGGCCTGCTCGGCCGCGTGGTGGACGGCCTCGGCAACCCGATCGACGGCAAGGGCCCGATCCAGTCCGACGAGCGCCGCCGGGTGGACGTGAAGGCGCCGGGCATCATCCCGCGCAAGTCCGTGCACGAGCCGATGGCCACCGGCCTCAAGGCCGTCGACGCCCTGATCCCGGTCGGCCGCGGCCAGCGCGAGCTGATCATCGGCGACCGCCAGACCGGCAAGACCGCGATCGTCCTCGACACGATCCTGAACCAGAAGCCCGGCCATGCCGCCGGCGGCGACGAGAAGTCCCGGCTCTACTGCATCTACGTCGCCATCGGCCAGAAGCGCTCGACGGTGGCCCAGTTCGTCAAGGTGCTGGAAGACCAGGGCGCGCTCGAATACTCGATCATCATCGCCGCCACCGCCTCGGACGCCGCGCCGATGCAGTTCATCGCGCCGTTCGCCGGCTGCGCCATGGGCGAGTATTTCCGCGATAACGGCATGCACGCCGTGATCTCGTACGACGACCTGTCCAAGCAGGCCGTGGCCTACCGCCAGATGTCGCTGCTGCTGCGCCGCCCGCCGGGCCGCGAGGCCTATCCCGGCGACGTGTTCTACCTGCACTCGCGCCTGCTGGAGCGCGCCGCCAAGATGGGTGACGCCGCCGGCAACGGCTCGCTGACCGCGCTGCCGGTCATCGAGACCCAGGCCAACGACGTCTCGGCCTACATCCCCACCAACGTGATCTCGATCACCGACGGCCAGATCTTCCTCGAGACCGACCTGTTCTACCAGGGCATCCGCCCGGCGGTGAACGTCGGCCTCTCGGTCTCGCGGGTGGGCTCCTCGGCCCAGACCAAGGCGATGAAGAAGGTCGCCGGCAAGATCAAGGGCGAGCTCGCCCAGTACCGCGAGATGGCCGCCTTCGCCCAGTTCGGCTCCGACCTCGACGCCTCGACCCAGCAGCTCCTCAACCGCGGCTCGCGGCTCACCGAACTCCTGAAGCAGCCGCAATTCTCGCCGCTGAAGATGGAGGAGCAGGTCGCCGTGATCTATGCCGGCGTCAACGGCTACCTCGACAAGCTGCCGGTGGCCAAGGTCCGCCCGTTCGAGGACGCGCTGCTCTCGGCGCTGCGCTCCAAGCACCAGGACCTGCTCACCGCGATCCGCGATTCCAAGGACCTGTCCGACGACAGCGCCGCCAAGCTCAAGAGCGTGGTGGAGAGCGTGGTGAAGTCGCTGAACTGAGGCATCGTCCCCTCCCCCTTGCGGGGAGGGGTTAGGGGTGGGGGTGGTGCGGACGGCACCGTGGAGCCTCATCCGGAACCACCCCCACCTCCGGCTCCTCCCCGCAAGGGGGAGGAGAGGCCCTTGTCGAACGATCTGGACGCTGCCCGATGGCGAGTTTGAAGGATCTGCGCAACCGCATCACCTCGGTGAAGGCGACGCAGAAGATCACCAAGGCCATGCAGATGGTCGCCGCCGCCAAGCTCCGGCGCGCGCAGAACGCGGCCGAGAGCGGCAGGCCCTACGCCGAGAAGATGGCGGGCGTGCTCGGCAACCTGGCCGGGAACCTCGTGGCCGGCGTCGGCGCCCCCAAGCTCCTCTCGGGCACCGGTGCCGACCAGACCCACCTGCTGGTGGTCTGCACCGGCGACCGCGGCCTGTGCGGCGCCTTCAACTCCTCGATCGCGCGGCTGGCCCGCAGCCATGCCGACAGGCTCAAGGCCGAGGGCAAGACCGTCAAGATGATGACGGTGGGCAAGAAGGGCCACGACGTCCTGCGCCGCCAGTTCCGCGAGCAGATCGTCGCGTCCCGGGACATCCGCGGCAACCGGCCGGTGGATTACGACTTCGCCGCCGAGATCGCCGACCAGATCCTCACCCGATTCGATGCGGGCGAGTTCGACGTGGCGACCCTGTTCTTCTCCGAGTTCCGCTCGGTGATCTCGCAGATCCCGACCGCGCAGCGCCTGATCCCGGCCGAACTGCCGGAGGACGCCGAGAGCACCACCGGCGCGCCGGCCGATTCCGCCCTGGAGTTCGAGCCCTCCGAGGAGGCGATCCTCGAGACGCTGCTGCCGAAGAACCTGACGGTCCAGGTCTACCGGGCGCTCCTCGAGAACGCGGCCTCGGAGCAGGGCGCCCGCATGAGCGCCATGGATTCCGCCACGCGCAACGCGGGCGAGATGATCAAGAAGCAGACGCTGATCTACAACCGCACGCGTCAGGCCATGATCACCAAGGAACTGATCGAAATCATCTCGGGCGCCGAGGCCCTCTAGGGGCCTCCGGCATTCCGACCGCACAGCTTTGAAGGGCAACGCACACCATGGCTAACACCGCGACCCCCGGCGCCGGCTCCAACAAGGTCGGCAAGATCACCCAGGTCATCGGCCCCGTCGTCGACGTGCAGTTCGACGGCCACCTGCCGGAGATCCTGAACGCGCTGGAGACCAAGAACAACGGCGCCCGCCTCGTCCTCGAGGTCGCGGCCCAGCTCGGCGAGAGCACCGTGCGCTGCATCGCCATGGACACCTCGGAAGGCCTGACCCGCGGCCAGGAATGCACGGATACCGGCGAGCCGATCAAGGTTCCGGTCGGCCACAACACGCTCGGCCGCATCATGAACGTCATCGGCGAGCCGATCGACGAGGCCGGCCCGATCCAGTCGGACACCCTGCGCGCGATCCACCAGCCCGCCCCGTCCTACACCGACCAGTCGACCGAGTCGCAGATCCTCGTCACCGGCATCAAGGTGGTGGATCTGCTCGCCCCCTATGCCAAGGGCGGCAAGATCGGCCTGTTCGGCGGCGCCGGCGTCGGCAAGACCGTGCTAATCATGGAGCTGATCAACAACATCGCCAAGGTGCACTCGGGCTACTCGGTCTTCGCCGGCGTGGGCGAGCGTACCCGCGAGGGCAACGACCTCTACCACGAGATGATCGAGTCCAAGGTCAACATGGACCCGAAGGAGAACAACGGCTCGGCCGAGGGCTCCAAGTGCGCCCTGGTCTACGGCCAGATGAACGAGTCCCCCGGCGCCCGCTCCCGCGTGGCGCTGACCGGCCTGACCATCGCCGAGGATTTTCGCGACCAGGGCCAGGACGTGCTGTTCTTCGTCGACAACATCTTCCGCTTCACCCAGGCCGGTTCCGAGGTCTCGGCGCTGCTCGGCCGCATCCCCTCGGCCGTGGGCTACCAGCCGACGCTCGCCACCGACATGGGCGCGCTCCAGGAGCGCATCACCACCACCAACAAGGGCTCGATCACCTCTGTGCAGGCGATCTACGTGCCGGCCGACGATCTGACCGACCCGGCGCCCGCCACCTCCTTCGCCCACCTGGACGCCACCACGACGCTGTCCCGCTCGATCGCCGAGAAGGGCATCTACCCGGCCGTGGACCCGCTCGACTCCACCTCGCGCATGCTCTCCCCCGCCATCCTCGGCGAGGAGCATTACGACGTGGCCCGCCGCGTCCAGCAGACCCTCCAGCGCTACAAGTCGCTCCAGGACATCATCGCCATCCTGGGGATGGACGAGCTGTCCGAGGAGGACAAGCTGACGGTCGCCCGCGCCCGCAAGATCGAGCGCTTCTTCTCGCAGCCCTTCTCGGTGGCCGAGATCTTCACCGGCTCGCCGGGCATCCAGGTGCCGCTGGAAGACACCATCAAGGGCTTCAAGGGCCTGGTGAACGGCGATTACGACGACCTGCCGGAGGCGGCGTTCTACATGGTCGGCACCATCGAGGACGCCAAGGAGAAGGCCAAGAAGCTGAAGGCCGCCTGAGCCCGTGAACGCCAAGATCGTGCTTCTGGTCGTCGGCCTCCTGGCCGGCGGCCTCGTCGGCTACCTCACCCGGCCCCAGGCCGCCGAGATCAAGATCGGGCCGCTCTCCGTCGAGGTGCAGGGCGATCGCCCGGCCGGAGCGCGCGGCGGCGAACTGACCACCGGCCAGATGCAGCATGTCGGCATCTTCGCGGTGATCGGCGCGCTCGCCGGCTTCGGGCTCGGCTTCGTCGCCGACCGGCGCAGGGCGTGATCGACTCCGCGGGCGTGCCGTCGTTTTCGGTGGCGCGCCGGCCCAACTGACGTATCGCCACCGGGAATTTCGAGCTCATGGCCACCTTCCACTTCGATTTCGTCGGCCCCGAGCGGACGCTGTATTCCGGCGAGGTCGAGTCGTTGCAGCTTCCCGGCACCGAGGGCGAGATGACGGTGCTCGCCGGCCACGCGCCGGTGCTGACCTCCCTGCGGGTCGGCGTGATCGTCGTCACCGAGCGTCCCGGCAGCGGCAAGCGCATCTACGTCCGCGGGGGCTTTGCCGATATCGGCCCCACCGGCGTCACCGTGCTGGCCGAGCGCGCCGCGCCGATCGAGGAGCTGACGCCCGAATCCCTCGACAAGGACATCGAGGCGGCCGAGCTTCAGCGCGACGCCACCGAGGACCTGCAGAAGCGGGAAGAGCTGAACGGCCAGATCGTCCAACTCCAGGAAACCAAGAACCTGCTCAGGCTCTGACAAGAGCCTGTCGCACACGAAAAACCCGCCGGATCGCCCTCAAGGGACGGTCGCAGCGGGTTTTTTCATGGCTCCGCCGCCCGGATCGCGTGCGCGAGCAGGGCGGCGACCGAATCCGGATCGACCGGGCAGCCACGGTCCAGCCAGAGCCTGCGTGCCGCATCCAAGCCGCGCCCGACCCGCGGGCCCGCCGGCACGCCGGCTGCCACGAGGTCGGCACCCGCCAGCGGCAGGACCGGGACGGTCCCGGTCCTCCGCAACGCGGCAAGCGCCTCGCGCGCCGTCCCGGCGATCGCCGGGCGCGGCTCGCCTGCCACCGCCGCGAGCACGCCCGAGACGGCCGCCAGCCCGTGCTCGGCCGCCAGCGCGCGTAAACCGTCGCCGCCGATCTCCGTGCGGCTCTGGCTTGCCGCGAGGGCATCCGCATAAGCCGACAGGGCCGCGAACTCGGCCTTGGACAGCCGCAGCCGATCCTGGAGACGGGCCGCATCCTCCCGGCTCGCGACGGCGAGGGCCGCGAGCCGCATCGGCACGCCCTCGCCGGCCGCCATCGATCGTGACAGGCGGCCCACCTCGCCCACGCCGCCGGTGATGCGGGCGAGCAGGCCGGTCTCGCTCAAGGTCTCGACCATCGCGAGGGCGCCGGGTGCCGCAAGGAGCTTGAGGAACTCGGCACGGACGCGTTCGTGCGAGAGCCGCCCCAGGCTCTCGCGGGCTGACACGCAAGCGGAGAGGCCCGCCGCGTCCGGCGCGCCGCGGCCGAACCGGGCGTGGAAGCGGAAGAAGCGCAGGATGCGCAGGGCGTCCTCGCGGATGCGCGCGGCCGGATCGCCGATGAAGCGCACGCGGCCCTGTTCCAGGTCGGCGACCCCGCCGGTGGTGTCGTGCAACTGCGCGTCCGCCCCGAGGGAGAGGGCGTTGACGGTGAAGTCCCGCCGCTCGGCATCGCGCCGGAAATCGCCGCCGAAGCGGACCAATGCATGGCGGCCGTCGGTCTCCACGTCCTCGCGCAAAGTCGTGACCTCGACCGGCTCGGAGGCCACGACCAGGGTCACCGTCCCGTGCGCGATCCCCGTGGGCACGGCCTTGAGCCCGGCTCTTTTCGCACAGGCGATGACCTCGGCCGGCAGGAGCGTGGTGGCGAAGTCGACGTCGGCGGCCTGCGTGCCGAGCAGCGCGTCGCGGACGCAGCCGCCGACGAGCCGGGTCTCGGCGCCGGGGATCGCGAGCGCGGCCAAAGCCGTTCGCACCGCCTCCCGCGCCAGCAGGCGCTCCAGCCCGGCGCGATCCAGGGGCGGGCCGGCGTCCATCAGCGGAACTGTCCCGGCACCAGCCGCCCGTTCTCCATGTGGGAGGGGACGTAGCCGGTGGCGCTGCGCTCCGAGAACAGGCCGGACCAGACCAGGGAGGCGATCACGACCAGGAGCCCCGCCAGCACCAGGCGGACGAGGTGCGCGTCCCAGTGCACCCGGCGCAAGGGGTTGCGGCCGGCGAGCACGAGGTAGGCGAAGAACACGGCGAACGGGATGAGGAAGAGACCGAATTCTTCCAGGACGCGACGCAGCATGGATGGGTCAGACAGGTTGGGCGGGAGCCGATGCGGGCCAACGGATATGGTGTCCCGCCGACGATCGTGGGACGCCGTTCAGGGGCAGACCGCCCCGTTCTCGCAGAGATTCGGCTCGGCGGCACGGGCGGCCTCGCACAGGCGGTCGCGCAGGTTGTGGAGGATGCCGGCGGTGACGCCCCAGATCATCCGCTCGCCGAAGGGCAGGGTGTAGAAGTAGCGCTGCCGCCCCTGCCAGGTGCGGGAGCGCAGGACGTAGCGCGCCCGGTCCATCGGGACGGCGAGCGGCACCTCGAAGATGTCGGCCACCTCCGCCGGGTTCGGCACGAGCCGGGCCGCCGGATCGACCAGCCCGATCACCGGCACCACGAGGAAGCCCGTGGCCGAGAGGTAGGGGTCGAGGTAGCCGAGCATGCGCACGGCGGCGGGCGGCAGGCCGATCTCCTCCTCGGCCTCGCGGAGCGCGGCCGCGAGCGGCGTGGCGTCGGCCGGATCGATCTTGCCGCCGGGGAGCGCGATCTGTCCCGAATGGTCGCGCAGGTGCGCGGCGCGCTGGGTCAGGATCAGGAACAGCCCCTCCGGCCGGGCGACGACGGGCACGAGCACGGCCGCCCGGCGATGGGGCGGGGGCGGGATCACGGCGGCGCCGTCCGGATCGAGCCGGTGGTCGCCCTGCGGGTTCGAGGTCGGGTCCGCAGGCCCCGGCGGCTCGGGCGAGAGCCCGGCGGCGGCACGCGCCAGGAAGTCGCGCAGGTCCGCGTCCGCAGGCTGGCTCACGCCGCCTCGGCCGGCGCGATGGGGTGGAACAGGCCGCCCGCCTGGAGGCCGAACCAAAGCTGCCCGTCCACCTCCCGCTCCTCGCCCAGCTCCACCAAGTCGTAGGTCAGCGCCCGCGTCACCAGCGCCCAGAGGCCGCGCCGGACGTGGAGATAGGGGCGCAAGGCCCCGTCCGCGCCCTGCTCGAAGCGCAGGGTGTGCTCGGCATCGACGGGCACGAGGTCGTCCACGTTGGTGCGGAAGCTGATGCGGCGGCCCTCGCCGTCCCCGTCCACCGCCATCTCCACGGCGACGAAGGCGGCGTCCTCTACCGTGATGCCGACGCGCTCCACCGGCGTCACCAGCACCACCTGCCCGTCCGGCTCACGCCGGAGGATGGTGGAGAACAGCTTCACCATCTTGGCGCGGCGGATCGGGGTGCCGTCGTGGAACCAGGTCCCGTCCGCGGCGATCCGCATGTCGATCATGCCGCAATAGGGCGGGTTCCACGTCTCCACCGGCGGCAGGCCTCGCTTGGGCAGGCTGCCGAGCGCCGCGCCGAGGCGGCTCAGGGTCGGGTCCTCGGAGGTCGTGTCCTGGCTCATGCGCCCATCAGATAGCGCCCGGTCCGGCATCGGACACGGGTCGGCCGGTCTCGGGGCGCCGCCGCAGGATCTTCCAGACGCCGGTGGCGGTGGCGATCAGGCGCTGGCCCTCGCGCAGGTCGGTGCGCAGGAAGACCAGGGAGCCCGTGCGCTTGACCACCTGCGGCAGCACCTCGATCCAGTCGCCGAGGCGGGCGACGTCGACGAACTGCATCTCCATCTGGATGGTGACGCAGTTGGCCCCGTCGGCTGCGCGCATCGCGGTCTCGCCCAGGGCCCGGTCGGCGAAGCTCATCAGCATGCCGCCATGCACCACCTCGATCAGGTTGGCGTGGATGCGCGCCGCGCGGAAGGCATAGGCGCCGTCGCCCGCCCGCCGGTAGACGGGGCCGACATGGGCGATGAAGCCGGCATCCCGGATCGGCTCCCAGCCCTGGCTGCGCGGGTCGGGGAAGGCGGGATCGCTCGTGGGGGATGTGCTGTCCATGTCGCCTCGACGGTGTTCGGGCCGGTGGCTTGCGCGACGGAGGACGTTGACGGGCTCCAGGCCGTTCAGCGACACACCGCGGCACCTGCTCAGAAGCGTGATTCAGGCCATGTCAATGCTGATTGTGTGGACAAAACCACGGGGGCGTGCGATTTTTTCCTCAAACTGTGGGTATCTGGCAGGGGGGTCCCTTTCGTTAAGAGACACGCATTTCCTGCCGGGTTATGAACGAGACGTTGGACGAACCTTCCGGTCACGAAGGCTCCGGGGCACGCGGAGCTTGCGGCGAAGTAGCCGAACGCCGCCGATGAGTAGGCGGACCGGAAGGAGGTGATGAGATGTGATCGGGTTCCCGATCGCGGTGACGTTCACCGCAACGAAAACGCGAGATGGCTGGCAATTCGCCATCCACCTCGCGCTGATCTGAGCAAGATCGTCCAATAAAGAGGGCTCGCGGGCGGCCACCCGCGGGCTCTCACTCCACATTATGTAATGCGACTTGCCTGAATGCAAACGGCTGCGAACGCCTACGGACACCCGCGGACGCGATAGCCGACGATCACCCGACAACCCGGATTCCTTCCGCGCATCGCAATGGATCACGTCCCGCGGGGCTTGGCCCGCCGCGTCGGCGGTGCGGCGACGGGGTCCTCCGGCCAAGGGTGGCGCGGGTAGCGCCCGCGCATCTCGCTCCGCACCGCGCTCCAGGAGCCGCGCCAGAAGCCGGGCAGGTCGCGGGTGATCTGCACCGGGCGGTGGCCGGGGGAGAGCAGGTGGAGGACCAGCGGCACCCGGCCGCCGATCACCGGATGCCGGTCGAGGCCGAACAGTTCCTGCACCCGCACCGCCAGGACGGGGCCGCCCTCGGCGGCGTAGTCGATCGGGATGCGCGAGCCGGTGGGCACCTCCACGTGGGTCGGCGCCTCGGCCTCGAGCCGGCTCCTCAGGGGCCACGGCAGCAGGGCGTGGAGCGCCTGCCCGAGGTCGTCCGCGCTCACCCCGTCGAGGCTCGTGCGGCCGAGGATCGCCGGGGCGAGCCAGTCCGTGACGTCCGCCGCCAGCGCTTCGTCCGAGAGGTCGGGCCACTCCGTCCCTTCCGCGTCGCGCAGGAAGCGGATGCGGGCGCGCCACTGCGTCAGCGCCGGGGTCCAGGGCAGGCGGTCGAGGCCGATCCCGGCGATCCCGCGGGCGAGGATGGCGGCCGAGGCGGCGTCCCGCGGCACCGGCAGGGTGCGCTCCCCGAGGGTGACCGCGCCGAGGCGGCGCAACGCCCGGGCGCGGAGCGCCAGCGCCTCGGGATCGAACGCGACCAGCGTCGCGGACTCGATCCGATCGGCAAAGCCGGCCTCGATCGCCTCCGGGGTGATCGCGGCCGCCGCCAGGATGCGGGCGTTGCCGGCCGCCCCCACGATGTCGGCGACCACGAGGAAGGGGTGGCGGGCGAGCGGCGAGGCGGGGTCGACCCGCCCGGCCCGGCCGTTGGCCATCACGAACTCGCCCTCGCGCCCGCGGGCCCTGGCGATCCGGTCGGGATAGGCCAGCGCCAGCAGCGGGCCGGCCTCGGCCGGGCCCGGTTCCTGCGCGCCCCCGGCCGTCCGGGCCCAGCCCTGCGCCAGGCGCCGCATGTCGGCGGCCCGCTGCCCGCGGTCGCGCAGGAAGCGCTCCACCCGCGCGTCGAGGTCGATCCCGTCGCCGCCCAGGCCCCGCTCCACCAGGGTCGCGGCGAGGTCGGCGGCCTGGCGCGCCAGGCCC
>NZ_BPRB01000089.1 GCF_022179685.1 Methylobacterium trifolii
CAGCGCGGATATCGGCGCGCTGCGGGCCCGGCGGATGCTCGTGGTGCGCGTGCTCATGGCCGGGACCCCTTCGATTCGTTGCCGGCGGATAACCCGCTATCACCGGATCAGGTTCGATCCCGATCCGGGCGAAGACAAGGCGGGACTCATGGCAATCGCCTGACGTCGCCTCGGCGGCGTCAGGGCGCCCCGCGGAGCGGGTTTTCCGGACTCGGAAAACACCGAGCGTAGCGAAAGCCCGAGCCCGCGGATGCGGGCGCCGGCGCCTGAGGCGAGAGGGAAACAGGGCAAGCGCTTTCGAGCGGTTGCCCTGCAAGGCCGGTGCCGAATTGCCCGGCTCGGGCCCGGCTGGTAGAGCCCTCCACCTCTCCTCCCTTTCCCGAACGGCAGGATCACCCCGCGGCCCGTGTTCAACCGCTTCCTCAAGCCCGAGACGCGCTACGCCCGGCGCATGGCGCGGATCGCCCGCTTCGAGCGGCCGATCGCCGGCGCCGGAGACCGGCTGAAGGCGTGGGCGAACATGCTGCTGGTGGACCACGGCGTGTTCCGCCTCGCCTATCTCAACCGCCACCGGGTCGGGGCCGGGGCGCTGTGGCGCTCGGCCCAGCCGGGGCCGCACCAGCTCGCCGCGTTTCGCCGTGAGGGCGTGCGCACGGTGATCTCCCTGCGGGGCGGGCGCGAGCACGGCTCCTGGCCGCTCCAGCGTGAGGCCTGCGAGCGTCACGGGCTCAAGCTCGTGGAGTTCGTCCTGCGCTCGCGCGAGGCGCCGGCCCGCGAGACCATCCTCGCGGCCAAGGCCTTCTTCGCCGCCGTCGAGTATCCGGCCGTGATGCACTGCAAGTCGGGGGCGGACCGGGCCGGCCTGGCCGCAGCCCTCTACCTCATCCTGCACGAGGGCCGACCCGTGGCCGAGGCCGCGCGCCAGCTCTCGGCCCGCTACGGCCATTTCCGCTTCGCCAAGACCGGCATCCTCGACGCCTTCTTCGCCCTGTACCGCCGCGAGGGCGAAGCCAAGGGGCTGGATTTCCTGACCTGGGTCGAGACCGTCTACGACCCCGAAGCCCTCAAGCGCGATTTCCGCCCCGGCTTCTGGTCGGACATGGTGGTGGACCGGGTGATCCGCCGGGAGTGAGATCCTGCCGGCTCGCGGAAAGCGGACCGGGTCTCACGAAGCCCGCGCGGCGCTCGAGCCAAGCCGAAATCCGGTCGTGTCTCGGTTTGAAATCGGCTCCGGGCAACCGGCCACTTGCGAACCGGGGGGGGTGTCGGCGCGCGACCCGCCTCACGTGGCGAGGCACCGTTGCGGTTCGAGGGGGCTGTGTTCAAACTGCGCCCGATCACCATCGCCCGGAGCCTGTCGCGCAGTGTCTGCTGAACCGATCAAGGGGCCGGCCTCATATTTCCCGTCCATAGAAAAGAGGTACGGTCGCCCCATCGGTGAGTGGCAGAAACTCGTCCAAGATAGGCTTCCGGCCAAGCACATGGACTTGGTCGCGCTGCTGAAGACCGATCACGGGATGGGACATGGGCACGCCAACGCGATCGTGGCACACGTCCTGGCAGCAGGGAGGACTTGACGCAGCGTCGACGCCAACTCGCTGAGGCTGCCTACCACCCGAAGCAGCCGAACCGGGCTCGGACTTCAAACCGAGACACGACCCGAAATCCACGTCGCGACGGGATCGATCGGACTTCTCAGGATCGGTCCGGCCCCGTCAGAACAAGGCGCCCTGCGCGTCCGCGTCGCTGGAGCGCGCAGCCGGCGCGGGGTCGGCCGGCCTCGGCCGTCCCACCGGCTCGATCAGGCCGGGATCGTCGTTGCGGGCGTCGTTGACGCGGGGGCCGACCGCGTCGAGCCGCAGCCAGTCGTCCGGGCAGGGGCGGCAGAGGGCGGCGGCCTCCCCCGGTTCGACGCCGCGTGCGTCGAGCCAGGGCGCGACCTGCTCCGGCGACAGGATCGCCGGCATCCGGTCGTGGACGGCCGAGAGCGTGCCGTTGGCCCCCGTCGTGACGATGGCCGCGGTGTCGATCTCCGAGCCGTCCGCCCCGAGCCAGGGCTCCCACAGGCCGGCCAGCGCCATCGGCGCCCCGTCCGCCCGGCGGATCATGAAAGGCGTCCTGACCGCCTGCCGCCCCCTGCCCTCCCGGCGCCACTCGTAGAACCCGTCCGCCAGGAAGACGCAGCGGCGGTGGCGCAGCGCCCCGCGGAAGGTCGGCTTCTCACGGACGGTCTCCACGCGGGCGTTGAACACCAGGGGGAACGTCGCCGGGTCCTTGAGCCAGCCCGGCCAGAACCCCCAGCGCACCAGGCGGAAATGGCGCTGCCCGCCCTCCGCGATCACCACGGGCACGGGCTGCGTCGGCGCCACGTTGTAGCGGGCCGGGAAGTTCGGGCGCTCGGGGTAGGCGTAGAAAGCGGCGAACGCCGACGGCGCCTGCGCGATGAAGAAGCGTCCGCACATCCCACGACCTTCGCACGATCGGCGCGGGGGCCCAAGCCGGCCCGCACGCCGCGGCAGGAACGGCCGTCCTCAAGTCGACGCCCGGCCCGAGATCGGACACCGATGCGTCGAAATCAATGCGGGGCGTGTCGAACGCGCAACGCCGCCCGTGAAATCAGAAGGCGGGCGGATTTTCGCCCCGATCGTCTGATGAATCGCCGGGACAGGGATCGAAGGGCACGTCATGGCGCAGGCACTCACCGGACCGCGCGTGCTGCTGGTCTCGCCCCGGCTCAACGGGGATTCGTTCTGGAGCTTCAAGGCGGCCTGCGCCCTCCAGGGCGCGCGCTGCCTCGCGCCGCCCCTCGGCCTGATCACGCTGGCCGCGATGCTGCCCCCACACTGGGACCTGCGCCTGATCGACCGCAACGCCGACGAGGCGTTGACGGAGGCCGACATCCTGGGGGCGGACCTCGTGATGACCGGCGGCATGCTGCCCCAGGAGCCGGACATCCTGACCCTGATGGCGCTGTGTGCCCGGCTCGGCGTGCCCGTCTGCCTCGGCGGTCCCGCACCGACCTCGACGCCGGAGGTCTACGAACACGCCGACTTCCTCGTCATCGGCGAGGCCGAGAGCGTGGTGGACGACTTCATCGCCGCCTGGGAGCGGGGCGAGCGCAAGGGCCGGTTCGTGGCCCCGAAGTTCAAGGCCGACGTGACCCGGACCCCGGTTCCGCGCTTCGACCTCCTGACCTTCCGCCACTACGCCTGGATCAACGTGCAGTTCTCCCGCGGCTGCCCGTTCACCTGCGAGTTCTGCGACATCATCGAACTCTACGGGCGCGCGCCCCGCACCAAGCTGACGGCGCAGGTCCTGGCCGAACTCGATCGGCTGCGGGAGCTCGGCTATTGCGGCCAGGTCGACTTCGTGGACGACAACCTGATCGGCAACAAGAAGGCCATCAAGCTCTTCCTGCCGCACCTGATCGCCTGGCAGGTGGAGAACGGCTACCCGTTCCGGTTCTCGACGGAGGCCTCCCTCAACATCGCCGACGACGCCGAACTGCTCTGGATGATGCGCCGGGCGAACTTCTTCGCCCTGTTCGTCGGGATCGAGACCCCGGACGAGGCGACCCTGATCCAGACCTCGAAGAAGCAGAACACCCGCCGCAGCATCGCGGAGAGCGTGCACCGGATCTACCAGGCGGGGATGTTCGTGGCCGCCGGCTTCATCGTCGGCTTCGACAGCGAGGAGGGCAGCATTTCGCGGGCGATGGCCGACTGCATCGGCGAGACCGGCATCCCCACGGCCACGGTCGGCCTGCTGACCGCCCTGCCCAACACCCAGCTCTCACGCCGGCTGGAGCGCGAGGGGCGGCTGTTCGACCGCTTCCGCGACACGATGACCGAATCCGGCGACATGTGCACGGCCGGCCTCAACTACCGCACCCTGCGGCCCCGGCGGGAGATCATGACCGACTACCGCGACGTAGTCGCCGAGGTCTACGCGCCGGCAGCCTTCTTCGGCCGCGTCCGCCAGATGGGGCTGATGCTCGACCGGCCGATGTTCCGCGCCCGCAAGGTGTTCTGGCGCAACGTGCCGCGCGACGGGCTCGCCTTCCTGCGCCTGTGCTGGAGCATGAGCGTGCGGCACCCCGAACTCGCGCGCCACTTCTGGGGGACGTTCCTCCACATCCTGCGTCACCGCCCGGAAGCCTACGACAGCGTGCTCCGGGTGATGTCGCACTACCTCCACCTCTATCCCTTCTCGCGCTACCTCGTGCGGACCACGGACCGGCGCATCGCCGAGATCGATGCCGGCCTCTGGGTCGATCCCGTGCCGCTCGCCCCCGTCAACGATGCCGGCGGCGCGAAGGTCCGCGCCGTCGCCTGACGGGATGGCGCGACGTGGATGGAGTCCCCGATGCTCCCACCCATCTCCCTCGTCCTGAGGTGCGGCGGCAGCCGCATGGAGCTTCAAGGGTGACGGGGTCTGTCTAAAGCCACTTCTTCCAACGGAAGAAGACGTAGGGCAGCACGGCGGCGACCACCATCATCACCACCGCCATCGGGTAGCCGTAGGGGAGTTCCAGCTCCGGCATGGTCTTGAAGTTCATGCCGTAGATCGAGGCGATCAGGGTGGGCGGCATGAACACCACCGCCATGACCGAGAACAGCTTGATGATGTTGTTCTGCTCCAGGTTCACGAGGCCGAGCGTCGCGTCGAGCAGGAACTGGATCTTCGAGGACAGGAAGGTGGCGTGCTCCTCCAGGGACTGGAGGTCACGCAGCGTCGAGCGCACGTCCTCGCGCAGCTCCCGCGGGGCCTTGGCGGTGCGGTAGGTCGCCGAGAGCGAGAGCAGGATGCGCTCCATCGAGACGAGGCTCTCGCGCTGCTTCGAGATCAGGTCGCCGTGGCGTCCCAGCGCCCGCAGGGTGTCCTGCAGGGCCGTGTTGCGGGCGGAGGGGTCGGCCTGGACCTCGAAGATCTTGCCCGAGAGCCGGTCGATCCGCTCGCCCTGGAGCTGGAGCACGTCGGCCGCCCGGTCGATCACCGCCTCGATCAGCCCGGCCAGGATCGTCTCCCCCGACATGATCGCGGAGGGGCCGTTGCCGGTGGTGCGGCCGGCCCGCTGCGTGAACATCCGGAACGCCTGGGGCTCCTCGTAGCGCACGGTGACGAGCTTGTTGCCGCGCAGGATGAAGGTGATGCCGGCCAGGCCCGGGTCCTCGGAATCGCTCACCTTCGAGAGCACCCGGCCGGTCATGTAGCGAGCCCCGTCCTCGACGTAGAGGAGTTCGGACGGCTCGATGTCCTTCATCTCCTCGCGCGTGGGCACCTCGATCCCGGAGAAGGCCTCGACCTTCAGCTCCTCCTCCCGGCTCGGCCGGATCAGGTCGAGCCAGACGGTGTCGTCGGGGATCGCGTCCTGGAGTTCGAGGGAGCGGCGCTCGAGCAGGGTGTGCCCGGCGCCGGCGACCGGCTGGTGGATGAAGATCACGAAACGTCTCTGGGAAATGCGCTCAGGCGAGCGCGTCGGGAGGCGGCACGCTCGCATCCGGCACGAAGAAGTCCGGCGCAAGGGGGACGCCCGGTGTGACGCGGTATTTTGAAAAGTCCGTGACGCCCGTCTCGGCCAGGAAGGTGTCGTCGATGAGGAAGCGGCCCGTGGTCTGCCGGGCCGGCATCAGGAACAGGGCGTGGGCCGCGTCCGCGATGATCTCCGGTGTCCGGCTCGCCCGCATCAGCTCGGCGCCGCCGAGCAGGTTGTTCACCGCGGCCGTGGCGATGGTGGTGCGCGGCCACAGGGCGTTGACCGCGATGCCCTGGCGCCGCAACTCGCCCGAGAGCCCGAGCACGCAGAGCGACATGCCGAACTTCGCCATGGTGTAGGCGAGGTGCGGCGCAAACCACTTCTCCGCCATGTCGAGAGGCGGCGACAGCATCAGGATGTGGGGGTTCGCCGCCTTCGCCAGATGCGGGATGGCGTATTTCGAGACCATGTAGGTGCCGCGCGTGTTGATCTGATGCATCAGGTCGAAGCGCTTCATCTCGGTCTGGGGCGTCCGCGTCAGGGAGATCGCGCTGGCGTTGTTGACCACGATGTCCACCCCGCCGAATTTTTTGACCGTCTCCTCGAAGGCGGCGGCGACGGAGCCCTCGTCGCGCACGTCAACGATCAGCGGCAGTGCCTGGCCGCCCGCCGCCTCGATCGCGGCGGCGGCCGTGTGGATCGTGCCCTCGAGCTTGGGGTGCGGCGTGTCTGTCTTGGCCGCGATCGCGACGTTGGCGCCGTCGCGGGCCGCACGCAGGCCGATGGCCAGCCCGATGCCGCGCGAGGCCCCGGTGATGAACAGCGTCTTGCCGTGAAGCGTGTCGCCCATGGAATCCTCCGCGTCGTCTCTCGTGTCTGGGGCCGCCCGCCTCAGGGGGCGGCCGGGAGCACCCGGAAGGGGGCCGGCTGCGTCCCGTCCGCGTCGGTGAAGCCGTAGGTCCGGGCCAGGTCGCCCGCGTGCAGCACCTGCCCGGCCAGGGTTCCCAGCGCGGGGTCGGCGGCGAGCGCGGCCAGCGCCCGGCCGGCATAGAGCGGGCTCTCGGTCGCCCGGTCGGTCTGGCCGGAGTCCCGCACCCGCTCGGTGGCCACGAATCCCGGCGAGAGGCCAAGCGCCGTCACCCCGTGCGGGCGCAGTTCCTCGGCGAAGGCCAGGGCCAGGCGGTTGGTGGCGGCCTTGGCCGAATCGTAGAACACGTCGCCGAGATAGCCTTCCGCCGTGCCGAAGGAGACCAGGGCGATCAGGCCGGCGCGGTTGGCGACCATGGCGGGCGCCACGGCGCGCGCCAGCAGCAGGCCGGCATAGGGGCCGCTGCCGAGGAAGCCGAGGAAGTGCTCCGTGGAGCGCCGCCAGAACGGCGTGCCCCAGCCGGTGCCGTCCGGATAGCGCTCCCCGTCGTAACCCTCGTTGCCGCCCCAGACGCTCGAGACCGCCACGTCGATTCTGCCGAAGCGCCGCAAGACCCAACGCACGAGTTCGTCCACCCCCCGCTCGCTGGTGTGGTCGCAGAGGTAGTGGTGGCCCTGCCCGCCGGCGGCGTCGACCTCGCGGGCGGTGTCCTCGATCGCCTCCGGCCGCATCTCGGTGCGCGGTCCGGTCTCGCTGGAGCGGGCGGTGACGATCACCGTGGCCCCGGCCTCGCCCAGGCCCCGGGCGATGCCCCGCCCGACGCCCCGCGAGGCCCCGGCCACGAGGCAGATCTTTTCGCGCAGGTCCGGCGTGCTCACGCCTTCGTGCCGGGCTTGGCCTTCGCCAGGAAGGCCCGGAACGCGGCTTGCGCCTCCTCCGAGCCCAACTGCCGGTCGAAGGCCTCGGCCTCCGCGGCCAGTGCTGCGTCCACCAGGGCTTGATCCCCCCGGATCAGAGCTCGCGATGCCGTCAGGGCTCCACGCGGCAGGGCGGCCAGGCGCGCGGCCTGGGCGGTCGCGTGCTCCAGTAGCATGTCGGAGGGGATTACTCCGTTGACGAGGCCGAGGCTCTCGGCGTCGTCCGCCCCGAACATCTCGGAGAGCAGCAGCAGTTCCGTCGCCTTGAGGCGCCCGACCCGGCGCGGCAGCAGGTAGCTGGAGGCGGCCTCCGGCACGAGGCCGAGTTCCACGAAGGGCATGCGGAAGCGCGCGGCCGGGCTCGCGTAGACGAGGTCGCAATGCAGGGTCAGGGTGGTGCCGATGCCCACCGCGATGCCGTCGACGGCCGCCACCATCGGCGTCTTCGTGCGCGCGAGCTGCCGGATGAAGCGCAGCGACGGCGCGTCGCTGAAGGCGTTCTCCGCCCGCGTGACGAAATCGGCGATGTCGTTGCCGGCGCAGAAGATGCCGGGCACGCCCGCGAACACCACGGCGCCCACCGCTTCCGACGCGTCGGCCGATTCAAGCGCCTCGCGCATCGCGTCGTACATCGCGCCGGTGAGCGCGTTCTTCTTCTCTGGACGGTTCAAGGTGATCCGCCGGACGCCGCCCTCGACATCCACGATCTCGACATGCTCGCTCATACCGGTCGTCCCTTTCGACGTGTCAGCTTGCGAGCGAGAGGCCGGCATCGTCCACGAACCCGCCGCCCTCGACCACGCTCTGTTCCAGCCCGGAGGCCGCCGGCAGCAGGTTCTCGGCAAAGAACCGGGCCAGCGCGATGCGGGCGCCATGCGCCGGATCGGTCGCCCCCGCTTTCAGGGCCGCACGCGACGCGACCGCCGCCTTGGCGAGGCAGGCCGCCCCTTGCGCCAGCCCGAACAGGCGCAGGTAGGGCGTGGCGCCGGACAGCGCGCCGTCCGGCCGGTTCGAGGCCAGCAGCACCCGCTGGTGGCTGGTGGCCCGGTCGAGGCTCTCGATGCCCGCCCGCAGCCGGGCAGCCGTATGGCCGAAGGCGGGGTCGGCGTCCTTCAGGAGGGCCTCGGCCACCTTGCGCATGGAGGCGATCTGGGCCGCCACCGTGGCGCCCCCGTTCAGGGGCAGCTTGCGGGCGGTGAGGTCGATGGCCTGGATGCCGTTGGTGCCCTCGTAGATGCCGAGGATGCGCGCGTCGCGCATGAGCTGGGCCGCGCCGGTCTCCTCCACGAAGCCCATGCCCCCGTGCACCTGGACGCCGAGCGACGTGACCTCGTTCGCGATGTCAGTGGAGAACGCCTTCGCCACCGGCGTCAGCAGGGAGGCCCTGTCCAGGGCCGCCTGCCCCTCCGGCCCTTGCGCGGCGTCCAGCGCCGCGGCCGTCAGGTAGCAGATGCCGCGGGCGGCCGCCGTGTAGCCCTTCATGGTGAGCAGCATGCGTTGCACGTCGGCATGGGCCACGATGGGGCTCGCCGCCTCCGCGCTGCCGGGCGCCTTGCCCTGGCGGCGCTCCCGCGCGTAGGCCAGGGCCCGCTGAGTCGCGGCCTCGGCCACGCCCACCCCCTGGAGGCCGACGTTGAGGCGGGCCGCGTTCATCATCGTGAACATGCAGGCCAGGCCCTTGTTCTCCTGCCCGATCAGCCAGCCAGTCGCACCGCCCGCATCGCCGAAGGCCATCGAGCAGGTCGGCGAGGCGTGGATGCCGAGCTTGTGCTCGATCCCGGAGCAGCGCAGGTCGTTGCGGCTCCCGTCCGGCAGGACCTTGGGCACGAGGAACAGGGAGATGCCCCGCGTGCCGGCCGGCGCGTCCTTGAGGCGGGCGAGCACGAGATGGACGATGTTGTCGGTGAGATCGTGCTCGCCGTAGGTGATGTAGATCTTGGAGCCCACGATCCGGTAGCTGCCGTCGCCCGCGGGCTCGGCGCGGGTGCGCAGCAGGGCGAGGTCCGAGCCGGCCTGGGGCTCGGTCAGGTTCATGGTCGCGGTCCATTCGCCCGAGATCAGCTTGTCGAGGTAGCGCGCCTTGAGGTCGTCCGAGCCGTGTACCGCGAGCGCCTCGATGCCGCCGGCCGTCAGCAGCGGGCAGAGGCCGAAGGCGATGCTGGCCCCGTTCCACATCTCGGTGCAGGCGGCCGAGAGCAGGTGCGGCAGGCCCTGCCCGCCGAAATCGGGATCGGCCGTGAGCCCGTTCCAGCCGCCCGCGGTGAAGGTGCGGTAGGCCTCGCGCCAGCCCGGCGGCGTGGTCACAGTACCGTCCGAGAACGGCGTGCCGTGCCGGTCGCCGGCGCGGTTCAGGGGCGCGATCACGCCCCCGGCCAGCCGCCCCGCCTCGGTGAGCACGGCTTCCGCATCCTCGGCGCTCAGGTCCGGCCCGAGCCCCGCCACCTCGGCGAGGGCGAACACCATCTCGGACACGGGGGCGCGGTAGCTCATGGATGTCCTCCCTCGGACGGTGCGGACCGTCCGGCCGTTGGCGTCCCGTTTGACGCGCGCCGCAGCCTGCCGCTACGGCCAGCACCCACGACATACGCCCGAACCGCATCCGCCGTCACGGCGCGGATCGCTTTTCGCGGAGATAGTTTATATATGAACGATCTCGGGTCAATGGCCCCCGGCGGTTCGACCCGGCGCCTGCCTGCCGATCTGGACGGGATCGCGGACGCCGCGCGGCTCCTGCGGGCGGGCGACCTCGTCGCCTTCCCCACGGAGACGGTCTACGGCCTCGGTGCCGACGCCACCGACCCGGCCGCGGTGGCCCGCATCTTCGCCGCCAAGGCGCGGCCGCGCTTCAACCCACTGATCGCCCACTTGGCCGATGTGGCCTCAGCGCAGGCCGAGGGTGCCTTCGACGCGCAGGCGCAACGCCTCGCGGCGGCGTTCTGGCCCGGCCCGCTTACCCTCGTGGTGCCGGCGACGACTCGCACCTCGGTCTGCGACCTCGCCCGCGCCGGCCTCGACAGCGTGGCCCTGCGGGTGCCGGGAAGCGCCCTGGCGCGGGACCTCCTGGCGGCAGTCGGGCGCCCGGTGGCGGGCCCCTCCGCCAACCGCTCCGGCCGGGTCAGCCCGACCAGCGCCGCCCATGTGCTCGCCGACCTCTCTGGGCGGATCGCGGCGGTGCTCGACGGGGGCGAGGCGTCGGTCGGGGTCGAATCGACGGTGGTGGCCTGCCTCGGTGGGCCACCCCGCCTGCTGCGGCCGGGCGGCATCACCCGCGAGGCCCTCCGCGCGGTCCTGGGTCTCGAACTCGCCGGGCCGGAGGGGGCCGATTCCAACAGGCCGGTCGGGCCGGGGCTCTTGGCCTCGCACTACGCCCCCCGCGCCCGCGTACGTTTGGACGCCTCGATCATCGCGCCGGGAGAGGCGGTTTTGCTGTTCGGGGCTGCCCGGCCAGCCGGGCTCGACCGAGCCCGCGCCGTGATCGACCTCAGTCCGCGGGGGGACCCGGTGGAAGCCGCAGCCCGGCTGTTCTCCGGCCTGCGCGACCTCGACGCGTCGGGGGCCGCGGTGATCGCCGTCGTGCCGATCCCGTCCACGGGGCTCGGCGAGGCGATCCGCGACCGTCTCGAACGGGCCGCCGCGCCCCGCTGACATTTTTTTCGTTTGTGGTGGAACCAGCGCACTGTGGTGCCCGTTGATGATTTACGAAGGCCAGTTCAGCCCCCAATGGCCTTTTTCCTTCCAGGCTCGGAGCAATCCGAGCCTTTTTTCTTGCCTTTTTTCCGCGTCCCGCGCCGCCGTCCGGGTGCGAGGCCCCGGACGAAACCCCAAGAAAATCAGGTCGCGAGCTTGGCGGCGATGGCGGCCACGTGCCGGCACTGGAAGCGGGCGCCGTCGAGTTCGATTTGGCTCGGCTGGCGCGCGCCGCCCTTCACTGTGTCCACGCCCATCTGGCCCTGGAAGGCGTAGGGCAGCCCGACAACGACCATGCCGAGGTGCAGGAGCACGGTGTGGAAGCTTGTCAGGGTGGTCTCCTGGCCACCGTGCTGCCAGGCGGTGGAGGTGAGGGCCGAGCCGACCTTCCGGACGAGTGCGCCCTTCGCTCACAGGCCACCAGTCTGGTCGATGAACTGCTTCATCTGTGCGGCTATGTTGCCGTAGCGGGTCGCCGTGCCGAACACGATCGCGTCGTGTTCGGGTAGCTCGTCCACAGTGGCGATGGGCGCGGCCTGATCGTACTGGTCGTGGAATTGCTCGGCCACGGCGCCCGGCACCAGTTCCGGCACGCGCCTGACCGCGACCTCGGCCCGGGCCTCGCTGGCGCCCGCGGCCACCACCAAGGCCCCCATGCTCCCCGCCCTGGAAGGCCGAAGAGCTACGGATTGATTGCCGCGACCTCCACGTCGTGGCCGTTGACGTCGACCACGTCGCCGACGCTCTTGCCGGTGATGGCACGCGCCAGCGGCGCGACGTAGGAAATCGTGCCCTTGGCCGGGTCCGCCTCGTCCTCGCCGACGATGCGGAAGGTCTGCTTCGTCTCCTTGCCGTCCTCGTCCTCGCGGACCACGGCGACGGTCGAGCCGAAATGCACGGTCTCGCCGGCCACGTGCTCCACGAGTTGAGCCGAGGTCTTGCGGGCGATCCAGTAGCGCAGGTCGCGGCTGACGCGGGCGGTCTCTGCCTTGGCCTCGTGATCGAGGGCGGAGGTCTCTTTCTCCAGCCGCGCTACCTCCGCCTCGATCTGCGCGAGGCCTTCTAGGGTGACGAAGTTCGGGTGCGGTGAGACCGGGCGGTCGGGGAGGTCCTCGAAGGCTTCCCCGCCCTCCTTCTCGCGAACGAATGCAATGCTCATAACGGATGCAATGCCGGGGCTAAGGCTCCGGTTCCGCGCGGAGGCCGGCCTCAGCCGATATCGACCACGGTGCGCCCGCGGATACGGCCCGCGAGGATGTCGTCGCCAAGGTGGCCGACCTCCTCCAGGCCGACGCTCGTGGTCATGGCGGAGAGGGTGTCGAGGTCCAGGTCGCGGGCGAGCCGGGCCCAGGCCGCGCGGCGCTTCTCCCGCGGAGTGGTGACGCTGTTGATGCCCAGCAGCGAGACGCCGCGCAGGATGAAGGGGGCGACCGAGGTCGGCAGGTCCATGCCCTGCGCCAAGCCGCAGGCGGCCACCGCCCCGTCGGACTTCGTCATCGCCAGCACGTTGGCGAGCGTCGCCGACCCGACCACGTCGACGCCGGCCGCCCAACGCTCCTTGGCCAGCGGCTTGCCGGGCTGCGCGAGTTCGGCCCGGTCGATGATCTCGGCGGCTCCCAGGCTGCGCAGGTACTCGGCCTCCGCCGTCCGGCCAGTCGTGGCCACGACGTGCCAGCCCGCGCGGGCGAGCAGCGCCACGGCCACCGAGCCGACGCCGCCGGATGCCCCGGTGACGATGGCCGGGCCGGCGGTAGGCGTCAGGCCATGAGCCTCCAGCGCCATCAGGGAGAGCATGGCGGTGTAGCCGGCGGTGCCGATCGCCATGGCCTGCTGCGCGGTCAATCCGTCCGGCAGAGGGACGAGCCAGCCGCCCTTGACCCGCGCGCGGGTAGCGTAGGCGCCCAGATGCGTCTCGCCGACGCCCCAGCCGGTGAGCACCACCGCGTCGCCCGGCCGGTATTCGGGGTCGTCCGAAGTCTCGACGATGCCGGAGAAGTCGATGCCGGGGATCATCGGGAAGCGGCGCACCACCGGGGCTGCCCCGGTCATCGCCAGCCCGTCCTTGTAGTTCAGGCCCGAGTGGGTGACGCGCACCGTGACGTTGCCGTCCATCAAGTCGGCATCGTCGAAGTCCCGGAAGGACAGGCTCTGGCCCGCCTCGCCTTTCTCCACGACCCAGGCCTTGAACGTCGCCATCACCACCTCCCGCAGTCCCGCGCGGAGACCTGTGGCGGACGACGGACGAATCAAGGCCGCCGGAGGTGCGCCCCCCGACGGCCGGTGCGGGTCGGGCCGCGATCAATAGCCGTCGTAGATGCTGCCGCGGGAGAAGCCGAGGCCGACGCCCACGTCGGCGGAGCTCGCCCCGGCGATGCCGAGCGCGTCCGGGATCGAGCCGATGCCTGGGCCGCCGTAGCCGGCCGAGCGGTAGCCGCCGCCCCCGTATCCACCGCCGCCGGCCGGCACCCAGCCGGAGCGGGCGGGGGCGACGAGGACACGCCGGCTGACGCTGGCGTATTCCGGCGGGATGGTCTCGGGGATCGACTGGGCGGGCTGCACCAGCACCCGGCGGTGCTGCACGGCGTAGCGCGGCGGGGTGTTGACCCAGCAGCCGACCAACTCTCCGTAGGGGCCGCGCCGGGTCGACCAGTAGCGGCCGCCGGGCGAGACCTGCACCCGCTCGGACACCGTGTCGAAGACCGGGGGCGCGGTGCGGTAGACGGTGCGGGGCGGGCGCACCAGCACGTTCTCCTGCACCGTGTCGAAGACCGGCGGCGTGGAGACGTAGCGGTAGCACTCCGAGCCCTGGCAGCCGGCCTGGGCGGGGCCTGCGAGGAGGACGGCGCCGGCGAGCGCGGCGAAAAGGATCGATGTTCGGGTGACCGGCGCGGTCATGGATGGATTCCTCTAGTACGCGGAACGAACGGGATGGGGCGCGTCGGTCGCGCTCATCTCGACGTCCAAGAGGCCGTGCTGGTGCCCGACAAGCAAGCAGTATTGGAAAGTAAGGTAAAATTAACCGCGGTCTCGACTGCGTAGTTGCTGCCTACCTAAGTAAATTTCCTTAAACACGAATGCCAAAACTCTTGTGAATCGGGCCCGCTCAGGTCTGGCCGGGCTTCAACTCATAGAAGATGTGCCGGCCGATGGCGTCCATCTTGCGCAGCCGGCGCGACCAGCCCGGCTTCACGTAGTCGGCGTGGTAGTGGGTCGCCGCGCCCACCTCCGCGAGGTAGGTCCGGCCCTCGATCACCGATTGCGCCACTCGGGTGGCGGTGGCCCAGGAGCCGGCATCGGTGATGCGCAGGGACTTGCCCTCGCAGGCGAAGGAGAACTGGCAGCCCATGTAGCGGTGGCGGTTCTGGTAGACCACGCCGCAGACGTTGGTGGGATAGAGCCCGCTCTTGACCCGGTTCAGCACCACCTGCGCCACGGCGGCCTGGCCCGCCTCCGGCTCGCTGCGGGCCTCGAAGTAGACGGCCTCGGCCAAGCAGCGCTGCTCCTTGTCCATGGCCTCCGGGTTGATGAGGTCGGCGTAGCGCGGCCGGGCCTCGTCCGGCAGGGATTGGGGGGCGGCCGCCACCGCCCGGTCGAGGCGCGGCGAGAACGCGGGCAGCGCCAAACTCGCGGCCGCCACCTCCACGGGGATCGCGTCGGCGGGCGCGGGCGTAGTTGAAGAAAGCGCCACGGCCCGCGGCACCGGCGGCGTCGAGCCGTCGCCGCGCCGCAGATCTTCGCGCAGGATGTCTTCGCCGTCCGCGGTCACGTCCGAGCGGCCCGCTCCCGTCGAGTGGGCGCTGCCGGCGCCCGTCCCGAGGCCGAGATCGGGCACCGGCACGAAGCCGGTCTCGGGCTCCAGGTCTGGGTTCCAGGTGGCCGAACCCAGAGTCAGCAGGCCGCTGACGCTGCCCGTCAGGTCGACCGACAGCAGGGCGGAGCCCGCCTCGCGCAAGCCCGCGGCACGGCGGGCGAAGCTCGCGGCCGGGGCGCGGGCCGGGTCGCCCTTGGCCGCCCGCTGCACCACGGGAAACACCCGCGCGCCGGCCTTGAGGTCGATCTGGAGGGGCTCCTCGCCGAGGCGCCGGGCGCCCACCGCGTCGGCCCGCTCGATGGCGAGCAGCTTGGTCGCGCCGTCGCGGCGGATCGCGGCGCCGATCAGCGCCATGCCGGGGGGGAGCGCCGGGACGATCCGCCCGTCGAGTTCCGCCAGCCGGCTCGATCCGATGGCGTTCTCCGTGCCCGCCGTGGCGGTGAAGGAGACCAGCAGGCCGAGGCCCGCCATCCAGGGCGTCAGGGCGGCCCCGAGCCAGAGCAGGCCCGATCCGCGTCGTCCTCGTCCGTTACGCACGCCGAACCGATCCGTACTCGAAAAACCACCACGCCCGGCCATGCTCCCCGGCGGTTCCGCCAGTTCGAAGGCCGATGGAGGATTTATCGCCCGGTATGGTTGCGAGGGGGTTAAGTGGGCCGGTGCGAAGTATGTGCGGAACTGGGGCCCCGGGTGGTTCGGCCGCAAGACACCCGAAAGAATCAGGCGGCGCGGATCTTCTCCACGTCGAAGCTCGGGCCCGCGGACGTCATCCGCTCGCGGGAGACGATGCGCTCGTCCGGGGCGACGACGCCGAGCGCCACGTCCCGGTCAGGCAGGACCACGGTGGTCGCCTTGTTGAGGTGGACGAGCACGTGGCGCTTCTTGGCCACCGAGGCCGCGGCCCAGCGCTTCAACTGGCCGTAATAGGGCTCGCGCCGCCAAGCGTTGGCCTGCCCTGGATCGACCTGCACGTTCATGTTGCGCGTCACCGGGTCGAGGCTGAGCACCATCTTGGCCCGGTCCGGCTTCCATTCCGGCCCGAGCCAGCTCTCGGTCATCCAGAGGCAGTGGAAGGCGCGGCAATGGTCGGGCCGGGTGGCGTGGATGGCGCAGCCCTGCCCCGCCTTCGTGTGGCGGCACCATTGCCCCGCCACGCTCTCGACGGCGGGCACGTCGTAGACCTTGCAGCACAGGGTGCAGGCGCCGCAGGACCGGCCTGGCGCCGGGTTGGCGACGATCGTCGCGGGATCGAGCATCGGGTCGGACATCGGTTCTACGCAGGTGCCGGGCCGTGGGCGCCCGCTGCCATCGCAAGGGTTACTGAAGCGGCATCGCGCCGGTAGTGTGGCGGCCTTCCCCGGTCACAAGGGACTGCCCATGCTCTCGAACCTCGCGGCCCGCGACGTCGAAACCCTGATCCACCCCTATACCAACCTTGCCACCCACCGCGAGACGGGCCCGCTGGTGCTGGAGCGTGGCGAGGGCGTGTTCGTCTTCGACACGGACGGGCGTCCCTACATCGAGGGCATGGCGGGGCTGTGGTGCACGGCACTGGGCTACTCCAACGGCGAACTGGTCGAGGCCGCCCGCGCGCAGATGGCCCGCCTGCCCTTCACGCACCTGTTCTCCGGCCGCAGCCACGATCCCGGCATCGAGCTGGCCGAGACCCTGAAGGAACTGATGCCGGTCCCGACCTCCAAAATCTTCTTCACCTCCTCGGGTTCGGAGGCCAACGACACACAGGTCAAGCTCGCGTGGTACTTCAACAACGCGCTCGGACGCCCTGAAAAGAAGAAGATCATCGCCCGGCAGCGGGGCTATCACGGCGTCACGGTGGCCAGCGCCTCGATGACGGGCCTTGCCGGCAACCACGCCGACTGGGACCTGCCGCTGCCCGGCTTCCTGCACACCGCCTGCCCGCACCACTACCGCTATGCCGAGGCCGGCGAGACGGAGGAGGCGTTCTCGCAGCGCCTCGCGGACGAGTTGGAAGCGATGATCCTGCGCGAGGGGCCGGAGACAGTGGCCGCCTTCATCGCCGAGCCGGTGATGGGCGCGGGCGGCGCCATCACCCCGCCCGCCGGCTATTTCGCGGCGATCCAGGCGGTGCTGGCGCGCTACGACGTGCGCTTCATCGCCGACGAGGTGATCTGCGGCTTCGGGCGCTGCGGCACCTGGTTCGGGGGCCAGGCGCTCGGCATGCGGCCGGACACGATCTCGTTCGCCAAGGCGCTGACCTCCGGCTACGTGCCGCTGGGCGGCGTCTCGGTGGACGAGCCCCTCTACGAGGCGATGCTGGACCAGAGCCGGAAGCTCGGCAGCTTCGGCCACGGCACCACCTATTCGGGCCATCCCGTCGCCTGCGCCGTGGCGCTCAAGACCATCGAGATTTTCCGGCGCGAGGGCATCGTCGCGGGGGTGGCGGCCAAGGCACCGCACTTCCAGGCCCGGCTCGCCAAGCTTGCCGAGCACCCCATCGTCGGCGAGGCGCGGGGCATCGGCCTGATCGGCGGCCTGGAGATCGTGGCCGACAAGGCGTCCCGGCGCCAGTACGACCCGAAGGCGGGCGTGGCCGCTCGCTGCGTCGCCTTCGCGCAGGGAGAGGGGCTGATCGTGCGCTTCCTGGCGGGCGACCGGGTCGCGGTCTGCCCGCCGCTTGTGATCGCACCCGACGAGATCGATGCCCTGTTCGACCGCCTGACCCGGGCGCTGGACCGCACCCGGGACTGGATCGCCGCGCAGGGGCTGGAGGCGATGCCGGCGGCCCAGTCCTGACGGGTCGCACGGGCCACACCGTACTCTTCCCCCGGCTCCCGCCGGACCGGGGTGGCCCCAAAGCCACGGTTCCTTAATCCACCGTTCAGATCAACGAGGTCTCTAATCGGGTGTCGCCGGCTAAAAAGCCGGTTCGACGTCTCGAAATCGCCCCGTGATCGCCGCGTAGATCGGCGCAAGGGCAGATGCGGCGGCCAGGATGCGGTCGCTCCATCGAAACCGGACAGGACAGGAACCCATGTACCCCCTCAGCGAGACCCAGGCCGCGGCGACCGAGATGGAGCGCCAGCAGATGGAGCAGGGAGAGTCGCGCTACGGCTTCCGCCCCTTGGCGCTGCCGGCCCTCGCCGCCGCGACGCTGGTGCGCAAGCCCGTCGCCAAGGCTGCGGCCGTCGTCGTCGCTGAGCGCCAGGGTATCCTCGCCATCGTCCACGAGGACGCGCCGCTGGCCTGAACGCCTGCCGCGTCGCGATCGGATTCAGCTTTCCTGAACCCGATCGCGCTAAGCAGATTTCGCAAAAGTGGTCGCCGGTTTTTGCGATAAAAATCTGCGTTCGTTCAAGAAGCTAAGCAGGAGCACGTCGGCTCGCCGACATGCTCCTGCTTAGGATGATGCCGCCGCCGCGGTTTGCCCGGACTGGCCGGGCAAACCGAGCCTTGCCGGGCCCCTGCGGCGATCCGAGGATGATCCATGCTGATCCTGCCGAGCCGACGGCAGTTCCTGACCGGGCTCGGCGGCAGCGTGGCCGCGCTCACCGCCGCGACCGGCGTCTACGCCTTCGACATCGAGCCACTGCACCGGCTAGTGGTGACACGCTACGCGCCGCGCCTGCCGCGCTGGACGCCGGGCCTGTCGCTACGCGTCGCCGTGCTCGCGGACTTCCACGTCTGCGAGCCGTTCATGCCCCTGGACCGCGTCGCCGAGATCGTGGACGCGACGAACGCCCTCAAGCCCGACCTCGTGCTGATGCTCGGCGATTATCCGGCCTCCGACCGGATCGCCTGGCGCAAGGTCGCGCTTGCCGAGTTCGCCCGCGTGATCGCGGGCCTCCGGGCGCCGCTCGGCGTCCAGGCGATCC
>NZ_BPRB01000090.1 GCF_022179685.1 Methylobacterium trifolii
GGGCGATGCCCTGCGCGAGGATGTCGAGCGCCTGCGCAGCCTGCCCGTTCCCCTGCCCGCCAACGGCAGCGGGCGCATGGCCTCGGTTCCCCTGAGTCAGGTCGCACATCTCGAACTCATGGAGGGACCGAACCAGATCTCCCGCGAGAACGGCAAGCGCCGCATCGTCGTCACCGCCAACGTGCGCGGGCGCGACATCGCCTCGGTGGTGGCCGACGCGCAGGAACAGGCGGCGCGGGTCACCCTGCCTCCCGGCGCGTGGATCACCTGGGGCGGCCAGTTCGAGAACCTGGCCCAGGCCCGCCACCGCCTGATGCTGGTCGTGCCAGGCTGCTTCTTCCTGATCTTCCTGCTGCTCTACGCCGCCCTGAACTCGGTCCGCGACGCGATCCTGGTGTTCAGCGCGGTGCCCCTGGCGCTGACGGGCGGCATCCTCGCCTTGTGGCTGCGGGGGATGCCCTTCTCGGTTCCCGCGGCGGTGGGCTTCATCGCGCTGTCCGGCGTGGCCGTGCTGAACGGGCTGGTGATGCTCACCCGCGTGCGCCAGCTCATCGCGGGAGGGGCGGCCCACGAGGCCGCGATCCGCGAGGGCGCCCTCTCGCGCCTGCGGCCGGTGGCGATGACGGCGCTGGTCGCCTCCCTCGGCTTCCTGCCGATGGCGCTGGCCACGGGCACCGGGGCGGAGGTGCAGCGCCCGCTGGCGACCGTGGTGATCGGCGGCCTGATCAGCGCGACGCTGCTGACGCTGGTGGTGCTGCCGGCCCTCTACGCGCGCTTCGGGCGGTCCCGGCCGGCGGAGACGGACGCCGCGGTCGACCTGCGCGGGGCGGCGCCGGCGGAGTGAAGGGTGCCGGCTACTGCACGCCCAGGATCAGGGTGCTCGCGCCGCCTGCGCTGCTCGCCAGGGTGGTCGGCAGGCGGATTGGCCGGCCGGCGCCGGCCTCGGGCTCGATCCGCGCCGCCGTGGGGCGCGGCGCACCGAGGCAGCCGCCGAGCTGGACGGCCGCGAGGCACGCGATCACGAACGGCAGCAGCTTCATCGACGCGGTTCCCCAGCCCCGCGGATCGTAGCCCGGCATGGTTAAGGGAAGGTAGCGGCGCCGCCTATCGCCCGAGGCAATGGTAGGTCACCGCCTCGGCCGCGGGCGTGACGATGACGAGGCTCGCCCGCCCGGCGGCACCGGCCGTCGTGCGCCAGGTCGGCTTGGCGCCGTCGGGCGAGGCGACCAGGCAGTCCGGCGGGTTCGCGTAGGGCAGCGTGAATTTCACCGTCACCGTCGCGGCGGCGGTCACGGTGACCGTCCCGTGGGTGTCGTTGATGCCGGTCGAGGGCGTTGCCGTGCCGGCGCTCGTCGTGATGGTCGGGGCCGTGCCGAGGGAGCCGGACAGGTGTCCTTTCAGGTGCACACCGCCCGTTCCGTACATCCGGACGACCATGCCCGTGTTCTGCGAGCCGACCTGGAACGCCAAGGCATCGATATTGAGCGGCATCCAGCCGATGCCGTTCTGGACGCACTGAATGTACCCGGTGCTCGCCTGAAAGCTGTGATGGCAGCCGCTCGCGCCGCCCCCGGAGATGCCGGCGCCGACGCCCGTCACGCTGAACCCTGATGTGAACTCCGTCGCCCCTCCCCTGTTGTTCAGGTAGATGCCCGTCGTGCTGTTGGCCGGGAAGGTGTTCGTCCACCCCGGCGTGGCGTTGTTGGCGACGACGTTCGCCCCGTCCGTATCGACGCGGAAGAAGTCGGCGCCGGCCGCCTGCGTGCCGGCGCCCCGCGGCATCGCGGTGTTCCCGGTGGCCACGATGGTTCCGCCCGTCGACCACACCTTCGGCTTGGTCGTGCGCGTGCCGACGCCCCCGTTCCAGCCGTAGGTGCTGCCGACGAGGGTGAGGAAGCCGCCGGTCTGGTAGAGGAAGGTGTTGTCGCCGTTCGGGTCGCTGATGCCTCCGATCCCGGTGAGCGAGAAGATGCCGCCGTTCTGCGTGAAGAACCGGTCGCCGTTCATGTTGACGTTGGACGTGCCGGAGATGCTGACCGTGCCCGCGTTCAACACGCCGCCCTTGGCCGAGGCATAGTATCCGCCGGTGAAGGAGGCGACGCCGTCGTCGACCTGCCAGCCCAGCGGGACGATGTCGAAGTCGTAGTTGCTGAACGAGGCCGTGGTGATGCCGCCGGGGCTCGGGTAGCCGTCTGCGGCCAACGTCCGGACGACGCCTTTATAGGTGTAGATGCACCGCTTGGCCTGGATGCACATGCTGTCCGTCACCTTCAGGTCGTCCATGCGCCCCGAGCGGATGGCGTCGGCCGAGCGCTGCGCGAGGGCCGCCTGGTTGGGCGTGACGTTGACCGGGAAGTTGTGGTGGTCGTGGATGCGGATCGTGCTCAGGGCCCCGTCGATGTCGATGTCGGTGATGAAGTTCGAGCCCGTGAGGTCGTCGACCATGACCTCCCCGACGTCGCCGCGCAGGTCGAGGCCGCGCATGCAACTGGTCAGGATGAGGCGGACGAACTTCGCGCCGTAGCCGCCACGGGCGTCGATGCAGGAGGTCTGGACCAGCGACGCCAGGCGCTGGGCATCGGAGGTCCCCGTGTCGCTCGCGGCCGTGACCTCCGGCTGGAACCCCTTGATGCGCAGGTCCCGGATGATCGGCCCGAGCTTCCGGCCCTCCGCGAACACGGCCGGCGAGAGCGTGAGCACGCCGGCACCGCTCCCGGTGTCGTAGCCGGGATGGAACACCAGGGCGGTGGCGTTCGGCCCCAGCCCGGCGATCTCCTGCCCCGGCGTCCTGACGATCCCGGAGCGGCCCATGCGGTAGAACGGGGCGGTGAACCGGACGGGGCGTCCGGTGTCGAGGGCCTTCTGGACCGCCGGCTGCGCATCGGGTGTGCCTTGGGCCCCGTCCACCGTGAAGCCGACGGCACCGCCGAACAGCTCGGGCGTCGCCTCTCCGCGAATCGAGGACCAGTCGATGCTCCAGCACCCCGGCAGGACGGTGGATTGGACCTGGCTGCCGTCGTCCGCTGCGGCGCAGGCCGAGGCGGCATAGGTGTAGGTCGCCCGCCCGCCATCGCCCGCGGCCGCGTAGCCCTCGCGCGTCACGGGCATGACGGCGACGGCCCAGGCCTTGAGCGCCGCATTGTTCGCGACGCGTACCCCGCGGCTGGCGAGCAGGTCGGCCAGCGGCGCGCTCACGCCGCTCCCGGCCGGCGTGACACTCATCGCGGACACGTCGCCGGTCGAGCCGGAGCCCTGGATCACCAGCCTGTCGACGTTCGGCGTGTCGAAGGTGGGCGAGCCGTACCGCGTGGCGTCGAAGGCCAGCGCCCGGGGCGCCGGCAGCAGGAGCGCCGCGAGGGCGAGGAGGCGCAGGAGCATGGGGCAGGTCCGGGTTCAGGAGACCGAGATCACGTCGCCGTTGCGCCGGAGGGGCGGCGTACCCCGCGCACCGGGCGAGGTCGGCAGGGTGGGCGCGACCGCGGGGATCGTCGAGGGCGAAAGCCGGCCGTTCGCAACGAGCGCGAGTTGGGCGAGGACATCCCTCTCGCGGTCCGACATCACGCCCTTGCGCCGGATCGCTGCGAGGGGGACCGTATCAATCGGGGCCATGCGAACACCCTCTGCGGCTCGGCGGCCGCGACGCGGAACGGAGCGAACGCGGCGAGGATAGCGTCCGGCTCGGGTCGCTTCTGCGGGAATCACAGGTCGGCGTGGCGGCGATCTGCCATCACGAACGCCGCTCCGCCGGTCGATCGAGATCGAAGCCGGCTGCGCGACGCGTGGACATGTCGGGGCAACGCGCTCCACCGCGATAGCCGGGCAACGCGGAACATGCAGCGCGCGACCGGGTCGGGAAGCACAAAGGCTCGCCGACAAGCCGGCCGACCGAGCCGCGTTCCGAACTGCGGTATCGATGGAAATGGCGCGGGCGACGGGACTCGAACCCGCGACCTCCGGCGTGACAGGCCGGCACTCTAACCAACTGAGCTACGCCCGCACGGCGTGTCCGCCAGGGCTCCGTAGAGCCGGCGACGGCCGGGGTTTAGGTGGGGGGCCTGAGGCTGTCAAGCGAGACTCGGACACATTCCGGAAGCGCGCCCGCCCCGTGCCCGCCACGCCACGGGAGGCGATATCCCGGGTCCGGACCTGTGCGCATCTGCCCGGCTGGATCGAGGCCGGCCGGGTTCCATATCAGGTTCCGGAACAGTCAATTGTGCGACGCGCAATGCCCTTGTCTCACTGGGGCGGCTCGACTAAGCCTCCGGCCACGCGCACTCTGGCATTGGAGCAATTCCATTCGCCGTTCGGCTCGGGCCGAGGGCGCCGCATTCTCCCATGAACCGGCGAGGTGTCGCATGACCGGTCTTCTAGCGGATTACCTCCCGCTCATCGTCTTCCTCGGCGTGTCCCTGTTCATCGCCGCCGCGCTCCTGGTCGCGCCCTTCCTGGTGGCCTACAGCAGCCCCGATCCCGAAAAACTCTCGGCCTACGAGTGCGGCTTCAACGCCTTCGACGACGCGCGCATGAAGTTCGACGTGCGCTTCTACCTCGTCGCCATCCTGTTCATCATCTTCGACCTGGAGGTCGCCTTCCTGTTCCCCTGGGCGATCACGTTCGGGGAACTCGGCTGGTTCGGGTTCTGGTCGATGATCGTCTTCCTGGGCGTGCTCACCGTCGGTTTCGTCTACGAGTGGCGCAAGGGCGCCCTCGAATGGGACTGAGTCGGCACGCCGCCCGCCCGCACGTTCACTGAGGCACCCATGGCCCTCGCCCCCGAACTCTCCCGCGCCCCGTCGCTCGCGCCGCAGGCCAAGGGCCTGGTCGATCCCTCGACCGGCCGGCCGATCGGCGCCGACGACCCGACCTTCCTATCGATCAGCGCGGAGCTGGCCGACCGCGGCTTCCTGGTGACCTCGGCCGACGAGCTCATCAACTGGGCCCGGACCGGCTCGCTGATGTGGATGACCTTCGGGCTGGCCTGCTGCGCCGTCGAGATGATGCAGATGTCGATGCCGCGCTACGATTGCGAGCGCTTCGGCTTCGCGCCGCGCGGCTCCCCGCGGCAATCCGACGTGATGATCGTGGCCGGCACGCTGACCAACAAGATGGCCCCGGCGCTGCGCAAGGTCTACGACCAGATGCCGGAGCCGCGCTACGTGATCTCGATGGGCTCCTGCGCCAACGGCGGCGGCTATTACCACTATTCCTACTCGGTGGTGCGCGGCTGCGACCGGGTGGTGCCGGTCGACATCTATGTGCCGGGCTGTCCGCCCACCGCGGAGGCGCTGCTCTACGGCGTGCTGCTGCTCCAGAAGAAGATCCGCCGCACCGGCACGATCGAGCGCTAGGGCGAGGCGATGAGCAACGGCATCTCCATCCTCGCCCACACCCAGCCGCCGTCGGGCGAGGCGGCCCTGCAGGCGCTCTCCGACCACGTCGCCGGGGCGCTCGGTCCCGCGATCGTCGAGCGCAGCATCGTGCTCGGCGAACTGACCCTGGTGGTGCAGGGATCGGACATCGTCTACGCGCTGACCTACCTGCGCGACGACCCGGCCTGCGGCTTCCGCTGCTTCATCGACCTCTGCGGCGCCGACTACCCGAGCCGCGAGCGGCGCTTCGACGTGGTCTACCACCTGCTCTCCCTGCGCCACAATTCGCGCATCCGGGTGAAGGTTCAGACCGACGAGACCACGCCGGTGCCCTCGGTGATCGAGGTGTTTCCCGCCGCCAACTGGTTCGAGCGCGAGACCTACGACCTCTACGGCATCCTGTTCTCCGGCCATCCGGATCTCCGTCGTCTGCTGACGGATTACGGATTCGAAGGACATCCCCTGCGCAAGGACTTCCCCCTCACCGGCTTCGTCGAGGTCCGCTACGACCAGGACGAGGCCCGCGTGGTCTACGAGCCGGTCAAGCTCACGCAAGAATTCCGGAACTTCGACTTCCTGTCGCCGTGGGAGGGCACGGATTATGTGCTGCCGGGTGACGAGAAGAAGTCGGCTTGAAGGGGCGAATGGCGAATGGCGAATGACGAATGGAAGGCGGCAGGCCGATCAATTCGTATCGCGATCTCGACGTCTGGCAGGATGCCATGACGCTCGCCGAATCCTGCTACGCCTTCACGAAGCCGTTTCCGCGGGAAGAAGCCTTCGGAATAACCTCGCAGATCCGACGGTCTGCGGTATCCGTCGCCGCCAACATCGCTGAGGGACACGGCCGCGAAAGCACCGCCGCGTTTATCCAGTTCTTGCGCATCGCTCAGGGCTCTCTCAAGGAGTTGGAGACCCATGTCCTTCTTGCAGGCCGTGTCGGCCTTGCCCCGATGGACACCTCAACGGTGATCGTCGGACGTTGCGAGGCCCTTGGACGGCAATTGCGCGGTCTGATCCGCGCCCTGCAGCGCAGGGCGATCAACGAGAAGGGCGCACGCTAATGCCGGCTGTCCATTCGCCATTCGCCATTCGCCATTCGCCTCTCGGCAGAGCCGCCCGATGACCGAGCACAACATCCGCAACTTCGCGATCAACTTCGGCCCGCAGCATCCGGCCGCGCACGGCGTGCTGCGCCTCGTGCTGGAACTCGACGGCGAGGTCGTGGAGCGGGTCGATCCGCATATCGGCCTGCTGCACCGCGGCACGGAGAAGCTGATCGAGCACAAGACCTACCTGCAGGCGACCCCCTATTTCGACCGGCTCGACTACGTCTCGCCGATGAACCAGGAGCACGCCTTCTGCCTCGCGATCGAGAAGCTCGCGGGCATCACCGTGCCCCGCCGCGCCCAGCTCATCCGGGTGCTGTTCTGCGAGATCGGGCGGCTGCTCTCCCACCTCCTCAACGTCACGACGCAGGCCATGGACGTCGGCGCCCTCACCCCCCCCCTCTGGGGCTTCGAGGAGCGCGAGAAGCTGATGATCTTCTACGAGCGGGCCTCCGGCGCCCGGCTCCACGCCAACTACTTCCGCCCCGGCGGCGTCCACCAGGACCTGCCCCCGGCGCTGATCGACGACATCGAGGCGTTCTGCGACCCCTTCCTCCAGGTGGTCGATGACCTCGACGCCCTCGTCATGGGCAGCCGCATCTTCAAGCAGCGCAACGTCGATATCGGCATCGTCTCGGTCGACGAGTGCATGGCCTGGGGGTTTTCCGGCGTGATGGTGCGGGGCTCCGGCATCCCCTGGGACCTGCGCAAGTCGCAGCCCTACGAGTGCTACGAGGAGATGGAATTCGACGTCCCCGTGGGCAAGAACGGCGATACCTACGACCGGCAGGTGATCCGCATGGAGGAGATGCGCGAGTCGGTCAAAATCATGAGGCAGTGCGTCACCAAGCTGCGGGAGCCCGCGGGCCAGGGGCCGATCGCCTCCCTCGACGGCAAGTTCGCGCCGCCGCCCCGCCGGGAGATGAAGCGCTCGATGGAAGCGCTGATCCACCACTTCAAGCTCTACACCGAAGGGTTTCACGTGCCCGCGGGCGAGGTCTACGCGGCCGTGGAAGCGCCCAAGGGCGAGTTCGGCGTCTATCTGGTCTCGGACGGCTCGAACAAGCCGTATCGCTGCAAGATCCGCGCTCCGGGCTTCGCCCACCTCCAGGCGATGGACTGGATGTGCCGCGGCCACCTGCTGGCCGACGTGTCCTGCGTGCTCGGCACGCTGGACATCGTGTTCGGTGAGGTGGACCGGTGAGCGCGAAGGGTTCGAACTGACATGGCAAACCGCAGACTCGCCCCAGCCTCCGAACAACCCCGAACCTTCGCGTTCACGGACGAGAACGCCGCCTGGGCCAAGGGGCAGATCGAAAAGTATCCGGAGGGGCGCCAGGCCTCGGCGGTGATCCCGCTGCTGTGGAAGGCGCAGGAGCAGAACGGTGGCTGGCTGCCGCAGAAGGCGATCGAGGCGGTGGCCGACGAACTCGGCATGCCGCATATCCGCGTGCTGGAGGTGGCGACCTTCTACACGATGTTCGCCTTGGAGCCGGTCGGCCGGTTCTGGATTCAGGTCTGCGGAACGGTGCCGTGCGATTCCTGCGGCGCGCGGGAACTGAAAGACATGCTGCACGCCCGCCTCGGACCCTCGGGCCACGTGAGCGCGGACGGCGATTTCTCCTGGCTCGAAGTCGAGTGTCTGGGCGCCTGCTGCAACGCGCCGATGGTGCAGATCAACCAGGACTATTACGAGGACCTCACGCCCGAATCCCTCGGCACGCTGATGGACGACCTCGCGGCCGGCCGCCCCGTCAAGGTCGGCTCGCAGACGGGCCGCACCTCGTCGGAGCCGCAAGGGGGTGCCGATACGTTGAGCGACCCGACCCTGTTCGACGGATCGCGGGTCGGCGCTTGGCGCAAGCGCTTCGAGGATACCCGCAAGGACAGCGAGGAGGCCCGCGGCAAGGAGGAGGCCGCCTCGTCCGAGCAGCGCGCGGCGAGCGAGCCCAAGCCCGCCCATCCGGATGCCGGCCGTTCCACCGAGCGCCCGGCCTCGGACGCGCCGGCCCAGCGCGCGGCGGAGGGCAAGGCGCCGGTCAAGGCCGGCGACCGCGCCGACGCGGCCGAGCCGAACCCTCCGGCGGCCGCGGGCGTCACGGCCGGCGAGGCGGCGGGCGCCGAGGCGGGGACGCAGTCGAGTCTCCCCCGCGACGAGCCGCCCCAGCAGCCCGAGGCGTCCGGCGCCAGCGAAGGTGAGGTCGCGGCCGAGGCGGAGGAGGCCCGCGTGGCGGGGGCGCTGGCCGCCCTGCCGAAGGACGCGACGCCCGAGCAGCGCGCCGACGCCGTCGGCACTTGGCCCGCCTCCCTCGATGCAGCGCGCGCGGGCCAGGGCGACGACCTGACCCGGATCACGGGCATCGGGCCGGGCGACCGGGGCCGGCTGAACGAACTCGGGATCTATCATTTCGACCAGATCGCCGCCTGGGGCCGCGACGAGATCGCCTGGGTCGGCACCTACCTTGCGTTTCCGGGCCGGATCGACCGCGAGGACTGGGTCGGTCAGGCCAAGACGCTGTCGGGCCAAGGGCTTTGAGGAACTGACATGCTCTCCGATCAGGATCGCATCTTCACCAACCTCTACGGCCTCCATTCGCCGGGGCTGGACGCGGCCAGGCAGCGCGGCGCCTGGGACGGCACCAAGTTTCTGCTGGAGATGGGCCGCGACTGGATCATCGAGGAGATGAAGGCCTCGGGTCTGCGCGGACGCGGGGGCGCCGGCTTCCCCACGGGCCTGAAATGGTCGTTCATGCCCAAGAAGTCGGACGGGCGGCCGCACTACCTCGTCGTCAACGCCGACGAGTCGGAGCCCGGCACCTGCAAGGACCGGGAGATCATGCGGCACGATCCGCACCTCCTGATCGAGGGCTGCATGCTGGCCTCGTTCGCGATGGCGGCGCATGCCTGCTACATCTACATCCGCGGCGAGTACGTGGCCGAGAAGCACGCCCTTCAGCGCGCGGTGGACGAGGCCTACGCAGCCCGTCTCGTGGGCGAGGACAACGTCCACGGCTACCCCTTCGACATCTACGTCCACCACGGGGCCGGCGCCTACATCTGCGGCGAGGAGACGGCGCTGCTGGAAAGCCTGGAGGGCAAGAAGGGGATGCCGCGGCTCAAGCCGCCCTTCCCCGCCAACATGGGCCTCTACGGCTGCCCCACCACGGTCAACAACGTCGAGTCGATCGCGGTGGCCGGCACCATCCTGCGCCGGGGCGGATCGTGGTTCGCGGGGCTCGGCGGCAAGAACAACACCGGCACCAAGCTGTTCTGCGTCTCGGGCCACGTCAACAAGCCCTGCAACGTCGAGGAAGAGCTCGGCATCACCTTCCGCGAGCTGATCGACAAGCATTGCGGCGGCATGCGCGGCGGCTGGGACAACCTGCTGTGCTCGATCCCCGGCGGCTCCTCGGTCCCCCTGGTGCCGGCCGAGCAGATCGTCGACGCCAAGATGGACTTCGATACGCTCCGCGGCCTCGGCTCGGGCCTCGGCACCGCGGCGGTGATCGTGCTGGACCGCTCGACCGACATCGTCCAGGCGATCGCGCGCATCGCCTATTTCTACAAGCACGAGTCCTGCGGCCAGTGCACCCCCTGCCGCGAGGGCACCGGCTGGATGTGGCGCGTGATGCTGCGCATGGCCGAGGGACGCGCGCAGAAGCGCGAGATCGACATGCTGCTCGACGTCACCAAGCAGATCGAGGGCCACACCATCTGCGCCCTCGGTGACGCCGCGGCCTGGCCGATCCAGGGCCTGATCCGCCACTTCCGCCCCGAGATCGAGAAGCGGATCGACCGCTACAGCGCCAACCCGCATTCCGATGCGGTGCCGATGGCGGCGGAGTGACGGTGTGACAAGGCTGTCCCTCCGATCCCCTCATCCCGAGGTGCCGCGTAGCGGCCTCGCAGGAGACCTCCGGCGGTCGCGTGGCCGGTTGGAAGCCTCCGTCGAGGCTCGGCGGCGGCGTGCGCCTCAGGGTGGGACGTTCCTTCAGTTCGGGCCAGATTTCGAGACGAACCGATGACCAAAATCCTCGTCGACGGCATCGCGGTCGATGTTCCGGCCGAGTACACCCTGCTCCAGGCCTGCGAGATGGCGGGCGCGGAGATCCCGCGCTTTTGCTTCCACGAGCGGCTGTCGATCGCCGGCAATTGCCGCATGTGCCTGGTGGAGCTGAAGGGCGCGCCGAAACCCGTGGCCTCCTGCGCCTACGCGGTGAAGGATTGCCGGCCCGGCCCCAACGGCGAGCCGCCCGAGGTCCTGACGCGCTCGGGGACGACGAAGAAAGCCCGCGAGGGGGTGATGGAGTTCCTCCTCATCAACCACCCCCTCGATTGCCCGATCTGCGACCAGGGCGGCCATTGCGACCTCCAGGACCAGGCCATGGCCTACGGGGTCGATTCGACCCGCTACGGCGAGAACAAGCGGGCGGTCGAGGAGAAGTACATCGGCCCGCTGGTGCGCACGGCCATGAACCGCTGCATCCACTGCACCCGCTGCGTGCGCTTCCTGGCCGAGGTCGCCGGCGTCCCGGACCTCGGCGCGATCGGCCGCGGCGAGGACATGGAGATCACGAGCTACCTCGAACAGGCGATGCACTCGGAGCTGCAGGGCAACGTCGCCGACCTCTGCCCCGTGGGCGCCCTGGTCCACAAGCCGCAGAGCTACAACGTCCGCCCCTGGGAGCTGAACAAGACCGAATCGATCGACGTGATGGACGCGGTCGGCTCGGCCATCCGGGTCGACACCCGCGGCCGCGAGGTCATGCAGATCGAGCCGCGGGTCAACGAGGACATCAACGAGGAGTGGATCTCCGACAAGACCCGCCACGCCGTCGATGGCTTGCGGGTGCAGCGCCTCGACCGGCCGTTCGTGCGCGACAACGGGCGCCTGCGCCCCGCCTCATGGGGCGAGGCCTTCGCCGCGATCGCGGCCAAGCTGAAGGGCGCGGACGCCAAGCGCGTCGGCGCGATCGTGGGCGACCTCGCCGGCGTGGAAGAGATATTCGCCCTGAAGGCCCTGATGGGTTCGCTGGGCGTGACGAACCTGGATTGCCGCCAGAACGGGGAGGCGCTCGACCCGGCCTGGGGCCGTGCCGCCTACGTCTTCAACCCGACGATCCCCGGCATCGAGGCCGCGGACGCGATCCTGCTGGTGGGTGCCAACCCGCGCACCGAGGCGTCGCTCCTCAACGTCCGCATCCGCAAGCGCTGGCGGATGGGGCCGCTCGCGGTCGGGATGATCGGCGAGGCGACCGACCTGACCTATCCCCACGTCCAGATCGGCGCGGGCGCGGACTCCCTGGCCGCCCTGGCCCGGGGCGAGCACAGCTTCCTGGAGGTTCTGAAGGCGGCCAAGGCCCCCCTCGTGATCGTCGGCGGCGGTGCACTGGCCGAGCCCGGCCTGCTCGCGGCCGCAGCACTGCTCGCCCAGGACATCGGCGCGGTGCGCCCCGATTGGAACGGCTTCGGCGTGCTCCACAGCGCGGCCGCCCGCGTCGGCGCCCTCGATCTCGGCTTCGTGCCGGGCGACGGGGGCCTGGCCTTCGGGCAGATGCTGGCGCCCGGGGCGCTCGACGTGGTTTTCAACCTCGGCGCCGACGAGTGCGACGTGGGCGCGGGCGCCTTCGTGATCTACCAGGGCACCCACGGCGACCGCGGTGCGTCCCGCGCCGACGTGATCCTGCCGGGTGCCGCCTACACCGAGAAGGGCGCCACCTACGTGAACACGGAAGGCCGGGTGCAGATGACCAACCGCGCCGGCTTCCCGCCGGGCGACGCCCGCGAGGACTGGGCGATCCTGCGCGCCCTCTCCGAGGTCCTGGGCAAGCGCCTGCCCTTCGATTCGCTGGTGGCCCTGCGCCGGGCCCTCTACGCTGAACATCCGCACATGGCGGCCATCGGCAGCGTGGAGCCGGGCGATGCGGCAGCGGCGCTGGAGCGGCTCGCCGGCCTCTCGGGGGAGCCGGGCAAAAAAGCCTTCGCCTCGCCGGTGCGCGACTTCTACCTGACCAACCCGATCGCCCGCGCATCGCGGGTGCTCGCCGAATGCTCGGGCGTCGCCCGCGGCCGCGTCCTCGAAGCGGCCGAGTGAGGGAAGCCCCATGACCGCCTGGGAAACCATCGGCACCGTCCTCCTGCTGGCGCTGAAGAGCTTCGTGCTGCTCTCAGCCCTCCTCGTCTTCATCGCCTACGCGCTCCTGGCCGACCGCAAGATCTGGGCGGCGGTGCAGCTGCGCCGCGGCCCCAACGTGGTCGGGCCCTGGGGCCTGTTCCAGTCCTTCGCCGACCTCCTGAAGTTCGTGCTGAAGGAGCCGGTGATCCCGGCCGGCGCCAATAAGGGCCTGTTCCTGCTGGCGCCCCTGGTCTTCGCGACCCTGGCGCTGGCCGCCTGGGCGGTCATCCCGCTGGCCGAGGGCTGGGCGCTGGCCGACATCAACGTCGGCATCACCTACATCTTCGCGATCTCGTCGCTCGGCGTGTACGGCGTGCTGATGGGCGGCTGGGCCTCGAACTCGAAATACGCCTTCCTCGGGGCGTTGCGCTCGGCCGCGCAGATGATCTCCTATGAGGTCAGCCTGGGTTTCGTCATCATCTGCGTCCTCCTGTGCGCGGGCTCCTTGAACCTCTCGCGCATCGTCATGGCGCAGGACACCTCCCTCGGAATCCTCGGCTGGTACTGGCTCTGGCTGTTCCCGATGTTCGTGGTGTTCTTCATCTCGGCGCTGGCCGAGACGAACCGCCCGCCCTTCGACCTGCCGGAGGCCGAATCGGAACTCGTCGCGGGCTACATGGTCGAGTATTCCTCGACGCCCTACCTGCTGTTCATGCTCGGCGAGTACGTGGCGATCATGACCATGTGCGCGCTCGGAACGGTGCTGTTCCTCGGCGGCTGGCTCTCGCCGATCCCGTTCGCGCCCTTCACCTGGGTGCCGGGGCTGATCTGGTTCGCACTCAAGGCGAGCTTCCTGTTCTTCATGATCGCCATGGTGAAGGCCATGGTGCCGCGCTACCGCTACGACCAGCTCATGCGCCTAGGCTGGAAGGTCTTTTTGCCCTTGTCGCTGATCTCGGTCGTCGTCGTCGCTTTCGTCCTAAAGCTCACCGGCCTCGCCCCGGGCGCTTGAGATTCATAAGACAATCGGAGATCGTGGCATGAAGCTCGATCAGGTCGCCAAAAGCCTTCTGCTGAAGGAGTTCGTGTCGGGGTTCTTCCTCGCCATGAAGTATTTCTTCAAGCCGAAGGCGACCATCAACTACCCCTTCGAGATGGGCCACCGCGGACCGCGCTTCCGCGGCGAGCACGCGCTGCGCCGCTATCCCAACGGCGAGGAGCGCTGCATCGCCTGCAAGCTCTGCGAGGCGATCTGCCCGGCCCAGGCCATCACCATCGAGGCGGGGCCACGCCGCAACGACGGCACGCGGCGCACCACCCGCTACGACATCGACATGGTGAAGTGCATCTATTGCGGCATGTGCCAGGAGGCCTGCCCGGTGGACGCCATCGTCGAGGGGCCGAACCTCGAGTTCTCGGTCGAGACCCGCGAGGAACTGCTCTACGACAAGGAGAAGCTCCTGCTAAACGGCGACCGCTGGGAGCGCGAGATCGCGAAGAACCTCGCGATGGACGCCCCCTACCGCTGAAACCGGACCGTCCCCCGCGCCGGTTGTGCGCTGCGGGGGCTTGGCTCTATAGACGGGGCGCCTCGGCGGCCCGGACCCTCCGAGGCAGAAGGGGCCGCTCTCGAGGCGGCCGATCCCGACAAGCGCATGACCGCAGCCGCAGCCTTCTTCTACCTGTTCGCGGGCATCACGATCGCCTCGGGCTTCATGGTGATCGCCTCGCGCAATCCCATCGCCTCGGTGCTGTTCCTGATCCTGGCCTTCGTCAACGCGGCCGGCCTGTTCGTGCTGATGGGCGCCGAGTTCCTGGCGATGATCCTGATCGTGGTCTACGTCGGCGCCGTCGCGGTGCTGTTCCTGTTCGTCGTCATGATGCTCGACGTGGATTTCGCCGAGCTTCGCCAGGGCTTCCAGCAATATCTCCCCGTGGGCGCCTTGATCGGCGCGATCTTCCTGGTCGAGATCCTGCTCGTCGTCGGCTCCTGGACCCTCGATCCAGGGCTGGTGCAGGCGCCGCTGGGCAACGTCGCGGCGGGCGAGAACCTCACCAACACCGTCGTGCTCGGGCGGGTGCTGTATACGGAATACGTCTACTTCTTCCAGCTCGCCGGCCTGATCCTGCTCGTGGCGATGATCGGCGCGATCGTGCTGACGCTGCGCGACCGGCCCGGCGTGAAGCGCCAGAACATCAACGTACAGAATGCCCGGACGCAAGGTGCCGCGGTGGAGAACCGCAAGGTGCCCTCGCGCCAGGGCGTCGAGGTCTGACGAGCAGGGCGGAGACAGCACGATGATCGGCCTCAGCCATTACCTCACGGTCGCCGCGATCCTGTTCACGCTGGGCGTCCTCGGGATCTTCATCAACCGCAAGAACGTCATCGTCATCCTGATGTCGGTCGAGCTGATCCTGCTCGCGGTCAACATCAACTTCGTCGCCTTCTCCACGCACCTCAACGACATCACCGGGCAGGTCTTCGCCCTGTTCGTGCTGACGGTGGCCGCGGCGGAGGCCGCGATCGGGCTGGCCATCCTCGTGGTGTTCTTCCGCAACCGCGGCTCCATCGCGGTCGAGGACGTGAGCGTGATGAAGGGCTAGAGGCGCCACCCGCTTCGCCCTGCCCTGAAACCCGGACGCGGCCCGCCGCTCCGCGAGGCCGGACTGCAAGAGAACGATGTACCACGCGATCGTCTTCTTCCCCCTCATCGGCGCCCTGATCGCCGGCCTGTTCGGCCGGTTCCTCGGGTCGCGCCCGTGCGAGTACGTCACCACGGCCTGCCTCGCCTTCGCGGCGCTGCTCTCCTGGGGCGTGTTCCTGGAGGGCGACCACGCCGTCCGCGTGCAGGTGGCCAACTGGTTCTCGGCCGGCGACCTCACGGTCGATTGGGCATTCCGCATCGACACCCTGACCAAGGTGATGCTCGTCGTCGTCACCACGGTCTCGACCCTCGTGCACCTCTACTCCATCGGCTACATGGAGGAGGACCCGCACCGGCCGCGCTTCTTCGCCTACCTGTCGCTGTTCACCTTCGCCATGCTGATGCTGGTGACGGCCGACAACCTCGTGCAGATGTTCTTCGGCTGGGAGGGCGTGGGCCTCGCCTCCTACCTGCTGATCGGGTTCTGGTACGAGAAGCCTTCGGCGAACGCCGCAGCGATGAAGGCCTTCATCGTCAACCGCGTGGGCGATTTCGGCTTCTCGCTCGGCATCTTCCTGGTGTTCGTCCTGTTCGGCTCGGTCGCCTTCGACGGCATCTTCCCGCGCGTGAACGAGTTGAAGGACGCCCACTTCCACTTCCTCGGCCACGACTGGCACGCCCTGACGCTCGCCTGCCTGCTGCTGTTCATGGGGGCGATGGGCAAGTCGGCGCAGTTCCTGCTCCACACCTGGCTGCCCGACGCGATGGAGGGGCCGACCCCGGTCTCGGCCCTGATCCACGCGGCGACCATGGTCACGGCCGGCGTGTTCATGGTCGCCCGCCTCTCGCCCCTGTTCGAGCTGGCCCCCGACGCGCTCGTCGTCGTCACGGTCATCGGCGGCATCACGGCCTTCTTCGCCGCCACGGTCGGGCTGGTGCAGAACGACATCAAGCGGGTCATCGCCTACTCGACCTGCTCGCAGCTCGGCTACATGTTCGTGGCGCTCGGCGTCGGCGCCTACTCGGCGGGCGTGTTCCACCTCTTCACCCACGCCTTCTTCAAGGCGCTGCTGTTCCTCGGCGCCGGCTCGGTCATCCACGCGATGCACCACGAGCAGGACATGCGGAACATGGGGAACCTCCGCCGCTACATCCCCTTCACCACGGCGATGATGGCGATCGGGACGCTGGCGCTGATCGGCTTCCCCTACACGGCGGGCTATTATTCCAAGGACGCGATCATCGAGGCGGCCTACGCCTCGACCCGGCCGGGGCACACGCTCGCCTTCCTCGCCACCGTGATCGCGGCCTTCTTCACCTCGTTCTATTCCTGGCGCCTGTTCTTCCTCACCTTCGAGGGCCCGGCCCGCTGGGCGGCCCATGACCACCACGACGACCACGCCGTGTCCCATTCGGCGCACGCCCACGAGGCCGACGGCGCGCCGGGCCATACCGAGGGTGTGGCCCACGACGCGCACGGGAGCGATGCCGAGCCGGCCCACCGCAGCGACCTCGTCGCCGACGACCACGGGCACGGGCACGGGCACGGGGAACTTAAGCCCCACGAGAGCCCGCTGGTGATGACGATCCCCCTGGCGGTGCTCGCCTTCGGCGCCCTCTTCGCCGGCCTGATCTTCAAGGACCGCTTCATCGGCGAGGGCATGGACGCGTTCTGGGGCCACGCCCTGGCGCACGGGCCCGACAACCACATCATGCACGACATCCACCACGTGCCGGCCCTGGTCTCGGCCGCCCCCTTCATCATGCTGGTGGCGGGCTTCGTCCTGGCCTTCGTGATGTATATCCGCCGGCCCAAGCTCCCGGCGGCGCTCGCGGCCCAGCAACCGGTGCTGTACCGCTTCCTGCTCAACAAGTGGTACTTCGACGAACTCTACGACCGGATCTTCGTGCGTCCGGCCAAGGACTTCGGGCTGTTCCTGTGGAAGCAGGTCGACGGCAAGGCCATCGACGGCGCCGGACCGGACGGCATCGCCGCCCGCGTCGTGGACGTGACCCGCGGGGTCGTGCGCCTGCAGACCGGCTACGTCTACCACTACGCCTTCGTCATGCTCATCGGCGTCGCCGCCCTAATCAGCTGGTACATGATGACCGGCCTGCCGAAGCCCGTGGGACACTGACGATGCGGCCTGAGAACACGAAAAGGGCACGCTAGATGTTCGGTCTCGGCATCCTCTCCGGCCTGCTGATCGTGCCGCTCTGCGGCGCGGCCTTCATCCTGACGCTGAACGGCGAGGCGAAGGCCGTCGCGCGCAACGCCCGCTGGGCGGCGCTGGCCACCACCCTCGTCACCTTCCTGCTGTCGCTGGTCGCCTGGAACCGCTTCGACGCGACCTCGCCGAGCTTCCAGCTCGTGGAGAGCCATGCCTGGCTCACCGACACGATCCGCTTCAAGCTCGGCGTCGACGGCTTCTCGATACCGTTGATCCTGCTGACCACCTTCCTGATGCCGTTCTGCATCGGCGCCTCGTGGAACGCCATCGAGACCCGGGTGAAGGAGTATTTCGTCGCCTTCCTCGTGCTCGAGACGACCATGATCGGCGTCTTCCAGGCCCTGGACCTGGTGCTGTTCTACCTGTTCTTCGAGGCCGGCCTGATCCCGATGTTCCTCATCATCGGCATCTGGGGCGGCAAGCGGCGCATCTACGCCAGCTTCAAGTTCTTCCTCTACACCCTGCTCGGCTCCGTGCTGATGCTGCTGGCCATCATGGCGATGTACTGGCAGGCCGGCACCACCGACATCCCGACCCTGCTCCAGACCCGCTTCCCCGCCCAGATGCAGACCTGGCTGTGGCTGGCCTTCTTCGCGAGCTTCGCGGTTAAGATGCCGATGTGGCCGGTCCACACCTGGCTCCCCGACGCCCACGTCGAGGCGCCGACGGCGGGCTCGGTGATCCTGGCCGGCATCCTGCTGAAGATGGGCGGCTACGGCTTCATCCGGGTCTCCCTGCCGATGCTGCCGGACGCGAGCCACGCCTTCGCGCCCCTGGTCTTCGCCCTGTCGATCGTCGCGATCATCTTCACCTCGCTCACCGCGATGATGCAGACCGACATCAAGAAGCTGATCGCCTATTCCTCCGTCGCCCATATGGGCTTCGTGACGCTCGGCCTGTTCACCCTCAACGAGCAGGGCATCCAGGGCGCCCTGTTCCTGATGATCTCGCACGGCATCGTCTCCGGCGCGCTCTTCCTCGGGGTCGGCGTGGTCTACGACCGGATGCACACCCGCGAGATCGCGGCCTATGGCGGCCTCGTGAAGCGGATGCCCCTCTACGCCGTGGCGATGATGGTGTTCACCATGGCCAATGTCGGCCTGCCGGGCACCTCGGGCTTCGTCGGCGAGTTCCTGGCGATGATGGGCGCCTTCAAGGCCAACCCGACGGTGGCCTTCTTCTCGGTCTTCGGCATCATCCTCTCGGCCGGCTACGCCCTGTGGCTCTATGCCCGAGTGATCTACGGCAAGCTGGAGAAGCCCGACCTCCAGGGCATCCTGGACCTCGACACCCGCGAGAAGCTGATCCTGGCGCCGCTGGTGGTGCTGACGATCTATTACGGCGTCCACCCGGCCCCGATCCTCGACGTGTTCGCCCCCTCGACCGAGGCGCTGATGACGGGCATCAAGGCCGCGCTCTCGAACACGCAGACCGCGGCCGCCGCGCTGCCGCTCGCGCGCTGAAGGCACAAGCCAGACATGCCCACCGTCCAGACCGTCCTGCCCTCCCTCACGCCCCTCCTGCCCGAACTGGTGCTGGCGGTGGGCGTGATGGTGCTGATCCTCTACGGGTCCTTCCGGGGCGAGCGCTCGGTCGAGGGCGTCAACGTCGGCGCCCTGCTGCTGCTGCTGCTCGCCCTGTTCCTGGTGATGTCGCAGCCGGCCGGCACCAAGGTCACGACCCTGTCCGGTGCCTTCGTGCAGGACGCCTTCTCCAAGGTGATGAAGTCCCTGGTGCTGCTGGGCTCGGCCGCGACCATCCTGCTCTCGCGCGACTACTTCCAGCGCGCGAAGATCGACCGGTTCGAGTTCCCGATCCTGATCGTGCTCTGCACCATCGGCATGATGGTGATGGTCTCGGCCAACGACCTGATCGCCCTCTATCTCGGCCTGGAGCTGCAGTCCCTGGCCGCCTACGTCATCGCCGCCTTCCACCGCGACGACCTGAAATCCACCGAGGCCGGTCTGAAGTACTTTGTCCTCGGCGCCCTCTCCTCGGGCATGCTGCTCTACGGCGCGTCCCTGATCTACGGCTTCACCGGCACCGTCTCCTTCCCCGGCATCGTCTCGGCCCTGCACGAGGATGCGGGCTTCGGCATCGTGTTGGGCATCGTGTTCGTGGCCGCCGGCGTGTCCTTCAAGATGTCGGCCGTGCCGTTCCACATGTGGACGCCCGATGTCTACGAGGGCTCGCCCACGCCGGTGACCGCCTTCTTCGCCTCGGCCCCCAAGATGGCCGCGGTGGCGATGACGGTGCGCGTGTTCATCGGGGCGCTGCCGGACGTGACCGCGATCTGGCAGCAGATCTTCGTGTTCGTGGCCATCGCCTCGATGACGCTGGGCTCGTTCGCGGCCATCGGCCAGCGCAACATCAAGCGCCTGCTGGCCTATTCCTCGATCGGCAACATCGGCTACGCCCTCATCGGCCTGGCCGCGGGCTCCGAGGAGGGCATCCGCGGCGTGGTGATCTACATGATCATCTACCTCGCCATGACGCTGGGCGCCTTCGCGATCCTGCTCTCGATGCGCCGCAGGAACGAGATGTTCGAGACCATCGAGGACCTCTCGGGCCTGTCGCGCACCCATCCGTGGCTGGCCTTCTGCCTCGCGATGATGATGTTCTCGCTGGCCGGCGTGCCGCCGCTCGCCGGCTTCTTCGGCAAGTTCTACGTCTTCGCCGCCGCCATCAAGGCGGGCCTGGTGACGCTGGCCGTGATCGGCGTCGTGACCAGCGTGGTCGGAGCCTACTACTACCTGCGCGTCGTCAAGATCATGTATTTCGACGAGGCCAAGGCCCCCTACGAGGCCATGGCCCCGGGCCTGCGCATCGTCCTGTTCCTGTCGAGCGTCGTCGTGATCCTGTTCTGGCTCCTGCCCGCACCGCTGGTCGGCGCGGCGGGCGCGGCCGCCAAGTCCCTGTTCTAGCCGCCTTGGTTCCAGCCACCTTGGGATACCGTCTCAGCGACGCGGCGCGCGCCGCCGGCCACCGCCTCCACGTCTACGACCGCCTCGGGTCCACCAACACCGAGGCGCTGGAGAAGGCGCGCGGCGGCGAGACCGGCCCACTCTGGATCGTCGCCCACCGGCAGGAGGCGGGCCGCGGCCGGCGCGGCAACGGCTGGTCCTCCCTGCCGGGGAACCTGACGGCGAGCGTGCTCTGGCCGGTGGCGGGCGTCGAGCCGGAGCGAGTGGCGACCCTGAGCTTCGTCGCCGCGGTGGCCCTGGCCGAGGCGATCGATCGGGCCTACACCGGCGCACGCGCCACCGACGGGCCGGCGCTCGGCCTGAAATGGCCCAACGACGTGCTGCTGGGCGGCGCCAAGCTCGCCGGCATCCTGCTCGAGGCCGAGACGCTCCCCGGCGGCCGGCGCGCCGTGGTCATCGGATTCGGCGTCAACGTCGCAGCCGTGCCCGCGGAGATGGCCTCCCGCGCGGCATCGTTGGCCGGCTCGGGTATCGCCGTCGATGCCGAAGGTCTACTGGAACATCTCACCGACCGACTCGCCGCGACAGCGCGGGTCTGGAACCGGGGACGGAATTTTTCTGAGATTCGCGGGCTCTGGCTCGCACGGGCCTCGGGCCTCGGATCGCCGATCGCGGTCCGGGCAGGCATCGAGACCCTGAACGGAATCTTCGACCAGATCGACGAGGGGGGGCGGCTCGTGATCCTCGCCCCGGATGGCATGCGGCGGACCGTGACGGCGGGCGAGGTGCATTTCGGTACGGCCGCGACGGCGGCCTGAAGTTGGACGACGATCGATGACGATGGGACAGGACGAGCTCGTCTTCCTGCCGCTGGGCGGCGTGGGCGAGATCGGGATGAATGCGGCGCTCTACGGCTTCGGCCCGGAGAAGGGCCGGAAATGGATCATGGTCGATTGCGGCATGGGCTTCGCGGGCGAGGAGGCGATGCCCGGCGTCGACCTCATGTTCCCCGATCTCAGCTTCATCGAGGAGCGCAAGAAGGACCTTCTGGGGATCTTCATCACCCACGCGCACGAGGACCATATCGGCGCGATCAGCGAGTTGTGGCCGCGCCTCAAGGTGCCGGTCTACGCGACCCGCTTCGCCAAGAACCTGCTGGAGACGCGCCGCCTCTCGGAGCCCGGTGCGCCGAAGGTGGAACTGCGCGAGGTCAAGGCCGGGCGCCGCATCACGGTCGGGCCCTTCGAGCTGGAATACGTGCCGGTCTCGCACTCAATCCCGGAATCGAACGCCATCGCGATCCGCACGGCGGCGGGCCTCGTGCTGCACACCGGCGACTGGAAGATCGACCCGACGCCGGTGGCCGGCGAGATCACCTCGCCCGAGGCGTTCAAGGCGCTCGGCGACGAGGGCATCCTCGCCATGGTCTGCGATTCCACCAACGTGGTGCGTGAGGGCTTCTCGCCCAGCGAATCCGAGGTGGCCGCGACCCTCAAGCGCCTGATCGCCGATTCGCCCCACCGGGTGGCTGTGACGACCTTCGCCTCCAACGTCGCCCGCATCCGCGCGGTGGCCGAGGCGGCCCAGGCCTGCGGGCGCGAGGTGGTGGCGGTCGGCCGCGCCATGGACCGGGTGATCGACGTCGCCCGCGAGTGTGGCTACCTCGACGGCCTGCCCGATTTCCGCCGGGCCGACTCCTGGAAGCACCTGCCGCGGGAGAAGGTCGTGGCGCTGCTCACCGGCTCCCAGGGCGAGCCGCGCGCCGCCCTGGCGCGGGTCTCGCGCAAGGACCATCCCGACATCGCGCTCGCCTCGGGCGACCGGGTGATCTTCTCGTCCCGCGCCATTCCGGGCAACGAACGGGACGTGGGCGCCATCATCAACGACCTGATCGACCAGGGCGTCGAGGTCATCACCGACCGGACCGAGCTGGTCCACGTCTCCGGCCACCCGCGCCGCGACGAGATGGTGGAGATGTACGCCTGGACCCGGCCCGGCACCGCGATTCCGGTGCACGGGGAGCCGCTTCACCTCGACGAGCACGCGCGCTTCGCCCGCGCGCAGGGCGTCGGCAACGTGGTCAAGGCCCGCAACGGCACCCTGATCCGGCTGGCGCCCGGCCGCCCGGAGGTGATCGACCACGTCAAGTCGGGGCGCCTGTTCAAGGACGGCAACATCCTGATCGACGACCGCGACCGGGCCATCCCCGAGCGGCGCAAGCTCGCCCAGGCGGGATTGGTCTCGGTCGCCATCGCCATCGACGAGGCGGGCGCGGTGCTCGGCGAGCCGGCCGTGGACATCATCGGCCTGCCCAACAGCGGCCGCTCCGGCGCGCCGCTGATCGACACGGTGGTCGATACGGTGTCGCGGGCGCTCTCCGGCATGTCGAAGGCCAAGCTGCGCGACTCGGAGGGCGTCGAGAAGGCGGTCGACCGGGCCGTCCGCTCGGCCGTCAACGACGCCTGGGGCAAGAAGCCCGCCTGCCACGTGCAGGTGGTCGAGGTATAAGCGGAGCCCTCCCCCCGACAGATCTCGGGCTTGCCCGAGATCTGCATCCTGTGTGCCCCAAGTCGGGCAAGCCAGACTTGGGATGGGGGAGGGTGCCTGCGGAGCAGGCGGGAGAGAGGAGCGACCTCTCCGGATACGGCGCTCCCCTCTCCCGACCCTCGCTGACGCGAGGGCCACCCTCCCCCGCAGAGGGGGGAGGGCAATGCGCGTTCGAAAACGGTAAGGGAGCGAAACAAATGATCGGGCGGCTCAACCACGTGGCCATCGCCGTGCGCGACCTCGACGCGGCCTGCGCCGTCTATCGCGACACGCTGGGCGCAACGATCACGGCCCCCCTGCCCCAGCCCGAGCACGGCGTCACGGTGGTGTTCGTGGAACTGCCCAACAGCAAGGTCGAGCTGATGGCGCCGCTGGGCGCGGACTCGCCGGTGGCGGCCTTCGTCGAGCGCAATCCCGGCGGGGGCGTGCACCACATCTGCTACGAGGTGGACGACATCATCGCCGCCCGCGACAAGCTGAAGGCGCAGGGCGCCCGCGTGCTCGGCAGCGGCGAGCCCCGCATCGGCGCCCACGGCAAGCCCGTGCTGTTCCTGCACCCAAAGGACTTCGTCGGCACCCTGGTCGAACTGGAGCAGGTCTAGCCGTTGGGCGCCCTCCTCCCCGCCCTGTCCCGCTCGACGCCGCGCACCCTCGGTGCGGTGCTCGTGCTTGTGTCGGCCTTCGTCGCGGTGGCGGTGCTGCTGTTCAAGCTGACGGTGTTCGGCGCCACCGCCCTCTATTTCGTGGTCTGGTGGACGCTGCTCTTCGCCATCCTGCCGATCCGCAACCAGCCGGAGACGCGCCCCGATCACGTGGTGCCCGGCCAGGACCCCGGCGCGCCGGCCTCTCCGCGGCTGCGCGAGAAGGCGATCTGGACCACGCTGTTTGCCGGCGTCGCCTTCCTCGCCGCCCTGGCGATCTTCCCCCTCACGGGATTGTAGTGAAGCTCTGCCGGCCTGAACCGGTCCCGCGAGAGTTCGAAGGCGGCGACCGGCCGTCCGCGGCAGGCGGGGAAGACTTCCGAAAACAAAAAAGCAAGGCCCATGGCCTTGCTTTTGAAGCGTCAGTCGCTCGACCTTTGATTGTCCTACGCATTGCCTGCGTGGCGGTCGTTCTTCCTCCCGAGACTCGGACCTTGCGCTGCCTCTGGCGGGCGTCGCAAACATCGCGGCACGCTTATAGGAACAACAATTCGTGCTGTCACCCGGTCCGTAGCAGGAATCTGCGCTTTTTTGCCGAGATTGCGAGGATCGATCCCTATTTCCGGGCGCGTTGCGGTCCGGGCCGGGGAGGCCGCCGGCCGGGCGCCGCGGAGCGCGCCGAGGGCCGGGGGCGACAAGAACCTTGTCTTTTGCCGGTTCGGCGTGTTGTGTGCCGCGGACGCCGGACCGGTCGGAGCCAGAGCGGCACCGGACCGCCGCGCAGCCCCGCACCCGTAAGATTCCCGATGCGTCTCTCCCGCTACTTCCTGCCGACCTTGCGCGAGACGCCCAAGGAAGCCGAGATCGTCTCCCACCGCCTGATGCTGCGCGCCGGCCTCGTGCGCCAGGAATCGGCCGGCATCTACGCCTGGCTGCCGCTGGGCCTGCGGGTGCTCAACAGGGTCTGCGACGTGATCCGGACCGAGCAGGACCGCTCGGGCGCGATCGAGCTGCTGATGCCCACCGTGCAGTCGGCCGAACTCTGGCGCGAATCCGGTCGCTACGAGGCCTACGGCAAGGAGATGCTGCGCATCAAGGACCGACACGAGCGCGAGATGCTCTACGGCCCCACCGCCGAGGAGGTCATCACCGAGATCTTCCGCGGCAGCGTGCGCTCCTACAAGGACCTGCCGAAGAACCTCTACCAGATCTCCTGGAAGTTCCGCGACGAGGTGCGCCCGCGCTTCGGCACCATGCGCTCGCGCGAGTTCCTGATGAAGGACGCCTATTCCTTCGACTTCGACCAGGCCGGCGCGCGCCACGCCTACAACCGCATGTTCGTGGCCTACCTGCGCACGTTCGCAGGGCTCGGCCTCAAGGCGATTCCGATGCGGGCCGATACCGGGCCGATCGGCGGCGACCTCAGCCACGAGTTCATCATCCTGGCCAATACCGGCGAGAGCCAGGTCTTCTGCGACCGGGCCTATCTCGACTTCGAGGTCCCGGCCGCCACGGTCGACTTCGACGACGTGGCCGGCCTCCAGGGCATCGTCGACGCCTGGACCTCGCACTACGCGGCCACCGACGAGATGCACGAGCCGGAGGCCTTCGCCGAGGTGCCGGAGGAGGCCCGCATGGCCGCCCGCGGCATCGAGGTCGGGCACATCTTCTACTTCGGCACCAAGTATTCCGAGCCGATGGGCGCCAAGGTCGCCGGCCCCGACGGGATCGAGCGGCCGGTGCACATGGGCTCCTACGGCATCGGCCCGAGCCGGCTGGTGGCCGCGATCATCGAGGCCTCCCACGACGAGGCCGGCATCATCTGGCCGGACGCGGTCGCGCCCTTCGACGTGGCGCTGATCAACCTCAAGGCGGGGGATGCCGGCACCGATGGCGCCTGCGCCGAGATCCAGGCACAGCTGGAGGCGGGCGGCCTCTCCGTCCTCTACGACGACCGCGACGAGCGGCCGGGCGCCAAGTTCGCCACCGCCGACCTGATCGGCCTGCCCTGGCAGGTGGTCGTCGGCCCCAAGGGCCTGGCCGAGGGCAAGGTCGAGTTGAAGCGGCGCGCGGGCGGCGAGCGCGAGAGCCTCGCGCCCGTCGACCTCCTGGCGCGGATCAAGCGCGTCTGAGGTTTTTTTGGCGATGGCAGACGGTGCGGTTGGAGCGGTCGGGCGGGTGAAGGGGCTCGCGGCTGGATTTCGCGGGGCGACGGCCCCGTTCGCGCCGTTCGAGTGGATCATCGCGGGCCGGTATCTCCGCGCCCGGCGGCGGGGCGGCGGCGTCTCGGTGGTGGCCTTCTTCTCGGTGCTGGGCATCGCCCTGGGGGTGGCCACCCTCATCATCGTGCTCTCCGTCATGAACGGCTTCCGCACGGAACTCCTGTCCAAGATCGTCGGCATCAACGGCCACGTCTTCGCCACGCCGATCGACCGCACCTTCACCGATTTCGCCGACCTCTCCGAGCGCCTGTCCAAGGTGGCGGGCGTGCGCGCGGCGATCCCCCTGGTGGAGGGCCAGGCCTTCGCCTCCTCGCCCTACGGCGGCAGCGGCGTGCTGGTGCGCGGGGTGCGGGCCGAAGACCTCGACGGGATGGCCTCGGTCTCGAAGTCGATCCGCGGGGGGACGCTGGCCGGCTTCGACGACGGCAGCGGCGTCGTCGTCGGGCGCCGGCTGGCCGACAGCCTCGGGCTCCAGGCCGGCGACACCATCACCCTCTCGACCCCCAAGGGCTCGACCACGCCCTTCGGCACCGCGCCCCGCACCAAGGGCTACACGGTCAAGGCGATCTTCGAGATCGGGATGACCGAGTTCGATTCCACCTTCGTCTTCATGCCGCTCGCCGAGTCCCAGGCCTTCTTCAACCGGGAGGGCGACGTGAACATGATCGAGATCTACATCGACAATCCGGACGCGGTGGCCGCCATGCGCGAGCCCCTGGAGATGGCGGCCGAGCGCCCGATCCTGCTCACCGACTGGCGCCAGCGCAATCGCACCTTCTTCGGGGCGCTGGAGGTCGAGCGCAACGTGATGTTCCTGATCCTCAGCCTGATCGTGGTTGTGGCGACCCTCAACATCGTCTCCGGCCTGATCCTGCTGGTGCGCGACAAGTCGAGCGACATCGCGATCCTGCGCACCATGGGCGCCACCTCCGGCACGATCATGCGCGTGTTCCTGATCAACGGGGCCTTGATCGGGCTGGTGGGCACGCTGTCGGGCTTCGGCCTCGGCGTCCTCATCACCCTCAACATCAAGCCGATCCAGCGGGTGCTGTTTCCCGGCGCCTGGGACCCGACCGTGCGGTTCCTGGCCGAGATCCCGGCCGAGATGAACGCCACCGAGATCACGGTGGTGGTGCTCACTTCGTTCCTCCTGTCGCTCGCGGCGACCCTCTATCCCTCCTGGCGCGCGGCCCGGCTCGATCCGGTGCAGGCCCTGCGCTACGGCTGACGGATTCGATCATCTCATGAGCGGCAGCAGCGAGACCGCGGGCACCGAGCCGGTGCCGGCCCTGTTCTTCGCCCGCGTCGAGCGGCGCTACAAGCAGGCCGAGGGCGCCCTCGAGATCCTGCGCGGGGCCGACCTCGCGATCTGGCCCGGCGAACTCGTGGCCCTGGTCGCGCCTTCGGGCGCGGGCAAGTCCACCTTGCTGCACCTCGCCGGCCTGCTGGAGCGCCCGGACGGGGGCGAGGTCTATGTCGGCGGCCAACCGACCGCGGCGATGGGGGATTCCGAGCGCACGCGCTTCCGCCGCGAGGAGATGGGCTTCGTCTACCAGTTCCACCACCTGCTGCCGGAGTTCTCGGCCCTGGAGAACGTGGTGATGCCCCAGCTCATCCGCGGCCTGCCGCGCGGCGAGGCCAAGGCGCGGGCCACCGAACTCCTGAGCTTCCTCGGCCTCAAGGACCGCCTGATCCACCGGCCGGCCGAACTCTCCGGCGGCGAGCAGCAGCGCGTCGCCATCGCCCGCGCCGTCGCCAACGGCCCACGGCTGCTCTTGGCCGACGAGCCCACCGGCAACCTCGACCCGCAGACGGCCGGCCACGTCTTCTCGATCCTGCTCTCGCTGGTGCGGGCCTCGGGCCTCGCCGCCCTGATCGCCACCCACAACATGGACCTGGCCGCCCGCATGGACCGCCGGGTGACGATCCAGGACGGGCTGATCCGTCAGTTGGACTGAGCCCGTCGCGCGACATCGAGACCTGGCTCGAACAACAGGTCCTCGGCCCGGTCGCAGGCGTCGGCGATCGCGTCCCGCCCCGTCATTTGGTCCCGCGCAGTCGCGCAGGCCCGCATCACCGCCGGATCGGCCAGGAGGCGGCTCAGCGCGCGCTCGGCCCGCGCCGGGGTGAAGGCGCGCCGGCTCAGCGCGGCGCCGAGGTTGCGCTCCGTCAGGCGCCGGCCCTCGTCGAAATGGTCGAAGGCGACTGGGACGACGAGTTGCGGGATGCCGGCCGCCAGGGCCTGCGCCACCGTGCCGATGCCGCCGTGGTGGACCAGCGCGGCGCAGCGCGGCAGCAGCGCGCTGAACGGCGCGTAGGGCAGGTGCAGGATCTCCGGCGGCAGGTCGGCCGGGATCTGGCCGGCCTGGGGCGCAAGCAGAACGCCGCGCCGGCCCATCCGCCGGCACAGGCGCACGGCCGTGTCGAAGAACGGCGCCCCCCGCCGCATCGCCGAGCCGTAGGTGAAGGCCAGCGGCGGCGGCCCGGCATCGAGGAAGGCGGCCAACGCGGGGGCGAGGTCCGGCACGTCGCCGAACCGGTCCACCAGCGGGAAGCCGAGCTGGACCGCCTGCTCCGGCCAGTCCGGCTGGGCGGGGGCGAACCAGTCGGGGAACATCAGCAGCACCCGCGTCGGGCTGTTCCACCAGTGCCGCAGACGCTGCACCCTGCCTAAGCCGAGGCGGGCCCGGAGGGCGTTCAGTGGCGGGAGCGCCGCCGGCCCGATCACGTAGTCGTCGGCGCCCAGGTTCAGCCAGTTCCGCAAGCGCGCCGGCAGGATGCGCGGCAGGGGAAAGCCCGGCAGGACGGGAGGGTCGTAGCGGCTCTCGATCAGGAACGGCATGACGTGGAGGGTCGCCAGCGGCAGGTCGTAGAGGTCCTGCGCCACGCGCGCGCCCCAGGCGAGCGGCGAGGCGACCACGACCCCGTTGCGCTCCCGCGACCAGCTCGCCCCGAGCCAGAGGGCGGTGGTCTCCGTCAGGCCCGAGACGTAGTCGAACAGCGGGCGTATCCCGCGCCAGGGACGCCACAGGTCCGGCGCGCGGATGACGCGCTCGTAATCGGCCACGGTGCCCAGCGGCTGGAACGGCAGGCCGGCCCGGCGGACCATGGCCTCGAACGGGGCCGGGGCGGCGACCGCGACCCCGTGGCCGCGGCGGGCCAGTTCGTGCCCGAGCGCGATGAACGGCAGCACGTCCCCGTGCGTGCCGACCGCCACGAGGAAGAACTCCATCCGGGTCCGGTCGCGATCGTGTCGAATGGGTCGGCTCCCCGTCGACCGCCTCGCGCGTTCCCTCGAACGCGCGAGCGGCCCGGCCCATGTAGCCCGACCGGCCCGGCATGCAATCCGCCGTCACGATCTCCTAACCATGCCGGACGGTCGCGGCTTATCCCCGCTTTACATCGAACATACAAGGAACAAAACTGGATCATGCAGCGGGAGACGCGAACATGTTCAAGAACGTGGTCCTGACCGGAATGGTCGAATTCATGGCCTTCGGGCTTCTGGCGGGGGCAGTGGTCGCCTGGTGCGTAGCCTTGGCACCCATCCGTTAGCCGGATCGTCGAACCGCCGGCTCCGGGCACGGTTGCGCACAGGAAAACCGCCGCCGGCCGGCACGCGACTGCATTCACACATCGCGCGACGTCAGCGGAGGCGGCGGGGGTCCCCTCTCCCGTGCGGGAGAGGGACAGGGTGA
>NZ_BPRB01000091.1 GCF_022179685.1 Methylobacterium trifolii
ATGAACCGCCACGCCGCCCCCGTCCGGACGATGTAGCGCAGGCCGTTGAAAACCTCGCGAAGCTCGTGGTCCCGTTGCTCGGAATCCTCTCGCATCAGCCTCAGGTAAGGCGACACGACAGCCCATTCCTCATCGCTCACGTCCGACGGGTAGGCAAGGCGATCAAGGCTCATCACCACCAACAGACACGTCGCCTAAAAGTTCATAACACGCTCTAGTGGTTGGAACCTGACGCTTGATACCCACTGAGGCCGCCCCCAGCCCCTTTTCAATAATTGAGCGCTCACGCTGAACCAGCCTTCAGCTCTTCCGGAAGCCTGTTCCGGAGGCAAGCGCATGTTATGACGGCCCAAGATCGTCGGCCATGCTCAAGGAGGCTCGATATGAACGATCAAGAGGTTCGAGAGGCTCTGGATCGCCATTGGGCCGCCTCCGACGCGGACGATTTCGATCAGGAGCACGAAATCTACCGAGAGGAAGCGGTCCTTGAGTATCCGCAATCAGGCGAGCGCATCCGCGGGCGGCAAAACATCCAGTCGTCTCGAGCCGCTCAACCGAACCGGAAACGCTTTACAGTGCGGCGGATCATCGGTGCAGGCGGGATCTGGGTCACGGAATATGTTCTGACGTATGACGGGCGGCCGTCCTATACTGTGAGCATCATGGAGTTTCTGGAGGGGAAGGTTATCCGGGAAACCCAGTATTTTAGCGATGCGTTCGAGCCGGGGCCTTCCCGGGCGCAATGGGTGGAGCGGATGGCCTGAAACCGGGCCAATACGAAGGAGGGGCAGCGAGCAAGGCTCAACACGCTCGTCCTCCCCTGTTCCTTCTGCGGTGCGGCTCGAACCGAACGGCCGCCATCTATCGGTAGCGGGGCTTGCAATTGGGTCCCAAGCGTCGGGTTCTGACCACTATTTCCGCCCCGGCCCCGCCGTAGGGACGGCCGGCACGAACCCCTTGCCCGAGACCTCCGCGCCGGCATCCGGCGCCAGCCGCCGGAAGGCGAGGACGGAGGTCGCCGAGACCAGGGCGACGGCCAGGAAGGCCGGCCCGAAATCCTGCGCCGCGATGTCCGTGCGCCCATGCCAGGCGGCCGCGCCCTCCAGCGCCAGGGCGCTCAGGCTGACGCCGAGGCTGAGCGACAGTTGCTGGGCCACGCTGGCGAGGCTGGTGCCCGCGCTCATCTCGCGGCTGTCGAGGTCCGCATAGGCGATAGCGTTGACGCAGGTGAACTGCACCGAGCGCAGGCAGCCGCCGAGGAACAGCACGCCGACGATCAGCCAGTGGGAGGTCTGCGCGGTGTAGAGCCCGTTGACCGCCAGGAAGGCCGAGGCGAGCACCGCGTTGGCCACCATCACCGGCCGGAATCCGAAGGTGCGCAGGATCCTTGGGCCGACCGTCTTGACGAACATCGCGCCGGCGGCAGCCGCGAAGGTGATGAGGCCCGAGTGCAGCGGATCGAGCCCGAAGCCGACCTGGAGCATCAGCGGCAGCAGGAACGGGATCGCCCCGGTGCCGATGCGGAACAGGCTTCCCCCCGTCACCGCGGCGCGGAAGGTCGGGTGGCGCATCAGGTCGAGACGCAGCACCGGGTGGGCAAGCTTGCGGGAGTGCCGAAAGTACAGGGCGAGCAGCGCCGCACCGCCCCCGAGGCAGGCCCAGGACAACCAGTCCGGCAGCAGGTGGCGCCCTGTGGAGGCAAGTCCGAGCATCAGGGCGGCCAGACCCGCGCCAAGCAGCAGGAAGCCGGAAAGGTCCAGCGGCGGTCGCTCCGCCTCGCGCAAATCCTCGAAATACAGGCTCGCCAGCACGAAGCCGGCGATGCCGATCGGGATGTTGATGAAGAAGATCCAGCGCCAGTCGAGCCAGGTGGTGATCAGGCCGCCGAGGGGCGGCCCCAGGATCGGGCCGATCAGCGCCGGGATGGTGAGGTAGGCCAGCGCCGAGACCAGTTCCGATTTCGGCACGCTGCGCAGGATGACGAGGCGGCCGACCGGCACCATCATCGCGCCCCCGAGGCCCTGGAGGAACCGGGCGGCGACGAAGCCGAGGAGCCCGCCCGACGCGGCGCAGGCCAGCGACCCGGCCATGAACACCAGAAGCGCCGCCCGGAACACCGTGCGCGCCCCGTATCGGTCGGCCATCCAGCCGCTGATCGGGATGAAGATCGCAAGGCTCACGAGATAGGCGGTGAGCGCGAGCTTCAAGGCGATCGGGTCCTCGCCGAGGCTGCGGGCGATGGTCGGCAGCGCCGTGGCGATCACCGTGGAATCGGTGTTCTCCATGAACAGCGCGGTGGCGACGACGAGGGGCACGATCTTGGCGGGGCGCATCGGCGTGGAGAAGTGTTTCGCCATGCTCCCGGTTGCATCCGGGCCGAGTACGATGCGGCGAACGTCGTGGCGGATCGGCCACAGGGATGTTTCCGAACTTTGCCGGAGCGCCCGCGACCCCTTCCGATACGGCGCCGCGATGCCTAAGCTAGGCCGAAGCACCATGCGGGCACGGACGGTCGGGCTCCCCGTGAACGCGGGGCCGGCCGCCGCCTGCGGCGACGGGATTGAAGGCGAGCGATGCGGACGAAGCCGACGACGTCCCGAACGCTACGGCAGCTCGCGAGCGCGGCCGCCCTGTGCCTGACGGTCGGGGCCTGCGGCACGGTGCTGCTCAACAGCACCGGCTCGCTCACCCGCTACGACCGCCTCAAGGCGAGCACGGAAGCGTCTACCACCGCACGCCTCTATGCCGACCGGCCGGCCCTGGCGCGGACGAAGACCGTGCGGATCATCCCGACGCATTTCCCCGAATCCGTAGCCGGGTCGAGCCTGACCGCGCAGGAGCGCCGTCTGGTCGCCAACAACGCCGACCGGTCGCTCTGCTACGAACTGTCGCTGCGCTACGACGTGGTCTCCACGCGCAACGCCGACCTGACGGTGCGCGCCCAGGTCACCCGCGTCGAGGCCACCGACCTGCTGGGTGCGGGCGCGACCATCGGCACGTCTGCCGCCGTCACCATCGCCGGCCAGGTCGGCATCGGCTTCGCGGAAGGGCTCGGCCGGATCCCGATCCCGCGGGTGCCGATCGGGCTGGGCAGCCTCACGGTAGAGGCCGAAGCCCTCGACAGGCGCCACGAGCAGCGGGCGGCGATGGTCTGGGGCGGAGCGGCCAACTCCTTCACCAGCCAGCCGCGCTATTCCCGCGCCAGCGACCCCTACGATCTCGCCGGCGATTTCGGCCAGGATTTCGGCTTCCTGCTGGCCACCGGAGAGGACCCGTTCCGGGCTCCCCTCACGCTCCCGAACTGGAACCGCATCCGCGTCACGACGCTCGGCGAGGCACCCCTCGACCCGGATTGCGAGGCCTTCGGCCGGCCGCCGGGCGTGGACGGCATGCTCGCCGACTATATCGGCCTGCCGCCCGAATACACCGACAAGGGGCCGAGGGCGCCGGTGAACTGAGTCGACGCATGCGGCGGGCGCAAGGGGTGCCTGCGAGGAATCCTGTTGCGGTGCGAACCTGCCACCCTGGCGGGGTGCGCCACCCCGTGATATCGACCCGTGCCAACCCGCTCAGCGCCGCGGCCCGTCCGGGCCCGGCTCAGCTCCAGAAAGTTGGCGCATGGTCCGCAGTTCCTCCACCCCGATCATCGAGGGCCTGACCTTCGACGACGTGCTCCTGCGACCGGCCGCATCCTCGGTGATGCCCACCGAGGTGGACGTGGCCACGAAGCTCACCCGGTCCATCGCCCTCAACCTGCCGATCATGGCGTCGGCCATGGACACGGTGACCGAGGCGCCCATGGCCATCGCCATGGCCCAGAACGGCGGCCTCGGCGTCATCCACCGCAACCTCGAGCCGGCCGAGCAGGCCGAGCAGGTTCGCCTCGTCAAGAAGTACGAGTCGGGGATGGTGCTGAATCCGATCACCATCCACCCGGACGAGACGCTTTCCGCCGCCTTCGACCTGATGAAGAAGAACCGCATCTCCGGAATCCCGGTGGTGGAGCGGGGCCCGAACGGCTCGCGGGGCAAGCTCGTGGGCATCCTCACCAACCGCGACGTGCGCTTCGCCACCAATCCCGGCCAGCCCGTCTCCGAGCTGATGACCCGCGACCGGCTCATCACCGTGCGCGAAGGCGTGACGCAGGACGAGGCCAAGCACCTGCTCCACCAGTTCCGGATCGAGAAGCTACTGGTGGTGGACGACCACTACCGCTGCATCGGCCTGATCACGGTCAAGGACATCGAGAAGCAGGTCACCTACCCGAAGGCGGTCAAGGACGCGCAGGGCCGGCTCCGGGTCGCGGCCGCCACCACCACTGGCGACCCCGGCTTCGAGCGGGCCGAGCGCCTGATCGATGCCGGCTGCGACCTGATCGTGGTCGATACGGCGCACGGCCACTCGATCAAGGTGCTCGACAGCGTGCGCCGGGTGAAGCAGCTCTCCAATGCCGTCCAGGTCATCGCCGGCAACGTCGCCACCCGCGAGGGCGCGCAAGCGCTGATCGACGCCGGGGCAGACGCGATCAAGGTCGGCATCGGGCCGGGCTCGATCTGCACCACCCGGATCGTGGCCGGCGTCGGCGTGCCGCAGCTCACGGCCCTGATGGAGGCCGTCGAGGCGGCCTCGGACGCCGGCATCCCCGTGATCGCGGACGGCGGGATCAAGTATTCGGGCGACCTCGCCAAGGCCATCGCGGCCGGCGCCTCCGTCGCCATGCTCGGCTCGCTGCTGGCCGGCACGGACGAGGCGCCGGGCGAGGTCTTTTTGTACCAGGGACGCTCGTACAAGAGCTACAGGGGCATGGGCTCGGTCGGCGCGATGGCCCGCGGCTCGGCCGACCGCTACTTCCAGGCCGAGGTCAACGACACTCACAAGCTCGTGCCCGAGGGCATCGAGGGGCAGGTGCCGTACAAGGGGCCGGTGGCGGCGGTGCTGCACCAGCTCGCGGGCGGTCTGCGCGCCGCGATGGGCTATGTCGGCGCGGCCACCGTGCCGGAGTTCCAGCAGCGGGCGCAGTTCATCCGCATCACCAATGCGGGCCTGCGCGAGAGCCACGTCCACGACGTGACCATCACGCGCGAGAGCCCGAACTATCCGAGCCGGACGTAAGTGGGGGCGGATCGCCATGACACTTCAGAATTGGTCGCCCCTCGGCCGCCACCGCCCGGTCCACGACCACTTGCTCGAGGATGGCGGGGCTGCTCTGAAAGCCGAACGGCGTAGATTCGAGGACGGTCTCAAGGACACCGACACCTTGTCCGCAATGGAGGCCGCCAACGCTGTCCGTGCGATCAGAGTCAGGGCCGTGCGAAAGCAATTACCGGATAGCACCGCGACGATCAGGGCGGATCGCGACGGTCGCCGATCGTCATCGACGCCTGCATTGCGGTGAAATGGTTCTTACCGGAGCCCCTGAGCGAAGCTGCGGATGAGGTCGTGCGCGAAGACGCGGTGCGCAACGCACCTGAGCATCTCCTGGCGGAAGTCGGGTAGGTGATTCTAAAAGCTTACCAGGCAAAAATATCTCGCTGAACCATGCGCATGATGCCCTGGCTAGCCCCGGCAACCTCTTGCGGTTCCGGCCGACTTAGGATGTCGCGGTGTCCGCCATCGATATCGCTGCCGGGATCGGCTGTACCATCTACGATGCGCGCTACGTCGCTGCAGCGGAGCGCTGGGATGCGACGCTCATAACGGCCGATGAAAAACTGGTGCGACAGTTGAGATCAAGTCGCCATGCGGGCCGTATCCGTTTGCTCGGCTGATCGAGCCTGATGCGGGCCGTTGCGTCGTCTTCCCGACTCACGCAAGGAAGCCATACTGCGGAGGGAGACAGTCGATGCGGGTTCTCGTGGTCGGAGCCGGGGCGACCGGCGGCTATTACGGAGCGCGGCTGGCCGAGGCCGGGCGCGACATCACGTTCCTCGTCCGCCCGGGGCGTGCAGAGAAGCTCGCCGCCAACGGCCTCGTCCTGAAGAGCCCGCTCGGCGACCTCCACCTCGACGCCCCGAAGACCGTCACCGCCGACCGGCTCGCGGGATCGGGCGCCTTCGACCTCGTGCTCCTGTCCTGCAAGGCCTACGACCTCGCGGGCGCCCTGGACGACTTCGCCCCGGCGGTGGGGGAGGGGACGGCGATCCTGCCGGTGCTGAACGGCATGGCCCATCTCGACGCCCTGGACGCCCGCTTCGGGCCGGGCCGTGTGCTCGGCGGCGCCTGCGCCATCGCGGCCACCCTCTCGCCGGAGGGCCAGATCCGCCACATGAGCGAATTCTGCACCATCACGTACGGCGAGCGGGACGGCAGCCGCTCGGAGCGGATCGCGCAGGTGGACGCCCTGATGCAGGGCGCGAAGTTCCAGGGTCGGGCGAGCGACAGGATCGTCCTGGAGATGTGGGAGAAGTGGGTTTTCCTCGCCACGCTCGCGGGCGCCACCACGCTGATGCGCGCCGCCATCGGCGACGTCGTCGGCGCGCCGGGCGGGGCCGACTTCATCGCCGGCCTGCACGAGGAATGCATCACGGTGGCCGCAGGCTACGGCTTCGCCCCGCGGGAGAAGGTGGCTGCCCAGGCCCGCACCATGCTGACGGCCGAGGGGTCGCCGCTCACCGCCTCGATGCTGCGCGATATCGAGGGCAAGGGCCGCGTCGAGGCCGACCACGTCATCGGCGACCTGATCGCGCGCGGGCGGGCGGCGGACCTTTCGGCCGCGCGCCCGCACCTCGAACGGGTCTATACCGGCCTCAAGGCCTACGAGCGGCGCCACGCCCGCGAGAGTGCCTGAGGTCGAGCTTCGACCTCAGAAAATCAGTAGCGCTGGCCGGGCGGCGGCGGGGGCGGGGCGCCGTATTCGAGCTGGGTCTTGGCATCCAACGGCCGGCGCGGGGGCGGCGTCAGGTCGGGGGCGGCGGGCGCCGTCGAACAGGCGGCGAGGGCCAGCGTCACGAGGCCGGCAAGGGTCAGGCGGGTGGTGGTGGACATTCGACTCGGCCTTCGAGATTGACGTGCGGTGCCGGATACCGGTCTGCGCTCCGATCAAGCCGTAAGCTCGGCCGTATCGTGGCTGCGCGGCGGGGTAAGCGTGACCGTTTCGCGGCAGTATGAACGAACCGTAAAGGAGACCGTCCTGACCCCAGCCGCCCGCTGCTCCGCCGCCATCGAGGTGCTCGCCGACATCGCCGAGCGCCGCCGCCCTGCCGCCGACGCCCTCAAGGATTGGGGCCTCGCGCACCGCTTCGCCGGCTCCGGCGACCGGGGGGCAATCGCGAGTCTCGTCTACGATGCCCTGCGGCGGCGCGCCTCCTCCGCCTGGATCATGGGCGCGGAGACCCCCCGCGCGGTCCTGCTCGGGTCGCTGCGCCTGCAGCAGGGCCTGGCCGCCCCCTCGATCGCGGCGCTGTTCACGGGGGAGCGCTTCGCACCGGAGCCCCTGAACGAGGCGGAGCGCGAGCGGATCGCGAACGGGACCCTGGCAGACGCGCCGTCCGAGATCGCCGGCGACGTGCCCGAGTGGGTGCTGCCGAGCCTCGCCCGGACCCTCGGCGACGCGCTGTTGCCCGAACTGAAGGCCCTGGCCCGGCGGGCGCCGCTCGACATCCGCATCAACGCCCTCAAGCGCACGCGCGAGGAGGCCCTGCCGACCCTCGCCTACCTGAAGGCCGAGCAGACCCCGCACGCGCCTGCGGGCCTGCGCATCCCCATCGGCGCGGACGGGCGCGGGCCGGCGCTCCACGTGGAGCCGGAATTTTTGGAGGGGTGGTACGAGATCCAGGACGAGGGCTCGCAATTGGCGAGCCTGCTCGCGGGAGCCATGGAGGGCGAGACCGTGGTCGACCTCTGCGCCGGCGGCGGCGGCAAGACCCTGGCGCTGGCGGCCCTCACCGGGAACCGCGCCCGCCTGATCGCCACGGACGGCGACCCGCGCCGCCTTGCGCCGATCCACGAGCGGCTTCGGCGCTCAGGGGCACAGGCCGAAATCCGCACCCCGCGGGGCGGCCGGGCGCGGGCGGATGTGCTGACCGACCTCGACGGGCAGGTGGACCGCGTCCTCGTCGACGCGCCCTGCACCGGCTCGGGCACCTGGCGACGCAACCCGGACGCCAAGTGGCGCCTACGCCCCGGCAGCCTCGCGGCGCGGATCGCCGAGCAGGAGGCCGTCCTCGACCGGGCCGGGCTGCTGGTCCGACCGGGCGGCCGGATCGTCTACGTCACCTGCTCCCTCCTGCCGGAGGAGAACGACGGCGCCGTCTCGGGCTTCGTGGAACGCAACGGCGGCGGCTTTTCGGTCGTGCCGGCGCAGGCCGTCCTGGCGGAGCATGCACCCGGACTGGCCGAGGCCGTGCGCCTGACCCGGCACGGTCTCCAGATGAGCCCGGCGCTGACGGGCACGGACGGCTTCTACGTCGCGACCCTGGAACGGCGCCGCTGAGCCACGGATCGAAGCCGACGAGCAGCGCTACTCCGCGGCCTGCCGCGTGCCGTAGCCCAGGCGGCCGTTCAACTCCTCGATCAGCTTGACCGCCGCCTCCGCGATCACCGTGCCCGGCGGGAAGATCGCCGAGGCGCCGGCGGCGTAGAGGGCGTCGTAGTCGCCCGGCGGGATCACGCCGCCGATCACGATCATCACGTCCTCGCGGCCCTGCTCGGTCAGCGCCGCCTTCAGTTCCGGAACCAGGGTGAGGTGGCCGGCCGCCAGCGACGAGACGCCGACGATGTGCACGTCGTTCTCCACCGCCTGTCGTGCGGCTTCGGCGGGGGTGGCGAAGAGGGGCCCGATATCCACGTCGAAGCCGAGGTCGGCGAAGGCCGAGGCGATGACCTTCTGGCCGCGGTCGTGCCCGTCCTGGCCCATCTTGGCGACCAGAATGCGCGGGCGCCGCCCGTCCTCCTCCTCGAACGCCTCGACCAGACCGCGCACCTGCTCGACCACCGGCGACATGCCACCCACCTCCCGCTTGTAGACGCCGGAGATCGAGCGGATCTCGGCCCGATGCCGGCCCCAGGCCTTCTCCAGGGCGTCGGAAATCTCGCCGACCGTGGCCTTGGCGCGCGCCGCCTCGACCGCGAGTTCGAGCAGGTTGCCCTCGCCGTCCGCGGCCTTTGTGAGGGCGGCCAGCCGCGCGTCCACGTCGGCCTGGTTGCGCTCGGAGCGCAGACGCTTGAGCTTGTCGATCTGGAGGGTGCGGACGTTGCCGTTGTCCACGCGCAGCAGTTCGATCTTCATCTCGTCGTCGGGCTTGAACTTGTTGATGCCGACGATCGTCTGGCGGCCGGAATCGATCCGGGCCTGGGCGCGGGCCGCCGCCTCCTCGATCCGCAGCTTGGGGATGCCGGCCTCGATCGCCTTGGCCATGCCGCCGAGCTCGTCCACCTCGCGGATGTGCTCCCAGGCGCGGGCCACGATGTCGGCGGTGAGTTTCTCCACGTAGTAAGAGCCGCCCCACGGATCGACGATGCGCGTGGTGCCGCTCTCCTGCTGAAGAAAGAGCTGGGTGTTGCGGGCGATGCGGGCCGAGAAGTCGGTGGGCAGCGCCAGCGCCTCGTCCAGAGCGTTGGTGTGAAGAGACTGGGTGCCCCCTTGCGTCGCCGCCATCGCCTCGATGCAGGTGCGGGTGACGTTGTTGAACACGTCCTGGGCGGTCAGCGACCAGCCACTGGTCTGGGAATGGGTGCGCAAAGGCAGCGACTTCTCGGATTTGGGATCGAACCCCTTCACGAGCTTGGCCCAGATCAGGCGCGCGGCCCGCATCTTGGCGACTTCCATGAAGAAGTTCGTCGAGATCGCCCAGAAGAACGACAGCCGCGGCGCGAACTGGTCGATGGTCAGGCCCGCCGCCAGCCCGGCCTTGATGTATTCCACCCCGTCCGCCAGCGTGTAGGCGAGTTCGAGGTCGTTCGTCGCCCCGGCTTCCTGCATGTGATAGCCGGAGATCGAGATGGAGTTGAACTTCGGCATCTTCCGGGAGGTATACGAGAAGATGTCCGAGATGATCCGCATCGAACCCTTGGGCGGGTAGATGTAGGTGTTGCGGACCATGAACTCCTTGAGGATGTCGTTCTGGATCGTGCCCGCGAGCTTCTCCGGCGGCACGCCCTGTTCCTCGGCGGCGACGATGTAGAGGGCGAGGATCGGCAGCACCGCGCCGTTCATCGTCATCGACACGGTCATCTCGTCCAGCGGGATGCCCGAGAAAAGGGTGCGCATGTCGTAGATCGAATCGATCGCCACACCCGCCATGCCCACGTCGCCCGACACCCGCGGATGGTCGGAATCGTAGCCGCGGTGGGTGGCGAGGTCGAAGGCGACCGAGAGGCCCTTCTGGCCGGCCGCCAGATTACGCCGGTAGAAGGCGTTCGAATCCTCGGCCGTGGAGAAGCCGGCATATTGCCGGATGGTCCAGGGCTGGGTCACGTACATCGTCGGGTAGGGGCCGCGCAGGTACGGCGCGATGCCCGGATAGGTATCGAGGAACTCCAAGCCCTCGCGGTCCTGCGGCCCGTAATGACCCTTCACCGGGATGCCCTCGGGCGTCATCCACGGCTCGCCCACCGGCGGCGGCGGAGCGACGATGGCCTCGCTCGCGAACGAAATCTCGGTGAAGTTCGGGATGCGGGAGGTCATGGTGCGAGACTCGGACGGGACGCACCTCTGCGGGTGCCGATATGCACCGCATTATAGGCGAGCCCCCGTGCGGTGCTACTCCCCCGGAGGGGAATGCTCCAGGTGCTCCGCGGGCCTTCGCCCCAGGGCCTGGAAGGGCTGGAGCAGTCTCCGCAACACCGTGCGGGGGCGCCAGGATTCCAGCCGCGCCGCCTCGTCCCGCTGCATCCGGTCGAGGGTGTCCGCCAGATCCTGGCGCTTCCGGTCCATATCGGCCGCGTAGGCGACGACCCGGTCGGTCCGGCGGCGCTCGTTGGCCAGCGCCTCGGCATGGCGCGCCTGGGCGGCGAACAGGGCCGCGCTCTGCGCCTCGAAATGCTGGGCCGCACGCTCCCGCTCGGCCAGCCTGTCGGCCAGGAGCGTGCGCATCCGGACGTGCGCCGCAGCCAAGTCGTTGAGGGTGCGGCCCTGTTCGAGGCCGCTCACCGCCCACTGAAACCGGTCCTCCGCGGCGAGGTGGCGGGTGATCGCGTCGTCGTCGAGGAGGACGCCGAGGGCTTGCGAGACCGCGCGGACCAGAAACAGCAGAGTCGTCTCGACGCCGGGGCCGGGCCGGCCGCACACCTCCACGTCGGTGAACGCGTTCAGAAGGGCCCGGAGCAGCAGGTGTCCGAATTCCAGGGGCGCCCCGAGATCCCACTCGCAATCGATGAAGACCGGCTGCCCGTCATGCAGCAGGAGGTTGCGCGGGATCGCGTCGATCGCCGTGCCGGGCAGGCGGGTGGTCGCATCAAGGGTGGAGCCGTCCGCGTACCTGGCCTGCACGGCCGTGCACCAGACCTGCGCCCAGTCCGCGATGTCGCCAGCCGTCCAGCCGTCGCAGGCCAGGAGCGCCTCAAGCTCCGTCTGCCAGAGGCGGCCCGGAACGAAGGGCTCGTCGGGAAAGCCGTTGCCGACCGTACCCACGAGCGGGGTGAGACCGGGATGGAGCGGCTCGCGCGTGATCGCGATGCCGGCGGCCTCGGTGGCGAAGGTCACGACCTTCTCGAATTCCTGCCGCCGGCGCAGGCCGAAATGCAGGGCCAAGCGGGCATCCTCGGGAAGCGCATCGTCCGAGGCGAGGACGAGGAAGCCGGGGGCCAAGTCACCCATCAGCCCGGCCCGCGCGATGCCGGCCCAGGCATGCTGGAGGGAAAAGGCGCCGTGATCGGGCAGGTCCGGATCGGAGGACGGGCCGGATGCGGCCAGAACGCTCGGATCGAACCCCGGTGTCGCGAGGGCGCGCTCGGCGATCAGGCTGAGGGGCCGGTCCGGGTCCGGGAACGGGAACCACCAGTCCTGGTGCGTCAGGCCGAGGCGCGCGAGGCGGTCGCGCAACTCCAGGCGCGACGGCAGGCGGAAGCCGTCCGGCCGCAGGCGTCCCTCCAGGCTGAACAGGTCCGAAGCGGCCGCGACCTCGCCGCCGCCGGCCAGGTGGCGCAGGCTGAGGGCATTCTCGATGGCGACGAGGAGCCTGCCGCCGGGTCGCAGCAGGGCGCGGGCCCTCGCGAGGCTCGCGTCCAGGCGGTCGGAGGCCGGACCTGGCGCACCGAACCAGGGTGTCCGCGTGGGGTCGAGGAGCAGCACCACGTCGAAACGCGCGTCGTCGGCGAGCGCTGAACCGCCGTCGAGACGCGTGACCGAGGCCGCGTCGTCTCCGAGGCCGGCCGTCAGGTCCGCCGGGCAGGCCCCGACCACGAGGATCGATCCGCGCAACAGGGCGCGAAAGGGATGGAGGCTGTTGGTCGGCGCAACGTCGTGGCGCATCGCGTGGCTCGGTCCGGTCCTTCTCCGCGCTCGGGCTCTGCCCGCCCTGTCTTCGCCGTGGCGGAGACGTTCGCGAACGCGCCGGATTCGAGCCTTAGCCTGCCGCGTCACGCCTGTCCGCCGAGAGATGGCAATCGTGGCGCCGAAATCGATGTTGCCAACGACGATCACGGACGATCGGGACAAATAGGCAATCGATAATTCCGAAATGTCCCGGCCTCATCGGTGGCAATACGCTCGCAGACCTGTGAGTACGCGGTCCGCACTTGCCCGGGGTGCCGCTCCGCCCTTATCCCTTCGCCATGATCATGGACGAATCCGGGACGGCAGCGGCGTCACCCGAGATTGAGCAGCGCATCGCGGCCCTGGAGGCCGAGCGGGGGCCGCTGCCGGCGGATTTCGACGCGGTCGGCTACGTGCGCCTGCACGCCGACCTGCGGGCGCTATTCACCCACCCTCGCGAGGGCACCCTGCATTACCTGGAGTTCGGCCGCCACGAGGGCCGGGTCTACCCGTCAAATCTGACGCGGGCGCAGGAGAAGGCGATCCAGGCCCGGCGCATCGCC
>NZ_BPRB01000092.1 GCF_022179685.1 Methylobacterium trifolii
CGAGCTGCAGACCCAGGCCGGCAACGTGGGCCTGGGTCTGCAGCTCGCAGTCGCCGTTGGCGGCGCAGGTCAGGCAGTCCAGCGGGTGGTCGGAGATGTAGAGCTCCATCACGCCCTTGCGCAGGCGCGCGAGCTTGTCCGTCTGCGTGCGGACCACCATGCCGTTCTCGGCCGGCGTGGTGCAGGAGGCGGGCGTGCCGCGCCGGCCCTCGATCTCCACGAGACACAGGCGGCAGGAGCCGAACGGCTCCAGGGAATCCGTCGCGCAGAGCTTTGGAATCTGCGTGCCGGCGTTCATGGCGGCGGCCATGACGGAGGTGCCGGCGGGCACCGTCACGCTCATCCCGTCGATGGTCAGGCTGACCGTCTGCTCCGATACGCGGATCGGGGTGCCGTAGTCGATTTCCTTGATGAGGGCCATGGATGCCTCCTCATTCAGCCGCGACCGGCATGTCGCCGGCGCGCCTGAAATCCTCGGGAAAATGGGTGATCGCGCTCATGACGGGCATCGGGGTCAGCCCGCCCATGGCGCAGAGAGAGCCGTCGGTCATGACCTCGCAGAGGTCCTCGACGACCTTGAGGTTCGCTTCCGTCCGCACGCCGGCGATGACCTTGTCCATGGTCTCGACGCCACGGGTCGCGCCGATGCGGCAGGGGGTGCACTTGCCGCAGCTCTCGGTCGCGCAGAACTCGAAGGCGAAGCGGGCCTGGCGGGCCATGTCCACGGTGTCGTCGAACACCACGATGCCGCCGTGTCCCACGAGGCCCTTCTTGGCCGCCATCGCCTCGTAATCCAGGGGCGTGTCGAGGAGGTGGTCCGGGAAGTAGGCCCCGAGCGGCCCGCCGACCTGCACCGCGCGCACCGGCCGCCCCGAGCGGGTGCCGCCGCCGTAACCCTCGATCACCTCGCGCAGCGTGATGCCGAAGGCGAGTTCGATCAGGCCGCCGTGCTTCACGTTGCCGGCGAGCTGGATCGGCAGGGTGCCCAGCGAGCGGCCCATGCCGTAATCGGCATAGGCCTTGGCGCCGTGCTCCAGGATCCAGGGCGTGGCCGTGAAGGTCATCACGTTGTTGACCAGGGTCGGCTTGCCCAGGAATCCCTTCAGGGCCGGGATCGGCGGCTTGGCGCGGACGATGCCGCGGCGGCCCTCCAGGCTCTCCAGAAGCGAGGTCTCCTCGCCGCAGATATAGGCGCCGGCCCCGAGGCGGACCTCCAGGTGGAAGGCCTTGCCGGAGCCCATCACGTCGCCGCCCAGCACGCCCGCCTGGACGCCGTTGGCGATGGCTTCCTTCAGGGTCGCGAAGGCCTGGGGATACTCGGAGCGGCAATAGATGTAGCCGCGGGTGGCGCCGACCGCGATTGCGGCGATGGTCATGCCCTCGATGAGGTTGAAGGGGTCGCCCTCCATCATCATCCGGTCGGCGAAGGTGCCGGAATCGCCCTCGTCGGCGTTGCAGACCACGTATTTCTGCTCCGCCTTGGCGAGCATCACCGTGTTCCACTTGATGCCGGCCGGAAAGCCCGCGCCGCCGCGCCCGCGAAGCCCAGAGTCGCGCACCGCGGCCACGATCCCTTCGGCGTCGAGCGTCAAGGCGGCCTCAAGGCCGCGATAGCCGCCATGCGCCCGGTAATCGGCGACGGAGACCGGGTCGACCACGCCGCAGCGGTGGAAGGTGAGGCGCTGCTGGCGCGCCAGGTACGGGATCTTTTCGGGGTCGCCGAGCCTGAGCGGATGGTCGCCGCCCTGCGTCAGGCCCGCGTCGAGCAGGCCGTCCACGTCGGCGAGCGTGACCGGGCCGTAGGCGATGCGCCCCTCGGGCGTGGCGACCTCGACCATCGGCTCCAGCCAGAACAGGCCGCGGGAGCCGGTGCGGACGATGGCGACGTCGAGCCCGCGCCGCTCGGCGCCGGCAAACAGGGCGCGGGCGACGCGGTTGGCGCCGAGGCCGAGCGCCACGGCGTCGCGGGGAACGGTGATGGTGACGCTCATGCGCGTGCCTCGCTCAGGGCGGCATCGAGGGCGTCGGCGGTCAGGTGCGCGATCGGCTCGCCGTCCACCAGGGCCGCCGGCCCGTTGGCGCAGAGGCCGAGGCAGTAGACCGGCTCGACCGTGGCGTTGCCGTCGCTGGTGGTGCCGTGCCAGCCGGTGCCGAGGCGCGACAGGATCTCGGCATGCAGCCGGTCGGAGCCCATGGCCTGGCAGGCCTCGGCCCGGCACAGCTTCACCTCGTGCCGCCCGGCCGGATGGGCGCGAAAATCGTGGTAGAAGGTGATGCAGCCGTGGATCTCGGCCCGCGACAGGTTGAGCGCGTCGGCGATCAGCGGCACCGCCCCCTCGTCCACGTAGCCGAACGTCTCCTGCAGCGCGTGCAGGATCGGCAGCGTCGCACCCTCGAGATGGGTGTGCTCGGCGATGATCCCGGCGGCGCGCGGGGCGCTCCATGGTTCGTAGCGCGGCATGGCTTTCCTGCCCAGATTGGTCCTTTTCTAATTCGGAGTGGAACAGAAATGCCGATTGTATTCAATCAAGCTGCCCGGTCGTTCGACAAAGAACGACTGTCGCCGCCGGCCCGTTCGGATTCCTTTCCGTCTCCAGAAAACGTCCGCCGGTACGATAGGTTTCGACGGGATTGATTTGTCATGCTGCGGTGCGGCCATCTCGGACGGGGTCGGCGCCGGATTGTGCTCTGCAATAAAATACGTGGCCGGCCGTGGTCGGCTACGGCCGGCGTAGGCTTGCAGGCTCAGTCTTGGGCGCGCTGGCGCTCTCCCCTCTGCGGGAGAGGGTGGCCCGCGAGCTAAGTCGGGTGAGGGGAGCGCCGTATCCGGAACTGTCGCTCCCCTTTCCCGACCCTCGCTCACGCGAGGGTCACCCTCCCCCGCAGAGGGGGGAGGAAAACGCCCGCGTGTGAGCTGCGATGGTTCGGTGGATTGTCGGGAGACGAGCCCAAGGCGCGAAGTACGGAATCCAGCTTCGGACCGGTCGAAATGCCTCTGGACCGGCGACGGGCGGTCGTCAGAACTCCATGTCGAGTTCTTCGATCTCTTCGGGCTCGCTGGCGGCGGTCTCGGCCCATTCCACCATCAGCGGCCAGTGCAGGATGGTGTCGCGGTAGGCGGTGGCGCGGGGGGGCAGCTTGACGTCGTAGGTGCGGAAGCGGGTGCAGACCGGGGCGTACATCGCGTCGGCGAGGCTCGGCCGGTCGCCGAAGAGGTAGGGGCCGTCGTAGCGGTCGAGGCAGTCGTCGAAGATCGTGACGATGCGCTCGATGTCGCCCTTGGCCCCGTTGAAGACCTTGAAGTCGGGGTGGAAGGCCTTGAGGTTCATCGGCAGCGCCGAGCGCAGGTTGATGAAGCCGGAATGCATCTCGCCGGCCACCGAGCGGCAATGGGCGCGGGCCGCGATGTCGGCGGGCACGAGGCCGGCCTCCGGGAACGTCTCGGTGAGGTACTGCGCGATGGCGAGCGTGTCCCAGACCACGATGCCGCCGTGGCGCAGGCGCGGCACCAGGAACGAGGGCGAGAGGTGGAGGAGCTCCGCCCGCGTCGAGGCGTCGTCGCCCGACAGCATCTCGGTCTCGAAGTCGAGCCCGGCCATCCGGCAGATCAGCCAGCCGCGCAGCGACCAGGACGAGTAGTTCCGGCTGGAGATCGTGAGCGTCGATACGGTCATCCCGGTCCCCCCGGCGGATTCTTCTCGCGGAGGGGCATCCAAGACTCATGCCGCGCCGAATCCGCCGGGGCCGATATTGCAGCGTCCGTGGAAAAATTGCCACATCGCGCCCGCGAAAACCTACTCCCGGCGCAGGAGGGCCGCCACCTCCGCCTCCTCGGCGGGCGACAGGGTCCTCACGGGCGGGGGGCGCTTCCGGCGGGCGAGGCGCCAGATTCCGAAGGCGCCGAGCAGCACGGCCAGCAGCGGGCTCAGCCAGAGCAGGAGGGTGTGGCCGGCAAAGACCGGGCGCAGGAGCACGAACTCGCCGTAGCGGCCGACCACGTAATCCTCGACGGCCTTGTCGCTGTCGCCCTTCACCAGTCGCTCGCGCACCAGCACCCGCAGGTCCTTGGCCAGCGGCGCGTCCGAGTCGTCGATGGACTGGTTCTGGCAGACGAGGCAGCGCAGGCCGGCCGAGATCTCGCGGGCGCGGTGCTCCAGGCCCGCGTCCTTGAGCACTTCGTCCGGCTGCACGGCCAGGGCCGGCCCGGCGCTCGCCAGCAGGATGAGCGCCAGGGCGAGCCCCCGGGAAAATCCCAAACGACTCATTCGGCGGGGACGGCGTTGGGGGGGAGGGGCTTGGTCCTGGCGCGGGCCGGGGCGCCGACGCGCATGCGCCGGTCGGTCAGCGAGAGGCCGCCGCCGATCGCCATCACCACGGCGCCGAGCCAGATCAGCAGCACCAGGGGCTTGTAGTAGAGCCGCAGGCCGATGCTGCCGTCCTGCCCGATCTCGCCGAGGCTGGCATAGACCTGGCTCGCGCCGTTGGTGAGCAGGCCCGATTCCGTCACGGTCATCTTGCGGCTCGGGTAGAAGCGCTTGCCGGTGTCGACGTGGCCGACCTCGTCGCCCGCGCGGGTGCGGATGGTGAGGAAGGCCGCCGCCTCCTCGTAGTTCGGGCCGGTGCGGGGCGCGACCCGGTCCAGGGTCGCGACGTAGGGGCCGGTGGCCAGCGACTCGCCGGGCTTCAGGGTGGCGAGGCCCTCCGTGGCCCAGCCCTGCGCGGCGATGCCGAGCACCACCACGCCGACGCCGGCATGGGCGAGCGCCGTGCCCCAGGCCGAGCGCGGCAGGCCGATGGCGCGGCGCCAGACCTCGCCCGCGGATCTGGTCCGGCCCGAGCCGTAGCCGCGGGCGCGGCCGATGATCTCCAGGGCGGAGCCGACGATGAGGTAGACGCCGAGCCCGATCCCCACCGGGGCCAGCACCGGTCCGCCCCAGGTCAGGGCCATGGCGGCGAGGCCCGCGGTGAGCGCGACGGCGAGTGCCGCGAACAGGCGCTGCGAGGCGGCCAGCACGTCGCCGCGCTTCCAGGCGAGCGACTGGCCGAAGGGCACGATCAGCAGCAAGGGCACGGCCAGCGGCACGAAGGTGGCGTTGAAGAAGGGCGGCCCGACCGTGATCTTCTCCGCCGTCAGCATCTCCAGCAGCAGCGGGTAGAGGGTGCCGACGAGCACGGTGGCGCAGGCGGCGACCAGGAAGAGGTTGTTGAGGACCAGCGCCCCCTCGCGGGAGATCGGCGCGAACAGGCCCCCCTGGCGCAGCAGCGGCGCGCGCCAGGCGAACAGCGTGAGCGAGCCGCCGATGAACAGGATCAGGATCGCGAGGATGAAGACGCCGCGGGTCGGGTCGGTGGCGAAGGAATGCACCGAGGTCAGCACGCCGGAGCGCACGATGAAGGTGCCGAGCAGCGACAGGGAGAAGGTGAGGATGGACAGCAGCACCGTCCAGACCTTCAGGGCGTCGCGCTTCTCCATCACCACGGTGGAGTGCAGCAGCGCCGTGCCCGCGATCCAGGGCATCAGCGAAGCGTTCTCCACCGGGTCCCAGAACCACCAGCCGCCCCAGCCGAGCTCGTAATAGGCCCAGTAACTGCCCATCGCGATGCCGAGGGTCAGGAAGCTCCAGGCGGTCAGGGTCCAGGGCCGCACGGCGCGGGCCCAGACGGCGTCGATGCGGCCGTCGATCAGGGCGGCGATGGCGAAGGCGAAGGTGATCGAGAAGCCGACATAGCCGAGGTAGAGCAGCGGCGGGTGGATCGCGAGGCCGGCATCCTGCAGCAGCGGGTTGAGGTCGTTGCCCTCCATCGGGGCCGGCACGACGCGGGAGAACGGGTTCGAGGTCGTGATGATGAACAGCACGAAGACGAAGGTGATCACCCCCTGCACGGCCAGGGTGTTGGCCCGGAGCACGGGGGGGACGGATTCCCGCGCCACCGCGACGCAGGCCCCGAACAGGGTGAGGATCAGCACCCAGAGGAGCATCGAGCCCTCGTGGTTCCCCCAGACGCCGGACAGCTTGTAGATCAGGGGCTTGGCCGTGTGCGAGTTCTCGACCACGTTCTGGACCGAGAAGTCCGAGGTGACGTGCGCCCAGGTCAGGGCCGCGAAGGCGAACAGGATGCAGGCGAAGGCGCCGAGCGCGCTTTGCGTCGCCACCTGACGCAGGGCGGGATCGCCCGAGCGCGCCGCCCAGATCGGCATCACCGCCTGGATCAGGGAGAGCGCCAGCGCCAGGGCGAGGGCGAAATGGCCGGTTTCGACGATCAAAGCCTTACGTGTCCTTCATGGTCGTCGGCGCGCGGGTCAGCGCTCGCTGCGCGGTCCGAGGGTGGCGTCGTTCGCGGACGTGGCCTTCGGCCCGCCCTTGCCCCCGCCCTCCTGCCAGCGCCCCTGCGCCTTGAGGGCGTCGGCGACTTCGCGCGGCATGTAGGATTCGTCGTGCTTGGCCAGCACCGTGTCCGCGCGGAAGGCGCCGCCCGGCTCCAGCATGCCCTCGGCGACCACGCCCTGGCCCTCGCGGAACAGGTCGGGCAACTGGCCCCTGTAGCGGACCGCGACGGTGGCGTTGGTGTCGGTGACGGCGAAATCGACGGTCTGGTCCGGCCCGCGCTTGAGCGAGCCGTCCTTGACGAGGCCGCCGATGCGGAAGCGGGTGCCGGGCGGAACGGCCTGGGAGGCCACCTCGGTGGGCGAGCGGAAGAACACGATCGCCCCGCTCATCGCGAACAGGATCAGGCCGACCGCGAGGGCGAGCACGCCGCCGCAGGCAGAGATCAGGATCAGGCGGCGGCTCTTGCGCGTCACGAATTTCCGTCCCGGCGGGGTCCTGGGTCCGATCGGGCCGCGACACGGCCCGAGACAGTCCTGAACCGTTCTCATTCCAACATAGGATGGTGTCGACTCAGGCGCGACGCGGGTCAAGGCCGCAGGGCAGGGCCGAGGGCCGGAGCCGGACCCTCAGGGGCGCGGCTTGAGGTCGAGTTCGCGCGCGAGGCCGTCGAGGCGGGACACGGCGTCCGCGTTGGCGGCGAGGGCCATGCGGCCGCGGTCGAGGGCCTTGGCCGCGTTCTCGCGATCGCCCAGCGCGCTGTAGGAGCGCACGAGGCGCAGCCACTCGTCGGCGGTGCCGCCCTTGGCGGCCAGGCGCCGGTCGAGGCCCGAGACCATGCCGCGGATCGCGGCGTCGCGCTCGGCCGGCGGCATCGCCTTCACCGCGGCGACCGCCGATTCCGTCTCGGCCTGCGCCTCCGGAGACCCCGTCTCCATCCGGGACCGGGGGGCGGGCGCCGCCGTCCCCGCCGGTCCGCCGGCCAGGCCGAGGTCCCGCGCGCCGGCCTCGAAGGCCGCCAGCTTCGCGGCGTCTCCGGCGAGCGCCGTGCGGGCGCGCTCCAGAACGGCTGCGGCCTTGTCGGGCTCCCCCAGGACGGAGCGGGAGCGGGCGAGACGGAGCCAGTCCTCCGCCGTGCCGCCCCTGGCGGCCAGGCGCTCGTCCAGGCCGTCGACCATGCCGCGGATCGCGGCCTGCTGCTCGGGGGGGAGATTGGAGGCCGCGCCCGCCGGGGCGTCCGGAGCCCTGCCCGGCGCCTCGGCCGCGGGGGCCGGCTCGCCCTTGAGGCGGGCGAGGTTCTGCCGGACCATGCCGAGCCAGGGGGCGTCGGCCGGGCTCGCATCGGTGAGCGCCGTGAGCTGGCGGATCGCCTCGGCGGTGTCCCCGGCCTGCTCGGCGCCGCGCGCGAGGTAGAAGCGGGGTTTCGGGGTCTTGGCGTCGAGCTTGAGCGCCCGCTCGAACACGGCGCTGGCCTCGGGCGGCACCACGCCGTTGCCGGCGGCGACCAGGGCCTCGCCCCAGTCGGACAGGGTCTCGGCGGTCTCGCCCTTGAGGCGGGCGACCGATTGGTAGGCGCGGGCCGCGTCGTCGAAGCGGCCGAGCCGCATGTAGACGGGGGCGAGCACCGCCCAGCCGCGGGCGTCGCCGGGATCGCGGGCGAGCTTCGCCTCGATCTGGCCCACGGCCTTCATCATGTCCTGGCTGCCGGACTGGACCGCCTGCCGGTCGGCCTCCGTCTGCGCGGGCAGTTCCGGCGAGCCGTAGAGGCCGTAGGCGATCAGGGCGACGAGGGGGATGGTCGAGAGGGCGAAGGCCGAGGCCGCCCGGCGCTGGCGCAGGTGCGGCTCGCCCAAGGCGGTCTCCATGCCGGACGCGTCGCCGGGACCGGCCTCGCGGCTCGCCCGCAGCAGGCGGCGGGCGGCCTCGGTGCGGGCGGCCTCCGCCTCGGCCGGCGCGATCAGGCCGCGGCCGAGGTCGCGCTCGATCTCGGCGAGCTGGTCCTCGTAGAAGCCGGTCTCGGTGGCCACGCTCCCCGGCTCGCCGACGGGGGCGGCGGCGCGGCGCGACATCGGCCAGAGCAGGGCCACGACGGCCGCGGCGGTCATGGCCGCCAGGATGAACCAGATCGCCGTCATCGGACCCTGTGATCGGGCCGCACCGGCCCGCGTCTTCTATAGAGGCGGGCCGGCCCCCGACCGATGGCCGCCCTTGGCGACACGGTGTCACGCAAGTTCCGCCCGGTGACAAGGTTGCGCCCCCGCTCGCAGGGGACGGCCGGGCGGCGGAACGCGGACGGATCGCTCAATGGCTGGGCGGCCCCGCCGGGGCGTCGCCGGGCACTTCGAGCACGGCGCGCAGGCCTCCCAGCGCCGCCTCCTCCAGGCTGAACCGGCCCCGGTAGAGGGCGGCGAGGTCCGCCACGATGGAGAGGCCGAGGCCCGAGCCCGGCTTCGATTCGTCCAGGCGCCGGCCGCGGCCGAGGACGGCCTTGCGGTCGTCGGGCGGCAGGCCGGGGCCGTCGTCCTCGATGGCCACGAGAAGGTGGGGATAATCGTGCCGGGCCACCGCCTCGGCCCGGATCGCGACCCGGCCGGCGGCCCATTTCGAGGCGTTGTCGACGAGGTTGCCGACCATCTCCTCGAAATCCTGACGCTCGCCGCGGAAGCGCAGGCCCGCGGGCACGTGGACCTCGTAGGCGATGTCCTTGTCGCGGTAGATCTTGCCGAAGGTGCGCACGAGGCCGGCCAGCGCCGGCTCGACCTCGGTGGAGGTGCCCAGGGTTCCCGCCAGGGCCGCGGCGCGGGCCCGGTCGAGGTGGTAGTTCACCTGGTCGCGCATCACGGCGGCCTGCTCGCGGATCTTCTGGGCGAGGTCCTCGGACGCGTCCGAGCTGCCGACCTCGTTGACGATGATCGACAGCGGCGTCTTCAGGGCGTGCGCCAGGTTGCCGACCTGGGTGCGGGCGCGCTCCAGGATCTCGCGGTTGGTCTCGATCAGGAGGTTCACCTCCCCCGTCAGGGGAGCGATGTCGCGGGGATAGGTGCCGGTGATGCGGTCGGCCTCGCCGCGGCGGATGGCGCCCAGGGCCGCGCGCATCTTCTTGAGGGGTGCGAGGCCGAAGCGGATCTGGAGCAGCGTCGTCAGGGCCAGCGACAGGCCGAGCAGGCCGAAGGTGACGAAGAGCGAGTTGCGGAAGCGCTCGACGTCGTTGCCGATCTCGTCGGCCGGCCCCGCCACGCGCACGGTGTAGCGGCCCTCCTCGCCCAGATCCACGTCGCGCTCGATGATGCGCAGGGGGCGGTCGTCCTGGGCCTTGCCGTAGCCCTGGCGGATCTGGCCGATCCCGGCCTTGCCGTCCGGGCCGGCGGCGGGCTTCAGCGGCACGCCCACCAGCGAGCGCGAGGTGCGCAGGTCCCGCGCCTTCGCGTCGGGCCGCCCGACCTGCCAGTACCAGCCGGACAGGGGCAGGTCGAAGCGCGGGTCGCCCAGCGAGAAGGAGCGGCTCTCCGGGTCGCTCGGCGAGACCAGGTCGGTGGCGAGGTTGTTGGCGAAGACCAGGAGCCGGCTGTCGAAGGCGCGCTCGGTGTTCTCCCGGTAGAGGGTGGTGAGGATCCAGGCGGCGATCAGCAGGATCGCGGAACTGGCGAGCAGGGCCGAGACGGCAAGGCGCACCGCGATCGAGCGGCGGCGCAGGGAGAGGAGGTCGAGGAGGAGGGTCATCGGCGGGGGGGCGTCACGGACCGGGCATGCCGGCTCGGGCGAGCATAGGGCGTCGCGGCATTCTGCGGTATCGTCGCGTCGTCCATTCGGGAGCAAGCCGGCCATGGCGCTTCACATCCGCGACGAAGAGACCGACCGCCTCGTCCGCCTGCTGGCCGAGCGCCGGCGGATCGAACCCGACGAGGCGGTGAAGCTCGCCGTGCGCAACGAACTCGACCGCGACGGGCCGCGCGCCAGCCTGTGGGAGCGGCTCAAACCCCTCCACGAGCGCGTCGCCGCCCGGCCGTCCTCCGGACTGGTCGCCGACAAGGCCTTCTACGACAGCCTGAACGACGAGTGACGTTCCTCGACGCCTCCGCCCTCGTCGCGATCGTACTCGGCGAGCCGGATGCGAAAGGTCTGGCCGAACGGCTCGACGCCGCGTCCGACCCTAACACGTCCCCGATCGCCTATTATGAGGCCGTCCTGGCCATCGCGCGACACCGGAGCGGGGGACTGGACACGGCACGGGCCGACCTTCGGGTCCTGCTGACGGAGGCCGGGATACGGCTCGTTTCCGTCACGCCGGAGGATGCGGACGCGGCGCCTGCGGCCTTCGAGCGCTTCGGCAAGGGGCGGGGACATCCCGCGCGCCTCAACATGGGGGACTGCTTCGCCTACGCCGCCGCCAAGCGGCACCAGGTGCCGCTCCTGTTCAAGGGCAACGACTTCTCGCAGACGGACGTGAATTCCGCTTCCGACTGAGGGCTTCGGGCATTCACACCCGCGCCGGCGGTTGGCTCGGGTCCACCAGGTACCCCAGCCCCCGCACGGTCTGGATCAGGTCCACGGCGAGCTTCTTGCGCAGCCGGCCGACGAAGACCTCGATGGTGTTGGAATCCCGGTCGAAATCCTGGTCGTAGAGGTGCTCGGTCAGCTCCGCGCGGGAGACGACGCGGCCGGTGTGGTGCATCAGGTAGGAGAGCAGCCGGTACTCGTGGCTCGTCAGCTTGACCATGTTGCCGTCCACGAACACCCGGCCGGAGCGGGTGTCGAGGATGACGGGGCCGCAGGCGATCTGGCTGGAGGCGTGGCCGGCCGCGCGCCGCAGCAGGGCGCGCACGCGGGCCATCAGCTCCTCCATGTGGAAGGGCTTGGTGACGTAGTCGTCCGCGCCCGCGTCGAACCCGTCGACCTTGTCCGACCAGCGGTCGCGAGCGGTGAGGATGATGACGGGGGTCTTCACCCCGGCCCGGCGCCACTTCTGCAGCACGCTGACGCCGTCGGCCTTGGGCAGTCCCATGTCGAGGATGATGGCGTCGTAGGGCTCGCTCTCGCCGAGATAGCCGCCCTCCTCGCCGTCATAGGCCTTGTCGGCGACGTAGCCGGCCTCCTCCAGGGCGGCCACGACCTGCCGGTTGATGTCCTTGTCATCCTCCACGACCAGCAGGCGCACGGTTCACTCCATCCTCGTCCCGACTCAAGGCAATCGCTTGAACGCGCTTGCCTTGATTTTTCCCCGGCCTCAATCGCCGGCGCCCGCCTCCGCGGACTTAGGCTTTCGCTCCGCTCGACGCTTTCCAGGACAGGCGTCCTGGAAAGCCCGCTCCGCGGGGCGCTCTTCGCGCTCAGACGCCGCCAAGGCGGCTTCGAACGATGGCCTCAATACTGTCCGGCGACCTTGCCGGTCCTGGCATCCACCATCACGTGCACGAAGTGCCCGTCCCGGCGCAAGGCGGTGAGCATGTAGACGAGCCCGTCCTCGTGGCGGCAGAGGCTGGCCCGCTGGATCTCGGCACGGGGGATCACGCTGCGCGCGGCGCGGATCGCGGCCACCGGCTCGATCACCCGCCGCTCGGAGACCTCCTCGCGCATGTCCGCCGGGGAGAGGCAGTTCTCGGCCCGTGGCGCCGGTCCGCCGGGCTCCTGGGCGAGGCGGGGCGCGGCGGCCGGGCCGGTCTCGTCGGCCATCGAGCCGAGGCCGCCCGCGGCGAAGGCCGCGGCGGTCAGGCAGATGGCGACGAGGGCGATGGCGTGGCGCATGGGCGGAGACACTCGGCTCCAGGCACTGAATGCGCCCTGAATGTCGGGGCGTCCAGACGGAGCGGACGGGAGCGTCCTGCGCATGGCGGCCCCTGGCTGGGGCGAGGGCGGGACGGTGGTGTCGCAGACGGATCGGGTCATGGTGCTTCGGGGGCTGCGCAGCCTTACGGCCGAGGGGCGCCGGGGTTCCATGCCGATGCCGGACGCTCAGCGGGCGCAGACCACCCGGAAGGGCGTGATCACGTCCGCCTTGTGCTGGCGGCCCAGGATGCGCTGGACCCAGTTGCAGGCGGCCGACGGGCTCTCGACGATCGTCGCCGGGCCGCAGGGGAAGTCGGCCGGGACCTCCGTCTCCGTGGTCTGCGGCTTGCCGTCCCGGTCCCAGGGCGGGGTGCCGAAGGCGATCTGCGGCAGCATCACCCGGCGGCCCTCCGGCCCGGTGCTCTGCAGCCGGCGCTCGGAGCGGATCTCGCACTCGGCCCGGTAGCGGATCACCCGCGTCTGGCGCAGCGTCCCGCCGGGCGCCACCTCAGGCGTGGACAGTTCTGCCGAGAGCACGTGGTAGGGCCAGTGCCAGTCGCCGGCGGTGTAGGAGACGAAGCCGCAGGCGGCCAGGACCAGGGCGCTGCCGATCAGGCGGTAGAGGCGGGTGAGCCAGCGGTCGAGGATCGCGCTCATCGCAGGTCTCCCCGGAGCAGGCGCCAGAGCTGGCGCACCAGCGGCAGCCGGTCGATCCCGAACTGCGCGAGGGCGAAGGCCGTGACCGTGACGGCCACGGCCGCGTGCTTCATGCGGCGGTAGAAGCGGGCGAGCGCCCGCCGCTCGATCCGCGCGTCGATCAGTTCGTCGAGGGCGGTCAGCCGGTCGGGGTTCTGGCGCCGGATGAAGCTGCGCCACTCCGTCCCGAACCGGACGATCAGCCGGTCCTCCTCCGTCTCGGCGGCGGGCTGGGCCTGGGCCCGCCGGAGCAGGGTCTCGCCCAGGCCCTCGTCGGGCAGGGGCAGGGCCCGCCCGACCTCCTCGCCGAGCGCCGCCAGCGCGGCCCGGCGGCACTCGGGACCGGCCTCCGCCCGAGGTTGTTGCGTCGCGTCCATGCTGGCCTCCCCCGAGACACCGGCCGCTCCGGCTGCCTCCGCGCCCGCCCGAGGGCAACCGGCGATGGGCCGGCTACCGGGCCGCGAGGCCGGCCGCGGCAAGCGCCGGCGCCAGGGTGTTGGCCGCGGTGGCGCCCTCTTCCAGCGCGATCCGGCGGAACACCTTCTCGGCGATGCCGGGCAGGCCGCCGGCCGCCTTCACCACGAAGCCCGGCACCTGGTCGGCGGCCCGCTGCACGGCGGCCGCGATCACCGCCGAGCCGACCGGCACGGTCAGCGTCCGGCCCTTGGCGGCGCCGGCCACCGCGTTGAGGGCGTAGTCGGTCACGCGGCGCACCATGCCCTCGACCACGCTCTTGGAGACGAAGTAGCGCGCCATCGGCGCGAAGCGCGCGATCAGCCCGGTGACGAGGGCGACGAGGAGCGGCGTCAGCACCGCCTGCGCGGTCTGGCCGAAGGCGACGATCCAGTCGCCCCACGGGAGTGCGACCGCGGTGGCCGGCGCCCCGGCATCGGCCAGGACGGGGGAAGACGCGCAGGCGAGCGCCAGCGCCGCGAGCGTGAGCATGCGGATCATGGGTGTCTCTCTCGATTCGAAGGACGCGCGGCAGGCCCGGCCGGCTCGGGTTTTTTTGGATGATCCAGGCTCGTGGATCGGACCGGGGCGGTGCTCGTCAGCCGGCGCGGCGCGCCGGCCGCTCACCCCACACGTCGTCGACCCAGCGCCCGAGGCGGCCGAGCCAGTTCGGCGCGGCGGGGGCGACGGGCGCGAGGACGGGGGTCGCCACGCCGGGGTCGAGGATGTCGGCCACGGGCGCCGCGACCGTGACGGGCCTCTTCGCGAGGGTCGGGCGCGGCAGGGCCTCCCCGTAGGGCGTGACGAGCTGCTCCGCCTCGGCCCGGCGCCGCCCGAGGATCGCGGCGGGCCTGTTCCACCACAGCAGGGCCGCGCGGGCGCCCTCGCCGTCCCCCGCGCGCAGCCGCCGCAGGAAGGTCGAGCCGGAGAACGCGCTCGGCCCGATGTTGAAGCAGACCGAGACCAGGGCGTCGTAGGTGTGCTGGCCCACCGGCGTGCCGCAGAGCGCCGCGTCGACGTGGCCGGCGTAGAGGGCGAAGGCGCGGTGGGCCAGCGCGTCGCACTCGGCCGCGGTGATGGTCAGGCCCGGCCGCACCCGGATCAGCCCCGAGGCCGAGGTGATGCCGATTCCGATGGTCCAGACGCCGACGCTGTCGCGGTAGGCGGTCAGGCGCCGGCCCTCGCGCGCGATCAGGACGGCCTCGCCGATGGGGGAAAGCTGCATGGGGGTCTCCAGGATGACGAGGGACTCGTGCCGGATTCAGGGCGTGCCGGGCGGTGCGTCGCCGGTCGGGTCCCGCCCGGCCGCGGGCGCGTTCCCCGCGGCGATCCAGGCCCGGTAGGCCAGCCAGTCGGTGTTGCCGGGGTCGGCGGGGATGAAGGCGCCGTCGGATTCCCGCCGCACCACGTCGTCGCGGGCGGCGCCCGTCACGGGATCGCGGACTTCGCTGTAGGCCATCGCTTCAGATCTCCGCCGAGAGTTCGAAATAGGCGCCTCCCGCCGCGGCCGAGGCGTAGACGCGCCCCGCCCCGGAGGCGGCGCCCGAGACCTCGAACCAGGTGGCGGTGCCGTAGGCGATGAGCGAGGAGCCGTTGCTGAAGCCGATGCCCGTCGCGCTGATCGTGGGCGTCGCCCGCATCGGCTGGATCGCGTAGGAGAAGATCAGGTTCTGGGCGCTGCCGCAGTACTGGTCGTAGAGGGTCGCGCCCGCGTTGAAGCCGATGCGCTGATAGTAGCGGGCGCAGATCTGCGCCTCCCCGTGGCGCCGCTCGAACCGGGTCGGCCCCGCGTTCGGCAGGGCCGCCTCGAACTGCACGAGGCTCAGCGTGCCGCCCGAGAACTCGATGGACGCCGCCGTCCCCGGGCTCAGCCCGGTGACGGGGAGCGCGTTGACCGTGGCGCCGCCCACCACCCGCGGCGTGCCGGCCGCGTAGGCGCCCGAGGCCGAGCCCTGCCAGATGCGGGCCTGCGCCGTGCCGGTCCAGGTCAGCCACCACGCGGCGGCGTGCACGTTGGTGGCGTCGACCGCCTGGACGAGGGTTCCGGCGGTGAGCGTCACCGTGTTGGCGGCGGGCGCCTGCGCGACGGAATAGGTGCAGCCGCCCGCCCCCGCCTTCCAGCGGTCGTGCCCGTAGGCGCCGGCGGCCAGCGCCGTGCCGCCCGCATAGGCGCGCTGGTTGACCAGGAAGAGGCCGTTGATCACCGCGTTGCGGCCCGGCAGGTCCGGGATGCCGGCTGCCGGCACGCCGCCCGCGGTGGCGCCGTCGTGCAGCACGAGGCGGGTGTTGGCCGTGTCGGTCGAGACCGCGCCGGCAGGGCCGGTGAAGGCCGCCCCCTTGGCGGGCGGCGCCAGCAGGCCAGGAAAGGTCGCGAGCCCGCTCCCGGCCTTGATCCGCAGGCCCTCGGAGAAGGCCGCCCCGTCCGGGGAGACCTTCACCACGAAGTCGTCGTCGGCCAGCGTCCCGAACAGCGCCCGCGTGGCGTAGCCGGTCTGGAACACGAAGGCCGCGTCGTTGCCGGCGAGCTTGCGGTTGAGGGTGATCCGCATGTTGCCGGCGCCGGGCGTGGCGTCGTCCCAGGAGAACAGGGCGGCCTCAGTCTTCACCGCCAGGCGGTTGACGGCGTCCGCCGCCGTGCCGATGCCGAGCCGGCTCAGGTTCTGCAGGACGCTGAGGCTCGCGCGAAAGCTGGTCCAGGCGGTGCCGGTGAAGACGTAGAGGTCGGCCTCGTCGACCACGTAGGCGAACCAGCCGGGGCGGGGAGCCGAGCCGGTCCAGACCCCGTCGGCGAAGCGCACCACCTGCCCCGACAGGCCCGTCCAGGCGCCGGTGGGCGCAAGGGCCGCGACGAGGTAGCGGTCGCCCTCCGTGGGCAAGGCCGGCGGGGCGGCGAGGTCCTTGTCGAGGCAGAACAATTGCACCAGCGCGTCGAGGAGCGTCAGCGCCTCGTTGTGGGTGACGTGCTTCTGCGCCTGGCTCGCCGCGATCAGCGGCAGGGCCAGGTTGCGCGTGGTCTCGGCCATCCGCCGTCTCCTTTTTTGTGTTTGAGGCCCCCCGCGTCTCCCTCCCCCCTGTGCGGGGGAGGGAAGCCGCGCATCACCCTGCGCGCACCGGCACGCGGGCCCGCAGGGCGGGGCCGGGGCCGGCCACCGCGCCGACCTGGGCCACCGCGGCCTCGATCGTCGCCTGCGGGCCGCCGAAATCCGCGGCCTCGTCGGCGGCCGCGTAGAGCAGGGTCGGCCCGGTGGCCGCGAGGCTGCGCAGGGGTGCTCCGTTGCCGGCAAAGAGCGTGACGGCGTAGGATTCCGCCGCCTCGTCGAGGGGGATCTCGACGGGCTCCCAGGCGTCGCCCGCGCGTCGCGCCCGGCGGGTCCAGGAGAGGCGCACGCCCCCCGTCTCCCGGCGCGCCCGCAGGTGGACGGGGCTCGCCGGCGTCAGGGCCGAGAGGCCGGCGGTGGCGACGACCTCCGTGAAGGCCGGGTCGCCCGGATCGCGGGCGGCCGGGCCGATGCGGTAGCGAAAGCGCCGCCCGGCTTCGTCCAGGCGATCGACCAGGGGCGTGACGCCGCCGCCGTCCAGGCGCACGATCAGGCTGCCCGCGGGTGCGGGCCGGGCCGCGGCCGCCTCGCTGCCGGCCAGCCCCCGCAGCAAGCGGCCGAGGCGGTAGGTCTCGGTTCCGGTGAGCACGGCGTCGGCCGCCGACAGGATTTCCACGGTGCCGTCGGGCGCGAGCAGGGCGAAGAGGTTTTCGCCTGCCAGCGCCGCGGCCTCGCCGATGCCGGCCAGGGCGCCGGCGTTGCGCAGGCTCACGTCGAGATGCGCCCCCCTGTCGAAGCGCCAGAGGGGGCCGGCCGGCAGCGCCGACAGGGTCCGCCCGAGGCAGGCCGGGTAATCGAGGACGGCGTGCAGCGCCAGCGGCCCCGCCTCGCCCTCCGAGCGCCAGACCGCGACCTCGCCGGGCCAGGGTTCGGCCGCCACCGCGAGGTATTGCAGCCCGGTCGGGCTGCCCCGGTCGGCCGGCAGGTCGAGGACGAGGACGAAGGGCGGCCCGGCAAAGCCCGGCGGCAGCCGGCCGGGCCGCGCCCGGGTGCGGGCCGACGCGCGGGCGGGCGCCCCGTGCAGGGAGACGCCCTCGGTCTCGATGCGCCGGCCGGCCGGGCCGTCGTCGATCCGGGCGATGCGCTGGAGGGCGCGGCCGCCCGGTCCGTCCGAGGGCAGGGCCAGGAGGTCGCCGGGCTCCAGTTCGATCCGGCGCGGGCTGAGGGTGAAGCCGGCCGTGTCGCGGGCGGCGATCGTGCGGTCGAGGACGGCCTCGGCCAGGCCGTCCGCGCTCTCCCGCCGGGTGACGATGGCGGCCTCGATCCGGGTCTCGCGCCGGCGTGCGCCGGCCGGCCGCACGGCCGCGGCCGAGGCGCGGCGGTAGTCCGGGCTCTCGGAATCGGTGATGCCGATCTCGAGCGCGCGGGGCAGGGAGCTTTCCTCCGCCCGCACCCGGCGCAAGGTGGCCGCGTCCTCGGTGGGGCGCACGAGGTCGGCCTCCGTCAGCCTCACGGGCAGGTCCCGGCGCGGGCCGCGCAGGCGCAGCGTGCCGGCCACCGCCGACGCGTCGAGGCCGTAGATCCGCGCCAGCGGCTCCAGGGCGCCGCGGGCCGAGAGCGGCCGGTCGATCACGTAGCCGTCGAGATAGGCCGAGGCCTCGACCTGCGCGGGCCAGTCGAAGCCGAACTCGGACAGGATCGCCCTGACCAGCAGGTCGAGGTCGCAGCCCTCGATCCGGCCGGTGACCCAGTGGCCGACGCGCCAGTTATCGGTATCGGCCCAGACCGCCTCCACGTCCGGGAAGGCCGGGAAGGGCCGCGCGTCCCAGGACCAGACGAAGATCGCGTCCGCCGGCACCATCCGGCCGCCGTAGACCGGCGAGACCGGGTTGTGGGCGGCCTCGAAGCCCGGCGCGTCCGGATCGAAGCGGCCGATGATCGCCTCCAGGCCGCGCAGCTGGATCAACTCGTCGCGCAAAGCTCGCGATTCCGGCGGGTAGGCGCTCTCGGAGGATTTCGGGTCGGGGAAGACGTTGGGGCCGTTGGTGCCCTTGTCCACCGCCGGCACGCCGATCTCGGTGAGCCAGACCGGCTTGGATCTCGGCACCCAGGCGGTGGTGCGGGTCTCGACCCCGCCGTCGCGCTCCACGTGCGGGTTCGACCACCAGCCGGCGAGGTCCTTGGCCCGGTAGAGCCAGGGCTTGCCGTAGGCCCCGTCCGTGATCGGGGTGCGGGCCTGGGCGGCGCGGCTGGCCGGATCGGGATAGTACCAGTCGAAGGCCTCGCCCGCCCCGAGGCGGTCCTTGAGGTAGGCCCGGTCGTAGATGTCGTCGGCCAGCGCCAGGTCGGCATGGTCCGGGGTGTCGCGCCAGTCGGTGAGCGGCGGATACCAGTCGATGCCCACCGCATCGATCGCGGCATCCGCGAACAGGTCGTCGAGGGGGAAACGGATGGTGGCGCCGTCGTCGCGCACATGGGCGCCGTACTCGGTCCAGTCGGCGGCGTAGACGAGCTTGACGCCGGTCCCGAGCCGGCTCCGCACCGCCTGGGCGAGGCTTCGGAGCGCTGCGACCGCCGGGTAGCCGGCGGCGCCGCGCACGTGGGTGAGGCCGACGAACTCGCTGCCGACGACGAAGCCGGCGAGCGGAACGCCCCCGGCCGCCCAGGCGGCGGCGAGGTCGGCATAATGCAGCACCTGCCGCCGGTAGCCGGCCGGGTTGGCGAAGAAGGCCTGGACCTGCGTGGCGGCCGCCGCCGTGCCGTCCACGCTGCCGGGCAGGCCGGGGGCCGGGTCGCAGGTGATGCGCCCGCGCCAGGGGTAGGGCGGCTGGCCGGCGGCGGCGGGGTCGCGCGGATCGGGCAGATCGTTGGCGACGGGCACGTCCATCATCACGAAGGGGTAGAGCACCACCTCCAGCCCCCGGCGGACGAGGTCCGCCACGAGGCGGGTCAGCCCGGCATCGGACGGCGTGCCGCCGAAGGCCGGGGCGCCGTTCTGGGCGGTCGAGACCACGTCCGCGGCGGCCCGGCCGATCCCGGCCACCTGCCACACGTCGCCCACCGTCCCCTTGTCGCGGACCTCGACCTTGGGCACCACCCGGCAGGCGCCGGCGCGCAGGTCGTCCCCGAACCAGGCCGCCACCACGGCCACGCGGGTCAGGCGCGGGCACAGGGCCTGGAGGGCGTCGAGGGACGCGGTGACGTCGGTGGCCCGCTGGAGCTGGTAGCGGTTGGCCGCGTGCGTCCGGCCGAAGCCGAGGTCCACCGTGACGAGGCCGGGGTCGAGGCCGAACTCGCTGGAGCCGGGGATCAGGTCCACCGCCCGGACCAGGCCGGCGAGGCCGTTGACCGGGCGCACCACCTCGAAGGCGAACTGCGGCACCCGGTTGCCGTAATCGGCCAGCGGCAGGCCCTCGAACACCACGTAGGCGAGGCCGCGATAGGCGGGGGCGTTTGACGCGCCCTCCTTGGCGACGATCAGCGGGTCGGGCTCCTGGTCCGGGCCTCCGGTGTGGACGCGGATCGCGAGGCCGGTCTGGTCCATCTCCCGCCCGTCCGCCCAGATCCGGCGGATGAGCGCGATCTCGCCCTCGCACAGGCCGACCGCGAGGTTGGCGTAATAGGCGTAGGCCGTGCGCACGGTCCGCTGGCCGCCCCCGCCCTTGGCGGCGCCGCCCGCCCGCTCCACGGTGGTGTTGGCGACCTCCAGGGGCCGGGTCGCCCAGATCAGGCTGCCCCCGACCTTGGCCCGCCCGTAGACCCGCGGCACCGGGTCGCCCTCGGTGGAGGAGAGCCCGGCCACGTCGGCCAGCCGCGGTCCCTCGACGAATCGCGGGCTCGCCCGCGTGCCGAACAGCGCCCCGTCGAGCCCGGCGCCGGCCGCAGCCCCCAGCACCCGCCCGACCACGGCCCCGATCGGCCCGCCGAGGGCGGTGCCCGCCGCGGCGCCAGCCGTGGACAGGATCAGCGTGGCCATGGCGGGCTCCTGTCGGGGATGGCGGCTTGCGGACTATACAAATTTTTGTATAGTGCGGACTGGCGGACGGACTTCGAGATGCGGGAGCCGTGATGGTCGAACGGCCCAGGGCCGTCCTGTTCCGAGGCGGCTCCCTCGACGACCTGCGGGCCTTTCCGGTCGGCGCCCGCCGGGCGGCGTGCTACCAGATCGACCGGGTCCAGTCGGGCCGCGATCCCGACGACTGGAAACCGATGCCGACGATCGGGCCGGGCGTGCGCGAGATCCGCATCCGGGACGCGGACGGCGCCTTCCGGATCGTCTACGTCGCGAAGTTCGCCGACGCGGTCGTCGTCCTGCACTGCTTCCGCAAGACGACGCAGAAGACCGCACGGAGCGACATCACCCTAGCCAGGCGGCGCTATTCCGACCTCGTGAAGGACCTCGGACCGAAGGATTCCGGACCATGAGCGACGCCCGCTTCGACAGCGTCTGGGACGCGATCGAGGACACCCCGGCCGAGGCCGCCAACATGCGGCTGCGGTCCCAACTGATGCGTGTGCTGCGAGACCACATCGCGGGCGAAGGACTGAGCCAGGCGCGGGCCGCCGCGATCCTCGGCGTGACCCAGCCGCGCATTTCCGACCTGATGCGCGGCAAGATCGATCTGTTCGCGATCGACTCCCTCGTGACGATGCTGTCCGCCGCCGGCCTCCAGGTCGAACTGCACGTCGCGAAGGCGGCGTGAGCAGGGGGTGGGTCAGCGCCTGTCCGGCACGGCCTGACCCACCCCCGGAAACCGGAACACCCCCGTGCAGTGCCGCCGCCACCACGGCGTCAGGGCCACTTCCGTGACCGCGGCGCGGTCGTGGGCGTGGATCATCGTGCCCGCCCCCGTGGCGATGGCGCAGTGGCGGGCGGGCAGGTGGGCGCGGAAGGCGAAGAGCAGCACGTCGCCGGGCTCCGGCATCGGGCGTGCCGGCGGGCCGGGCACGGGCACGAGGTGGCGCCGGGCGGCCTCCGTGAGCGGGTCGGTGCCGGGGGCGGCCGATTCCGCCCAGGTGCCGGTATAGGGCGGGGCGGCCTCGGGCTCGTCGCCGAGCAGCCCGCGCCAGACGCCGCGCAGCAGGCCGAGGCAGTCGCAGCCGACGCCGGCGAGCGAGGCCTGGTGCCGGTAGGGCGTCCCGAGCCAGAGGCGCGCCTGCGCCACCACATCCGCCCCGGTGAGGTCGCCGGCCATCGCGAAATCCGTCGTCATCGCGAAATCCTTCGTCACCGCAAGGTCTTTCACCGAAAGAAGCTGCCGCCGTCGAGGACGGCCTCGGAGCCCGGCGCTGTGCGGGCGACGAAGTCGTTGCCCGGCATGTGCGGAAAGCCCTGGAAGTTGACCGCGTTGGCGAAGGTGCCCGCGCAGGTCGACAGCCGCTTGTCGCAGCCGGCCGTGAGGGCGAAGGCGTCCCCCGGCGCGATTCCCCGCGGGGGCGCCTCCCACAGCTCCACGAGGGGGCCGACCTGCACCCGCACGTCGCCGGAGAGCCCGGCATTGGCCCCCGTGCTCCAGGTCAGCCGCCCGCCGGAGAAGAAGCCCTCCGGGAAGCTGCCGGCGAGCGCCGCGGCGAGGGTGGCGGGCTCCGGCAGGGCGGTGACGTGGCCGGCGGTGCGGAAGGCTGCGAGGTCCACCCGGCAGCGGGCGTCCCCCAGCTCCGCGCCGCAGGTGGCGCGGTAGGTCCGGCCGCGCTCAGAGTCGAGCCGGTCGGCGAGCCCGCGCAGCTCGGCCACGAAGGCGTCGCCCGCCCGGCGGATCTCCCCCACCGTGCCGATGTCGAGGAGGAGCCGCGTCTCGGGGTTGGTCCAATCGACCAGCCAGGTCTCGACGGCGGCCCCGTCGTAGAGGCCGCCGGCGATGTCGGCCTCGGTGATGCCCAGCGCGGTCAGCGCGCCCGAGACGTCGCCGCCGGAGACGGCAAAGCCCAGTTCCGCGCTGGCCTCGGCCGCCTCCAGCCCGGTGCGGGCGGCGTGGACGAGGCCGGCGAGCGTCAGGTCCCGGTCGTGGTCGGTGAAGCCCAGCGCCGCCCCGTCCCGGCGCCGCAGGGACCAGCAGCGGCACAGATTCGTCACCCCGCCCGCGAGGTGCGCGGCGAAGGCGGGGGGCAGGTCGCGCATGGGGGTTTACTCCAATCCCTGTGCGCCGGTCCCGACCGAGGGTCGGAACCGGCGCGTCCGGCGGACGCCCGCCGCCACGCGGTCGCGCGGGCGACGAGCGATGAGACGGTCTCATCGCCTGTCGGTGTGAGCCGATCCGGTCAGGGCACGATCTCGATCAGGGGCACCCTGGGGATCTCGCCGGCCGTGAAGGCTTCGAGGTTCACGGTGAGGTCGTCGGTGTCGAAGCGGACGGGCACGTCGAACTCGAAGCCGGCCGTGACCGGGGCGCCGGCAGCCGGCACCGCGCCGGGCAGGAAGGTGACGAGCCCGGTGGTGGCGTCGCAGGCGAAGCGGTCCGGGGCGAGGACGACGCCGGAGACGGCGACCCGCACGCTGCCGTCCACCGGCTTGGCGATGAGGCGCCGGTAGGCGGCGGCCCCGCTGCCGTAGGTCTTGGCCAGGGGGAACGCGGTCCTGGTGCCGTCGCCCAGGCCCAGCGGCTGGTCGCCGGGGCCGATGGCCCGCCCCGGCGGGCCGGAGCGAAAGTCGACCCGGTCGCGGTAGCGGAAGCCGTAGAGGCGCCCGCGTCGCTCCTCGAAGAAGCTCACCACCGCGTGGAGGGCGTCGAGGGTGCGGATGCCGAAGCCGGCATCGTAGCGCCGGCGCGAATCCGCCCAGCGGCTGTTGCGGTGCTCCCGGCCCGAGGCCAGGGTGACGACCTCCGTGAGCCGGCTCGGGCCGGCGCTGCCGCGCAGCGACACGTCGAGGGGAAAGCGCACCTCGTGGAAATCCGACGGCATGCGGGTGGCTCCCGGTCGGTCGGCATCGCCGACGCGTTCCCTCCCCCTTGCGGGGAGGGATCAAGGGTGGGGGTGGTCCAGGATCGAGGGCCACGGTGCCGTCTGCACCACCCCCACCTCCGGCTCCTCCCCACAAGGGGGAGGAGAAGGCTGCGGCGCCGCCTCAGAGCGCCCGCTGCCCCCGCGCCACCGCGCGGGCGAGGCTCGCGGCCACCTGCGCCTCCGACTTGCGGAACGCCCCCGGATCGGGGGTGGCGATGTTGACGGTGACGGCCACCGGCCGCGGGCCGGACCCGGATGCGACGCCCAGGCGTCCGTCCGAACCGCGGCGCAGCGGCAGGATCGCCTCGGGGCCGGCCTCGCCCATCAGGCCGGTGCCGCCGCTCAGGGGGAAGTAGGTCGGCGCGGCCACGATCCCGCCGGCCGCGAAGGGGCGCACCCGGCCGGCCTGGAACACCCCCCCGCGGGCGAACCCCGTCTCCGCGCTCGACGTGCCGGACAGGAGGGAATTGACGAGGCCGGTGATGCCGGTCCGCACGGGCGCCAGCGCCGCCCGGACGGCGATTCCGGCGAGCCGCGTGCCCAGGGTGCCGAGCACCCCGTCGAGCTGGCGCCCGGACGTGGTACTCCGGGTGAGCGCCGTGGTCAGGCTCCGGCCGAAGCGCTGGGCCAGCCGGTCCAGGGTGTCGAGCTGCCTGATGCGGGCGGCGTTCGCCCGGTCGAGGTCGGTCTCGGTCATTCTTCAGGTCCTTTGCCGGCGCGCTTCGGTCAGGGCGTGTCGGGATGGGCCGCGATCAGCCGCTCCAGGTCGCCCCGCCGCAGAGGTTCTTGCGATGGGGGCAGGCCCCGTGCGGCGAGCAATTCCCGCGGCGTCGCAGCCCAGAAGTCGCGCGGGCGCCAGCGCAGGGCGGACAAGCCCAGCGCCATCGCCGCGTCCCACGGGAAGGCGGGGCTCACGCCCGGCTCTCGGCCCCCCGTGGCCTGGGAGGGTTTTGGGAGGAATCCTCCCCGAAGGCGGCGACCAGGACCTCCCCCAGGGCGGCGCTCACCGCGGAGAAGCCGCCGGCCAGCGGCAGGCGGGCGACCGCCCCGTCATCGAGGTCGTGCCCGCCGCCGCGCAGGGCCGCGCCCAGCAGCGCGATCAGGTCGCGGGCGGCGAGCCGCCCGTCCGAGAAGCGGTCGGCGAGCCCGGCGAGGTCGCCGGCCCGCAGGGCGTCCTCCAGTTCGGCCAGCGCGCCGAGGGTGAGGCAGAGGGTGTAGCGCTCACCCCCGAGATCGAGCGGCACCTCGCCGCGCCTGCGATTGGCCATCTAGAGCGCCGTGAAGGCGAGGAGGCCGGCCGAATCCAGGCTCATGTCGAAGGTGACCTCGCCGGCATGGTCCCCGCGGTATTCGAGGGCCAGGATCTGGAACGGCCCCTGCAGGGTGCCGAAATCCGGCACCACGATCTGGAAGGTCTCGATCAGCCCGTCGAAGAACAGCTGGCGCAGGCGGGCGTCCGAGGCCTGGTCGCGGAACACGCCCGATCCCGAGATCGCGGCGCGGCGCACCCCGGCACCCGCCAGCAATTCGCGCCAGCGCCCGGCGGAATCGGCGTTGGTCACGTCCACCGCCTCGGCGTTGAAGGCGATCTGCCGGGCGCGCAGGCCCGCCACGGCGACGAAGCCGCCGCTGCCGTCCCCGGCCCTGATCAGGAGGTCCTTGCCTTTCTGGGCGGTCATCGCACTCTCCTTTTTTGGGATTTCGGCCTCAGGGCGTCTCGGTGACGGCCTCGATCGTCAGGCTCGCGCGGGCCTCGCCGCTGCGCTCGTCGCGCCGGGCCGCGATGGTGCGCACCCGCAGGGTCACGAGGCTGTGGCCCGCGAGCACGAGGGTGCCGGCCGACAGCAGCACCGCCATGCGCTCGGCCGCGTCCACGGCGGTGCGGGTCGAGCCGGGGCGGGCGATCACGACGAGGGCGTGATCGTGCCGGTGGCGCTGGGCTCCGTCGACGGAATCGTCGCGGATCTCGCACTCGCCGAACAGGGCGTAGACGGGGGGCGCCCCCGGCGGCGGCTCGTCGTAGAGGCGGACCGCCGCGCCCATGATCTGGCGCAGGGCCGCATCGGTGGAAAACAGGGCGATCAGGCCCGCGCGCATGGCGAGCAGGGGGCTCGCGACCGGGGCGCTCACGGCAGTGGCTCCGGCGCGGGCGGTGCCGGAAACAGCTCCTCGACGTGGCAGACGCTGTCGCGCCCGCGCTCGTCCGGGTCGCTGACAGTGCGGATGGCGAAGCGCCGCGGCCCGGCCGAGAGGCGCATCGCCGCGCTCAGCCCTGCGCGGGCGCGAAGGGTGATGCGGTGGCTGGCCGCAACGTCCGCCCGGCCGCCGCGCAGGCGCTCGACCTCGCCGACCGGGCTGATCGCCCCCCACAGCACCGGGCCGGCGACGTAGCGGCGCAGCGACCCGCCGAAGCCGTCCGGCTCGTCGATCGGCAGTTCGAGCACGAAGCGTCGCCGCCGCGCCCCGAGGGGCGGGCGCGGGTTCGGAATCGCCATGGCGGGCTCCGTTTTTCGGTTCGGCAAAGTGGCGGGTCGGACGCGTCAGGTGACGAGCCGGGCTCGTTGCCCGCGCGACTGCGCGTCGGCGGGCGTCCGTCGGACGCGCCGATCCCGACCGTCGGTCGGGATCGGCACACACGAAGAATCACAGCCGCATGCGCCGGTTGGGGGCGCCGAGCCGCGCGGCGTCGGTGGCAAAGGAATCCGGCTCGTCGCCGCGGTGCTCGTAGCGGGCGGCGGCCAGCCGCAGGACGGCGAGGCGCAACGGGGCCGGCAGGGGCGGCCCGGACCCGCCGAAGCCGGCATCGACCTCGATCAGGAGGCTGCGGCCGGCAGGTTCCGGCACGGCGGGGGCGATCCGCAGGCAGGGCGCCTCGACCGGATCGGGTCCGAGGCCGACAAGGCCGGGTGCGAGGTCCGCGACCGTCCCCGACCCGTCCGAGAACCCGGCCCGCACCAGGGCGACGAGGGGGCTCAGCGGCAGCGGCAGCAGCCCGTCGCGCGGCCAGGCCTGGAGGGCGATGCGGTAGCGGCCCGGCACCAGGATGCGCCGGGTCTCGATCTCCAGGCTCGCGCGGGCGGCCGTCACCAGGGCCTGGATCAGGGCGTCCTCGGCGCCCGCGTCGTCTGCGGGCAGGCGCAGGTAGGCCCGCATCTCCGGCAGGCTCACCGGCTCGACGGCGGCCCCCTCCACGCGTATCGGGATCATCGCGCGTCTCCGCTCTTTCGCCGCTGAAGGGTCTTGTTCGGGATGAGGCTTCGGTGCGGGCCCGCCGCCTTGGGATGCCTGCTCGCCCTTGGGGCCGGGCCGGCTGGCGCCGTGGTCGGCGGGGCCGAGGCCCCGGCGGGGGCCGCGGTGATGGTCCTGTCCTCGAACGGCGGCGTCTGCACCGGCATCGTGCTGGCCGCCGACACGGTGCTCACCGCCGGCCATTGCGTCGCCGGCGGCCTGGAGCAGCGCGTGCATTTCCGCGACGAGGCGGGAAAGCCCGTGCTCGTGGAACTGGCCGCCCGCGCGGTCCATCCCGGCTACGATGCCGGCGCGGTGGCCGGGCGGCGGCGCTCGATCGACCTCGCCCTGCTGCGCACGGCCTCCGCCCTGCCGCCGCGGTTCCGCCCGGTCGCCTTGAGCGCGGCGATGCCGCGGGCGGGCGAGAGCCTGACGCTCTCCGGCTACGGCGCCGAGCGTGCCAACGATCCCCGCTCCACCGGCACCTTCCGCGCCGTGGCCCTGCCGGTGGTCGAGCCCTACGGCCCGAGCCGCATCCTGGTCTGGCTCAAGGCCCCCGGCCGGGCCGGCGGCTGCCAGGGCGATTCCGGCGGCCCGGTCGCCGTCGGCGACGGGGCGGTCGTGGCGGTGGCCGCCTGGATCGGCGGGGCCTGCGGCGGCCTCACCCAAGGGGTGCTGCTCGGGCCCCAGCGGGACTGGCTCGACCGCACCCTGACGGGATGGGGCCGGGCCGCGGCCTGGAACTGAGCCGGCCCCGGCCGCGCGGCCGGACGGATCGTCCGTCTTCGCGGCGCCGGAACCTCAGCTTGGCCGGAGGATTGCCTTACGATAGGCTGGGTCCCGGTCGCCCCGACCGCGCCGTCCGGAGAGACCGATGCTCCCCCCCTTCCTCCGCAAGGCCGTGCTCGGCGCCCTGTTCGGGCTCGTGCCCGTCTCCGCCCAGGCCGTGATCAACGGCCAGGTCTCCCGCGACCCGGACGGCGCCCGCGCCTTCGTGGTGCGCATCGAGAGCACGCAGGGCGAGATCTGCTCGGGCACCCTCATCGCCCCCGACCTCGTGCTCACCGCGGCCCATTGCGTGATGCACCAGGCCGGCTACAGCGTCGTCGTGGTGGACAGGGCCTTCCGGCAGAGCCGGATCGGGGCGGTGGCCGCCTCGATGCATCCCGATTTCGTGCCCGGCACCACGCCGGAGGACCAGCCGGGCGTCGACCTCGCCCTGTTGAAGCTCGCCCAGCCGCTGGGGCCTGAGTTCGCGCCCCTCGATCCCCGCGGGGCCGGGTCCATCGGCACCGGCGAGAGCGTGGACATCGCCGGCTTCGGCGTCGTGGCCGAGAACCGGCGCAACACCGCCCGCACCCTGCGCCAGGCCCAGCTGGTCTCGATCGGCTCGCTCCAGGTCGCCAACCGCGTCACCGTGGTGACCGACCGGCGGCGCTTCGCCGAGACCGCGGGCGCCGGCGCGTGCCTGGGGGATTCCGGCGGGCCGATCCTGTCCGGCGGCCCCGGCGGCTACCGCATCGTCGGCGTGGTGTCCTGGTCGAGCGGCGCCCTCCAGCAGAACAGCCGCCGGCGCACCGCCTGCGGCGGCTTCACCGCCGTGACGCCGGTGGCCGAGCATACCGGCTGGATCGCGGCGCGCGCCGCCGAACTGTCCCAGGTCCGGGTCGGCGAGGCCATGCCCGCCGGCCGCGGCAACCGCTCCGACTGGATGGCCCGCCCCGGCCGCCGCCGGTAGGGCCGGGTTCCGCACCACGCCCGGTCGCCGGCCGCGGGAGCGGCGGTGGCGCGCCCGAGCCCGCTTCGGACCGGGTCCGGGCGATCCGTCCGATCGCCGGACCGGGGGACCCTGCCGCTTCGCGGTCGGCCGTGCGCACCCCGCCGGGGCCTTTCGGGTCTGAAAGCGCTGTGATCCCGATACGACAGTATCGCTGACAGCATCGGCGTGCGGCGTATTTCCGAAGTGTGTCTTGTGGCCGTCCTGTAGCCGCGACTATGGTCTGCGCCGAAATGGCCGGCGGGAACGGTGATGCGTGCATCGGCGAGGGTGCTGCCATCGTCCGCAGCCCGCCGGGCGTTCTAGAGCGTGTTATG
>NZ_BPRB01000093.1 GCF_022179685.1 Methylobacterium trifolii
GGGATCAGCGGCTCGATGAGGCGCAACATGTCCGTCATGTCCGGTCTCGTGGCATAGGCGGGGCTCCTGCATTCGCACCGGCCGGACCGGAGATCTTCCGGGGCTGGCTACGGAGGCATGGACGCTGCCAATCCTGGATTATTCCGGCATCCCAAGATCTTTTTGGGCGGGCCTTCGAGATAGCCCCTCACAACGGAGTGCCCCGAATCGGCAAGGAAATGATTTTACAGAAGGTTGGGAATAACCAGCAGAAGCTGGCGTCTGTCCGGTTATCGCTGCCTGACATTTTCTTTCTTGGCACGATAAATGGAGATATGACATGAACTCTCTCAAAAAACTCTCGGGCCTATTATTTGCGTCTGCTTGTACGCTTGCTGTTCTGACGGGTGCCTCGGAAGCCCGCACAGTTCAGTACACCGAGACCCACGTGGTCCGGACCGAGCCTCTCTCAGTGCCCGTCGGCTCCCCGTACTGGCTCGGACGCATGGACACCGACAGCGGCAACGCCAAGAACCCCGCGCTTCCGAGTTACGCCCAGGCCCGTGGTCAGGAAACCGGTGGCCCGGCCCGCGAACTCATCCCGAACTAACCTTCGGCGACGCGAGGACGCCTCTCCTGTCCGAGTTCAGGCGTCCTCAGCCTCAGAAAGCTTCGGCCTGTGGCCGGCGTGGGCCGCGACCATCACATCCCACGGTGACGGGATCTTAAGGATCTCGCCGAGAAAGCCGAGGAATGCTGTCACGTTCGGGGGGCGGCGGTTTTCAGGGCACCTTCGTGCGCCGACAGGCGGATGACGATTCAGGGCAGGCATGCCCATCGGTATCCGCGCATCCCGCAAGCGGACTTCGTGCGTGCCCCATCGAAATCGCACACAGTGCACTGAGCGCCGGCCGTATGAAGGCCGTCGCCAGGACGGTCAATCGCAAACAGCTGCCAGCGCGGCGTCGGACCCATTCAGGTGGCGTGCGTTGCGCCGGATGACCTGGGGCGGCTGGCCGAAGGCTCGGAGGAACGCGCGCCGCATCCGCTCCCGGTCGGCGAAGCCGGTCTCCTGGGCGACGGTGTCCAGCGAGTGCCGACCGTCCTCCAGCATCGTTCGGGCGGCATCCAGACGCAGGTTCTCGACCGCCTTCGCAGGTGACTGACCGGTCTCCTCCCGGAAGATGCGGCTGAACTGCCGCGGACCCAGGCACGCGGCCTCTGCGAGCTCGTCGACGGAGAGTTCGTTCCTCAGGTTGCTCTGGGCGTAGGCCAAGACCTTCTGTACCCGGTCGGACCGCGGCTGAAGTTCCAGCAGGGCGGAGAACTGCGACTGGCCGCCGGTCCTGCGGTGATAGACGACGAGCTTCTTCGCGATGCCCTTCGACACCGTGGCTCCGAGATCGTCCTCAACCAGCGCGAGCGTGAGGTCGATCCCGGCCGTCATGCCGGCCGAGGTCCAGACGTTGCCGTCCGCGATGAAGATGCGGTCGTCGTCGACCTTGATCGATGGATGAAGTCGCTGCAGCTCGCGTGCATGGGCCCAGTGGGTCGCCGCCCTCCTGCCATCGAGCAGGCCCGCCTCGGCCAGGAGAAACGCCCCGGTGCAGGTCGCGGCGACGCGGCGAGCGGTGGCGGCCGTCTCGCGCAACCGCTCGATTAGGCCAGGCGCCGACGGGCCGACCGTAAGCGCGCCGACGACGATGACTGTGTCGAAGCGCCGGCCTGCGAAGGGCTCGGTGTCGATGACCATCCCGATGGACGTCCGGATCGGCCCGCCCACTTCGGACAGAAACGTTATCGCGTAAAAGTCGTGGCCAACCTCCAGGTTGGCGATCTCGAACGCCGTCAGGGGGGCCAGGTTCATCACCTGAAAGTTGGGGAACAAGACAACACCGATGGCAGGCATTACGGACCTCTAGGGCGAATGTCCGAATAAGGTGGATGTTTGACATATGGGATATGCCAGTGAGCGTCTAGCTTTCATTGCAACAGGCGTGGCCGCCACCCCGTGCAGTCCCGCCGCTCAGGACCCCGACCGCCATGAACGCACCATCCCCCGTCGCGTCCGGCAAGGACGCCGAAGACTATACCCGCCGCTGGCTCCCGTCCGGCGAGATCGCCTTCACGACCCTGAAGGACGGGACCCGCATCCGGTACGTGCGCGTGGGCCGTGGACCGGACCTCGTTCTGACCCACACCGTGCGCACGCAGCTCGACCTATTCCAGCGCGTGATCCCGATGCTGTCGCCGCATTTCACCGTCTACGCGCTCGACCTGCCGGGCTTCGGCTGGTCGGACCTGAAGCCGGGATTTCCGAAGGACGAGCCCACCCTCCGGGCGGCCCTCAAGGAGTTCATCGCCAACCTCGGTATCGTGCGGCCGATCCTCGCGGGCGAGTCCATCGGGGCGACCCTCTCGATCTCGCTCGCCGCGGAACTCGGGGACAAGGTCGAGCAGGTCTTCGCCTTCAACACATACGATTATTTGCCGGGCCTGGAGCGATCCAATCTTCTGGCCTCGATCATCATCAAGAGCGTGCGCGCGCCGGTCGTCGGCCCGGTCTTCGCGGCGCTGGAGAACCGAACCATCACCGGCGGCATCATGAAAGGAGGTTTCCACGATCCGCGTAGCCTGCCCGCGGACCTCCTGGACGAGTATGCCCGCGTCGGCGCTCGCACCGGCTACAGCCGGGCGGCACGGACGCTCCTCAAAGCTCTCCCGAGCTTTGTTTCTGCCCGCGCCCGCTACCGCTCCATCACCGCGCCCGTCACGCTCGTTTGGGGCGACAAGGACTGGTCGACGCTCCAGGATCGCACGGGCGTCGAGAGGGCCGTGCCGTTGCCGACAGTCGTCACCCTCGAGCGGACGGGGCACTTTAGCGCCCTCGAACGTCCGCAGGCCTGGGCCGACATTATTCTCACGGCGACGGCGAAAGCCCGGGCGGCCTCATGAGGCACTGCGGCCCTTCACCCTCCATCACTGCCATTTGTGGAACTGAACCGATGACTGGTTACATGACCTCGGCTGCCGTTACCGTGGAGCACGTGACGCTTCGCTCGACCAAGCCGTTCGAGGCGGTGCGGGAGGCTCTGGAAGCCGCGGTGCCTCCACTTGATCACGCCTATGTCAAGCTCCTGCTGGATGGGAACGTGGACGAGGCGCGCGACCTCCTCGAACGGCAAGCGCCGCTCTCGATATTCGGAGCCCGGGATCATGGAGGCTTGCTTCTCACCACCGGCCTGACCCGCAAGGCCATCCAGTACGACATCGGTAACCCGCTCACGGCCACCCGGATGACCCGGCACGTACTCTCCGCCGCCCTGTACGCGCCGATCCGGGTACTCCTGCGTGAGGATGCCGAGGGCGGCGTTGCCTTCGAGTACCACCGCCCGGCCACGACCTTCTGGCAGTTCGGGAACCCGGAGGTCGATCGCGTCGCAAGTGAGCTGGACGCGCAGCTTGGAACTACGCTCACCGCGGCTGCTGGCTGATCAGGAGCAGCGCTTTTGCAGATGTCCGCTCGTCTGGCTCGGTTGCTCGTAAGCGGATGGTCGCAGAACCAACCCTCTCGGCCGTAGGTCACTGCCTCACCGAGCCGCCGACAAACGGACATTCCCAGCTTCTGCAAAGGGTCAAATTCTTCCGTTGGGATTGGAGGATTGCGAATAAGCGGCGTGATTTGGCAGCGGGGTTTGAGATTCGGCTGCACACTTGTCGAGAGGCCGGCGTATCTTGATAGCCTGCTCTAAAATCCGAGGCTGAGCTCTGACGATTCGACTGGACTACGGTGGCAGTCCGAGCATGTGTGTGCTGGTCAATCCTGATAAGGAGCCAGCATGGGCACGTCCGATCTGAGTATTACCGCCTGCCTTTCCGTGATCAGCCTGCGTCTGACCGATGCTGCGGCGGTGGCAAGCGCTGCGCTGACCTGCGCCGCCGCAGGCTCCGAGCGCGAGGCACTGCGCATCGCCATGGAACCCGATGGCCTCCTGAGTGAAGCCCAGACCCTGCACGGCGCCGTCTGCCTGATCGGCCGCATGCAGCGCTCGAACGAGAGACCGGTCCCCGCGGGCTGAGATCATGCCGAGTTCCGTGTGGTGACGCCCCTGCCCCGCCGGCCCTCAACGCCGATGACGGGGCCGGGTCAGTGACGGGGACGGTCTCGTCCGGCAGCAACCCCTGCCCGAGCTCGGAGCGTAGCCATGACACAGATGCATACGACACCCTTGACCCAATCCGAGACGCGCTACCTCGCCCAGGCTGCCGCTCGGACGGACGGGTTCCTTGTCCTGCCCGAGTCGCTCAAGCCCGCCACACAACAGCGTCTGATCGGCAAGTTCATCCGGTCCGGGCTAGTCACCCGGCAGGAGGTCGCAGGCGCGATCGAGCATCGGCTAACCCCGGCAGGCTACCGCGCCGTTGGTCGCAAGGCGCCGCGGGCGAAGCGGTCCACCGCGGTAGTGGCCTCTTATCCTTCCACCGACTCCACCGTGCCCTCCTCCCTGGACGCGGTTCCTCCGATTTCGACTGGAGCCAGGCCGCTTGCTGGCCTCGACTCCGCTGTCGGCCCAATAGAACCTCCGGTCCAGGCACCAACCTTGGCCTCTGCTTCGGCGTCCCGCGACATGGGTGACGGTGAAGCATCTCCCCCTCTCACGAAGCGGGCGGTGTTCTTCGGTCTGCTCGCCCGCGAGACCGGCGCGAGCCTCGTCGAGATCATCGCCGCGACGGGCTGGCTAGCGCATACCAGCCGGGCCGCACTCTCCCGCCTGCGCACTGCCGGTGAGCCGTTGGCCAAGAGCACGCGCGCGGACGGCTGCACCACCTACCGACTCGTGCCGGTCGAGGCGCTTGCCCCGACACCGGCCCGCACCAGTCGGCCCCGCCGGACTAAGGCCAAGGCTGACGGGGCCT
>NZ_BPRB01000094.1 GCF_022179685.1 Methylobacterium trifolii
CTGAGTCAGTGCACTAGCGGGTGCTTCCGCGGGAGCCATCACGGGAGCGCTTGGCGTGGTTGCAGTGGCGCGCGGGCTCGACCCGCAGGTGTTCGACGAGGAAACGCTCTCTCGGATGATAGGAAGCAGCGGACGTCCCTTTGACCGGACGCGGTGCGTGTTGCCATCGCTCTACGATGCGTGGGTGGTCCGTCCTCAGATGGCTGCACGGGACGGCCGTACAGACCTTCTCGGCGCGGACGATCTGAATGCCTCCTCGGAGGACCCTCCAGGCATACGGTCGATCCTGAATGCCATCCTCCTCGACGAGATCAGAGATGCAGCCCTCCGTCCGCAGCCCCGTGCCGGAGGTCCGACGCCAGACCCAATTGCCAAACCGGCTCAGCTCGCGACGCCGTCCAGCGCAATTGAAACTGCAACGTCGTCGGATCCGCTTCCCAGGTGCGATCCGGCCACAGCGCCGCCCCGCTATCTCAGCAATACGATGCACGTCTACATGACAGTATCGAACCTTCGCGGCATCCCGTTCGAGATCGCCTTCGGAAACGCCAAATTCGGGATGCTCACCCATGGCGACCGCGTCCATTATGCAGTCCGCGGTGTCGGCTCTACAAATTGGTTGAAGGAGCCGTGGCTCGCAAAGGACAAGTGGATCAACATTGATACCGCGACACTTCCGAAATCCATCGACGGCCGAATTACCGACGAGTGGTACGCCTACGGCGAGACGGCGCTAGCCTCGGCTGCCTTTCCGGGAGGACTTGCTCCCCGCCTGCTTACAACGCCGACGGACCAGTACGAGCGCCGCCAATATCCGTTGCCGGTCGAACCTGATCAGATAAATGCCAACTTCCCAAAGTCAGTGACCAACCTACCGACATTCAGCTTCCTTAATGTGGATGGAGGCGTGATCAACAACACACCTTTTGACTACGTCCAGTATGCCGTTATGGGCCATCGGCCGCGGGAGGGGGCAGCAAGAGGTGATCGGGCCGACCGGGCCATCCTGATGGTCGCACCGTTCCCCGAACCACCCAGCGTGCTCGCGGAAGGCTCGCCCCCGGCTGAGATAGCCGCTGTTCTGCGAGCGTTGTTCCCAGCGCTCGTCAATCAAGCTCGCTTCCGCGCATCCGAACTCATTCCCGTGATCGACGAGGACGACCACAGCCGTTTCATGATCTCGCCTCGTCGGAGCCGGGATGATCGTTCCGGCCCGGCGCGTCACCCAATTGCATGTGGTCTCCTGGCTGGCTTCGGCGGCTTTCTCGACGAGCGGTTCCGTGCTCACGACTATCAGCTCGGCAGGCGCAACTGCCAACGGTTCCTCCAGTCAGTTCTCGGCCTTCCAGAGGATAACCCGGCGATACGGAAGCCCTCCAAACGCTATGCCGACCATCCGCTGGACAGCAGCCAGAAGCCTGATGCTCCGCGGAAGTTCATGCTGATACCGCTCTTCGGCGACGCCGCGGCAGAGGTGGGGCTGCTGCCGTGGCCCCAGATGTCTGCTGTAGACTTCAGAGCCCTAATCCGGCGCATTGAGGAACGCGTCAAACGGATCGGTCGTCCGTTCATATGGTCGCAGACCAGTAAGACAAGCGTTCGTCTGATTGCTTGGCTTGGCCTCCGGATCCAACGAGATCAGATCGTAAGATTTTTGGCTCTCACAATTCTCGCTGATCTCGTGCGTCGCGACCAGATCATAGGGTGGACCATTCCACCTAACATCGTGCGGGCGGCGGAGGCAGCAGGCGGACACGCCGACGATCTACGGACGATTCTGGCAATCCTCGTCGGGCCGGCCCGCGAAGTAAGCGAGCCCGGACAGATCGCGGCGGAGGCGCATCTGCCGCTCAAGTTCGTCGAGGCCGTGTTGCCAACTTTGGCTGGTTCACCGAAGGGCAAGCCGTTCCGCGTCGTCCGTGTCGGCCGTGTCGGCTTCGCCCTCGAGATGTTCCGCCCGTCCGGATGGCGATCGCTGCCAGTGGTTCGGCGCTTCTTCGGATTGTGGTCTCCGTCGTGCTACTCCTACGAGTGAGGAAGTCGGCGTGCCAGTTTGCTAATGAACAGGCAGCAAGCCTTGCCCAAGCCGATCGATTCGGGCCTCATTCCAACACTTGCTGCTTTCCATACGCTTCCCAACTGGTCCTGCTGGGAAGCATTAGGCGACAGGACTGACTATAAGTATCTGAAAATCTTGGTGGGCGGTGAGGGACTCGAACCCCCGACCCTCTCCGTGTAAACAAGAAGGTCAACTGTATCGTACCTCGCCCAAAGCGGACGGATGCTCAGAGCCAGATCGGTCCGTTCAGGCTGGCTAGTTTGCCAGTCAGCGGACCTTTCGAGGGTCAGCTACGGGTCAAATTCTTCCGTTGGGATTGGAGGATTGCGGATAAGCGGCTTGATTTGGCAGCGGGGTTGGAGATGCGGCTGCACACTTGTCGAGAGGCCGGCGTAGCTTGATAGCCTGCTCTGAAGTTCGAGGCTGAGTTCTCACGATTCGACTGGACTACGGTGGCAGTCCGAGCATGTGTGTGCTGGTCAATCCTGATAAGGAGCCAGCATGGGCACGTCCGATCTAAGTATTACCGCCTGCCTTTCCGAGATCAGCCTGCGTCTGACCGATGCGGCGGCGGTAGCGAAGGCTGCGCTGACCTGCGCCGCCGCAGGCTCCGAGCGCGAGGCACTGCGCATCGTCATGGAACTCGATGGCCTCCTGAATGAAGCCCAGACCCTGCACGGCGCCGTCTGCCTGATCGGCCGCATGCAGCGCGCGAACGAGAGACCGGTCCCCGCGGGCTGAGATGATGCCGAGTTCCGTGTGGTGACGCCCCTGCCCCGCCGGCCCTCAACGCCGATGACGGGGCCGGGTCAGTGACGGGGACGGTCCCGTCCGGCAGCAACCCCTGCCCGAGCCCGGAGCGTAGCCATGACACAGATCCATACGACACCCTTGACCCAATCCGAGACGCGCTACCTCGCCCAGGCTGCCGCTCGGACGGACAGGCTCCTTGTCCTGCCCGAGTCGCTCAAACCCGCCACACAGCAGCGCCTGATCGGCAAGTTCATCCGGTCTGGGTTCGTCACCCGGCAGGAGGTCGAAGGCGCGATCGAACATCGGCTCACCCCGGCAGGCTACCGCGCCGTTGGGCGCAAGGCGCCGCGGGCGAAGCGGTCCACAGCGGTAGTGGACTCTCATCCTTCCACCGACTCCGCCGTGCCCTCCTCCTTGGACGCGGTTCCTCCGATTTCGACTGGAGCCAGGCCGCTTGCTGGCTTCGCCTCCGCTGTTGGCCCAATAGAACCTCCGGTCCAGGCACCAACCTTGGCCTCTGCTTCGTCATCCCGCGACACGGGAGAGGGTGAAGCCCCTTCTCCTCCCACCAAGCGGGCGGTACTCCTCGGCCTGCTAGCCCGAGAGACCGGCGCGAGCCTGGTCGAGATCGTCGCCGCGACAGGCTGGCTCGCGCATACCAGCCGGGCGGCGCTCTCCCGCCTGCGCACCGCCGGTGAGCCCCTGGCCAAGAGCACGCGCGCGGATGGCTGTACCGCCTACCGCCTCGTGCCGGTTGAGGCGGCGGCCCCGACACCGGCCCGCACCAGTCGGCCCCGCCGGACCAATGCCAAGGCTGACGGGGCCT
>NZ_BPRB01000095.1 GCF_022179685.1 Methylobacterium trifolii
AGCCAAAGTTGCACGCCGAAACACAGGCATGAGGGTGGAAAGCCTCAGTTCGGCCAGCAGCGGCGGCCGTATGGCCCGATGTGAAAGCCGGCCGGGCAGGAGGCGCCTCGGACATAGCCGCCACGCTGACCACCGGTCCTGCAGCCGCCGTAGGGGCCGCGGTGGGCGTAGGGGCCGCAGCCGTCGTAGACCTGGATGATCTCGGCGCCGTCCAGGCCGGTGGACACGGCCGACTGGATCAGCGGCGACGCCGCGGCCGGGAATGCCAGTCCGGTCAGGAGGGCGACCGGGGCGAGGATCTTCAGCATCGTCGAATCCTTTTCTGCTCTTATCGGACACGCGATGCCTGAACCTGCGTCGCGACCGATGAAGGCAGGATCGCCTCCGCTTGCCTCCCGGATGTGACCGACCGATGCGTCGACGTAACGTTTTGTAACCGGCCTCCCTTCACGTCGGCCTTGCCTTCAGGCGATGGCCGGCAGGGTCGCGACGAGACGTGCGCCGCCGAGCGGGGATACCCCGACGACGACGGAACCGCCGTGCGCCTCCGCGATCTGCCGCGCGATGGCGAGCCCGAGGCCGGTGCCGCCAGTCTGGCGGCTGCGGGATCGCTCGATCCGGTAGAATGGGCTGAAGACGGCTGTCCGCTCCGATTCCGGGATGCCCGGGCCGTCGTCGTCCACCGTGACACGGCACGATGCGCCGGTCCGGCTCACCGAGACGGCGACTGTTGAGCGCCCGAACTTGACCGCGTTCCCGATCAGGTTGGCGACGACCCGACGAAGCGCGACGGCATCTCCGGCGGCCACCGCACCCTGTACGTCCTCGCCGGTCAGGCGGACGTCGATGCCCTGCGCGGCTTGTTCGGCCACCTCGACCGCGACCAGGTCGGCGAGGTCGACCGCCGTCCGGCCCACCTCGACGGCGGTGCCCCGGGCGAAGCCGAGCGAGGTCTCGATCAGTGCGGTCATGGCGTCGAGATCCTCGACCAGCCGGTCCCGACGTTCCGGCTCGGACACGCCCTCGGCCCGCAGGCGCAGGCGAGTGAGATAGGTCTTGAGGTCGTGCGAGATGGCGCCGATCAGCAGCGAGCGTTCGCCGAGGAGGCCGACGATGCGGTCCTGCATGTCCCGGACCGCCTGGGAGAGGCGCCGGATCTCCGGGGCGCCCCGCGGGGTGGCGACAGGCTCCGGCGCGCGCCCGTCGAACCGGGTCACCGCTTCGGTCAGGCGTCGCAGCGGGGCGAGTTCGTGGCGGGTTCCGACAAGGACGAGGCCGGCGACCACGGCGCCGAGGATGGACACCCAGAGGCTCAGTGGCCGCCCGAGCAGCCACGGCATGAGCGAGCGATGCTTCTCGACGGCCGAGATGACGAGGGTCCGGCCGTCCGGCAGCCGATAGGTCGCCGTCGCGAGGCGGCCGATGGGGAGGTTCCGATCCCTGTCGTTGACATCCTCGGGGTCGAGGCCCCGGTGCAGCATGGCCGTGTCGGTGTAGGCCCGAAGTGGCCCATCCGGATCACCGGTCATCCGGCGCAGGCGCCGTTCGAGGCGCGGCTCCCGGATCAGTCCGGCGTCGTCCGGAGTCGTTTCCATGATCTCGGCCCTGAGGGCCTCGCCGCTGACGGCCCTCAGGATGGCCGGTCTCAGGGCCGGATCGGCATCCCTCAGCAGGGTGACGATGTTCGCGGCCTGGTCGACGCGCGGGAAGCGCGTGCCATAGGGCGAGCCCTCCTGCCGCCGCTGCCACGTGTCGAGGGCGACGGTGGCGAGCACGAGTAGGGAGAGCGCCCCGAGCAGGAGCAGCATGATCCTGCCGAGCAGGCCGACCCGGGCCATCACGGCGCCGGCCTCACCGGCGCGGCGAGGATGTAGCCGGCGTTTCGCACGGTCTTGAGCAAGGCGGCCGCGGCGCTGCCCCCGGCGTCGAGCTTGTGCCGCAGTCGGCTGACCTGGACGTCGATGGTGCGGTCGAAGGCATCGGCCGAGCGGCCCCGCGTCCAGTCGAGGAGCTGGTCCCGGGAGAGCACCCGCTGCGGCCGGGTGACGAAGCAGTGCAGCAGGTCGTACTCGGCACTGGTCAGGGCGATCTCGGCCGCCGGTTCGCCGGTCGTCACCCGGCGAGCGGCGAGGTCGACGACGAGGTCCGCCACGGCCAGGGTTTCGGGATCGGCGGCGTCCGCGCGGGCGACAGTCCCATGGGCCCGCCGCAGGACGGCACGGATGCGGGCGAGCAGGACCCGCGGGTTGAACGGCTTCGAGACGTAGTCGTCGGCCCCCATCTCCAGGCCGAGTACCCGGTCGATGTCCTCGTCCTTGGCGGTGAGCATGACGACGGGAGGGCCGCCCGCCTCGCGCAGGCGCCGACAGATGGAGAGCCCGTCCTCGCCCGGAAGCATCCAGTCGAGCACGATGAGGTCCGGGGCCGGCGCGACCGCCAGTTGGCGGTCGAGGCTCGCCCCTCCGTCGAGGCCGATCACGCGAAACCCCTCGCCCTCCAGGTAGGCGGCGAGTTGGGTGCGGATATCGCCGTCATCCTCGACGACGACGATGGTTGGGCCTTCGCTCATGCCTCGAACATACGAAGGCCGGCCGGCTCGACAACGTGAAAAAGACCTTTGTCACAAAACGTTACATTGACCCGCCGCCCAGTCACATCGCATTGGGTCGCTAGGATGCCAAGATGGAGACGACCCGCCAACACATGCGGGAGCCGGGTCACGTGACACCAACAATCCGATTCACAATGCCAGTGTAACGGGACGCTACCTTCGAATGAGGTCTCCACCCCGCAGTGGCGTCCATCCACAGGGGGCCAGGAGTTTGGTTACCACGCCGACACGAGGACTCTCGACAAGGCGTCCGGGATGGCGATCTCTTGTAGGCACACCCGCTGAACAGGAGGCCACGATGCGCGGCGAGAACTTCCCCCACGTCTTCGAGGCCGGCGTCTACTCCCTCGCGGCGGGCCTCGCTGGTGCCCTTGCTGCCGGGTCCGCCCGGGGTGACCGCTGGGTCGCCGAGGCCCGCGCCGATCAGGCCGAGGCCGCCACCCTCGACAGCCTCGCCGTCGTCGGTCAGGCCCTGGCGCGCGACCGTCGGGAGCTCGCCAAGCTGCGGGCCGAGAACGCCGCCCTCAAGGCCGAGGTCGCCGCGTACCGTGCCGCCGCCGTCCAGGCCGCTGCGGTCGCCCGTCGGGATGGTCGCCGCGTCGCGTGACGTGACGGCCCCGGAGTGACGTCACGGTCGGGAGCCGCGTGACGTCACGGCCCCCGCGTGCCGACGGAATGCTTTCGCGTGCTGACGAAGGGTGCACACGTGTGCACAGTGAAAGTATCAATCCGAAATCGACGCGCTCGACAACCTGTCGCACCCTCGCATCGGACCTGAAAAAGCCCGCCTCGGTCTCCCGGGGCGGGCTTCGTCGTGTCGGGGGATGGGCTGGTCAGACGCCCCGGAGCGGCTCCCACGAGGGATTGTTGACGAGGTCATCCAAGGCGTCCTGCATGGCCTGCCTGCCCTCGGCCAACCGCTCCCGCATCTCCGCGGTGATGCTCGCCATCGACCGCTTGGACTGCTCCCACTCCCGCATCGTCGGGCAGAGCTTCAGGCCGGGGATCTCCCGCTCGCCGAGCATGTGCCGTCCGACGTCGCGCGGGGTGGCGTTCGTGATCTGCAACAGATCGACGTGAGTCAGGCTGGTCAGCCAGGCGATTGCGGGCTCGTCGAGGATGCCGTCGAGGATGGGATCGTCCTCGCCGGTGATGACGCTCTGAGCGTTGGCGTACTTATGAGCCAGGGTGCCCCATTCGAGGACGGGATCGACCGGCTCCGGCTTGGCCAGGGCGACGGCCGCGGGCACGCCGACCGGAGCCTGGCTGGCCTCGGCCAAGGCGGCGGCCGCGTCGGCGGCACCGGCAGCCGCGGCGGGGGCGCGACGGGGTGCCGGGGTCACGGATTCGAGAACCCAGCGGCCGGCGCGCCAGACCATGCGCGTGGCGGTGACCGCCACCTCCGCGAGGGTGGCGAGGACGGCGAGAACGTAGGCGAGGATTTGACGGGCCATAATGCGCTTCCTTGTCGGTGGTGATGGTGATGATCGACGGAGTGATGAAAACGACTAGGCGAGGTCTGCCCCAAGGGTAGTGACCTCGGACCACGTCGCGGCCCGGCGCCAGACGAAGCGCCCTTGGACCTTGGTGCAGGCGGCGTACGCCTGGCAGTACGGGCCGGGCTCGCCGTAGGGAGAGACGCAGTCGGCTTCCCAATCGTGTCCGGCCGGCTTGACGAATCGCACCGCCCGATCCGGCAGGTGCGCGGTCGTCACGGCCCGGCGGTAGCGGCGCTCTGCGGTCCGAGCGGGGTCGTGGATCTCGACGGCTTCCCACTCGCCGATCCGGACCGGCTGCCCGTCACGGACGACAGCACAGCCACGACGGTCGATGGCGGGATGGCCGCCCACTTTTATGAGCATGACGACTGTGCCGGCGACCGGAACGGCATCAAGCCGCTCGACTGGCTGAAGGCCGCCGAGCATGTGTCCTAGTCTGACGCTCCATAGCTCTTGTGCTGTGGCCCTCATGGACCGAATCCTCCCTCTCAGTGTCGACACAGAGAGAGTGCCACACGCCCAAAAAAGTTTCCAACTTTGAAAAGTGTCCGATCATAACGGACATCACCGTCGCAACAGTTACAACGATCAACTCCAGCAAAGGGGAGATCCTACGAATTTCGAAGTTTCTGGAAATCTTGTCGCACCCCGTATCGCTACTTTCCAGCCAGGTCTAAATTTGGCGCAGCGATTCTTTCCGGGGGAGAAAAGGGCATGGCGCTGCGACGCCGCATTTTGACGAGGGACGAGGTCCTCGCCCGGCTGGAGGCCGCCATCGAGGCGCACGGCGGCCTGAGAAGGTTCGTTCGCCGGCACGCCCTCTCGGAGAGCTACATCTCAAACGTCCGCTACGGACGGCGGTCGCCCCCGGACAACCTGCTCCGGGTGCTCGGCCTGGAGCAGTCCGCGGTCACCTACGTCCACACGTACGAGATCGCCGGCACCGAAGAGGTGGTGTCGTGAGCCGCGGCAGGTCCCTTGAGGCGGACGTCTATATCCGCCCCCGGCCCGAGGCGGTCGCGGCCCTGATCGACGGCGGCTACGGCCTGCCCGGGGCTCGCGAGCGCTGGTTCTGGTGCGAGACGCGGACGCTTCTCGCCCTCGCGGCCGAGGGTCGCCGCGCGCTCGGGTTGGCCGCAGCCGCCCGCGGACTCGGTTCCCGGGCGAGGACGTCGCCGGATCTGGAAGCCGCAGCCCTCGATGCCGTGGCGCGCCTCGCGTCCGTCCCGGCGGCGGCCGCTGCGACCGGCCTCGATCCCTCGGTCGTGCGCCGCATCCTTCGCGACCGCGACTTGCCCATCCCGCGCGTGGACCGGTCCGCCGCTGCCCGGCGCGCCGCCGAGGCCCGCCGTCAGAGGAGCGCAGCGTGAGCTACGACGGCACCGGACTCGACGACCGCCAGACCAGGGCCGAGGAGGCCCACGCCGAGGCGATGCACGCCGCCTCCGTCTTCACTTGCGAGTGCTGCGGAGACGAGCACGATCTCTTCGACCGCGTCGTCCTCACGCGCCACCCGGAGATGCCCGCCTACTGCTGGGTGTGCGCGAGCAGCGAAGCCGTCGGGGGGACATACCCATGAGCTTCAGGTCCCAGTTCGTCACCGACCTTCACAAGCTCGATCTCGCCGAGACCCGTACGCGCCTCCGCACCGTCAGGGCTGCGGTCGACCGCCGGCTCGACGAGCTCGAATCCCTGAAGGAGCCCGCGCTCCGGACCGACCTGCTGATCGCGAACGACGAGGTCTCCTCGTCGCTCATGGCGACCGCCCGGCACGGCATCGAGCGCCTCGCCACCGCGCTGGCGGTCTCCCACGGCGAGCCGGCCCAGCCGTCCGCCTATCCCCGTGTCCCAAACAGGAGTGTCCGGTCGTGAGGGTCCACCGCGAGTTCCGCGATTTCAAAGTCCTCCTCGAACAGGGGAGCGTCGGCCAGCCTGATCGCAGCATCCTCGGCGTCAACGGAGACATCGTCGCCGGCGACGTCATCGTCACCCTGTACCGGGGCCAGCCCGAGAGGCTCCTGGTGGTCTCCATCGTCCGCGAGGCGGGGATGGTGGCGTGGAACGCCGAGGTGATCCCGGAGCCCGTCGTCGCCGGCACGGGCAACGTCATCGCCTTCCGCTCCCACCGTCCGACCGGATCGGACGCGCCCCCTCAGCCCCTGCTCTCCATCCCGCTCGGAGCCTGAGCGCCTACGTCGACGCGCCCGGCGGCAGGGGCGCGGTATCACATCAACGTTTCAGGAGCGTCCCATGGCAACGAAGACCTACCCCTACGAACCCCACAGCTACGTCGAAGAACTCCCCGAGACCGCCCGCGCGAACTTCGCGGTGTGGATCGATTCGATTGTCCGGGGGGACAGGGACGCGCACGCCCTCGCAGAGAAGCTCAAGGTCAACGTCGTGGCCCCCGATCCTTTCCATCCGGGCGGGTTCATCACCTTGCATCAGGGGCTGCTGTTCAAGGACGTTGCCCTCGGCATCACGTGGCTCAAGGACTACACGGCTCAGAAGGCTGCCAAGCTCGCCATCTTCGGGTCGATTGCCAGCCGTTCGGTCACTGACGTCATAGAAGCGGTCATCGAGGCGGTCACCGATTACCCCGATGCGTTCGTGAACAGCAGGCCGCCTCGCGACTTGCAGCAGCGCATTCTGTTCCGCTTCGACTGCGGCACCTTCAACGACCTCGACCTCGCATGGGTCCAGCGGAAGGCGGTCGATCAGGTCACCGACGAGGACATGCTCGGCGTCGATGCGTTCAGCGGCGACCAGGGCGAGGCGCGCGAGCTATCCCGCCGTGTCATCCGCGGTCGCAAGGACCACACCTGCCACTGGACCGGTCTGACCATCCCCGCCGGCGAGCCGCACCTCGTCCTCAGCGAGGTCATGGAAGGCGACTTCATCACGACGCGTCACAGCCGGCTGGCATGCTGGTTCCACGTCTACGGCGGCGACCTCGCGCTTGCCGAGATGCTGAAGCCCGCCGAACCGCCCCTCGCCGCCGCCGCCTGAGGCTGCCTCCGTCGACGCGCCCGGCGGCAGGGGCGCTCCTCGATTCCCCCGCCATCCCCACAAGCGAGCCGTCCGGTGTTCCAGGCACACTACCCTCAGGCCATCCTCAACGCGGCGGTATGGGCCTGCCTCCACGCCAAGGACGAACGCATCCGGCGCTGGCTCGCCCGGCGCATGCCCGGGCAGGTCGTGTCCATGGGCGAGACCTGCGTCGTGCTCCCGTACCCGTGGGCGACGCTGGAGCCGCCGAAGCTGCCGCAGGGACGGTGGCGCAACGCGATCATGAAGGAGGCCCTGGCGGCGGCCCAGCGCAGCCACGAGGCGATGTCCCGCGCGCACCGCGAGGGCGGCACGGTCCGTGGCTCCGGAGAGTTCGCCGGGCCGCCCGGCGTCCGCGAGCTCCTCGATTGGCTCAACGCCCTGGAGGAGGAGGATCCCCGCATGCTCGACAAGCTGCCCAAGATTTCCTGGTCGGGCGCCGTCGAGCATTGCCGGCGCTGGCACGAGAGGCTCGCCGCCATGCGCGCCGACCGGAAGGCTGGCGACGTCGGCACGGTCGAGCGAATCGAGGTCCACTCGCCGGCCGGCTGGTACTGGACTCACCTCGTCACCAAGCGCGCCCTCGACAACGAGGGAGCCGCCATGGGCCACTGCGTGGGGTCCCGTTCCTACGACCGCTACGCCTGGGACACGACCGACAAGCACGAGAACTGTCCTGCCCTCGGGATCTGGTCTTTGCGTGATGGCGAGGGTCGCTCGCATGTCACCGTCGAGATCCTCCCGAACGGCATCATGCAGGCAAAAGGACCGAAGAACGCTACACCCACCGTCGATACCTGCCCGGCGTTCGGGCCGCTGATCGACCGTGTGGTCCCCGCCGGCGAGACCGCTGTCACGCCAAGCTGGCTCATGCGGGAGACCGACGGCACGACCCGTTACTTCGACCCGCTGAATGAGATGCCCCGGTCCGGGCTGACCGACACACTCTACGAGGTCCATTACGGACAGGTGATGTTTCGCCGTGCCGGCAGCCGGGAGCCCTTCATCATCCTCGATGAGGTGGACGAGGTCGACGTGGGCGACATCAGTCGGCGACCCGTCAGGCTTCAGCGCTACCGGGTCGAGCGTTCGCCGCTCGCCCGAGACGTCGTTGCTTCGGCCATCGACAGCATGGTCACCATGACGGTGCGTTCTGCGTCTGGGTTCGTCGAGGCCATGGGTCGGATGTTTGCCCCGGATCAGAATGACGGGGGGTCCGATATTGTTCGGATGCACCTCGGGCTTCCCTGGGAGGATTCCCGAGACGAGCTCAGGTCCCTGTCACGCGGCCACGATCCGGTGTGCTGCGGCGCCGCGGCGAGCCCTCCGCGCCTTGCTCGCTCCGTCCCCGGGAAGATCAAGCGAGACCCCGACACGGGCATGCCCTGGTTCCGGCAGCACGAGCGCGAGCGGACCGGGAGGCGGTGGTGAACGGGGCTGACCTCGCGCGCTGGCGGGCCGTGACGGACGCGGTCGACTCCCACGTGGACGGGCTCATCGCCCGCGACGGGCGGGCCCAGGCCGAGGCGGTCCGGGCCATCCCGGACGTCGACGGCGCCCACCGAAGGGTGTGGGAGCGCGCCCTCCTGCTGCTGTCCTGGCACGCCGCGCACGGCCCGGACTGAGCGACACGGGTTCTTAACCATCCCGAGTCGTTTCCTCTCATTCCGGGCCTTTTCCTACCCCTGGGGGATTGTCCGTGGCATCGCTTCCGGGCTATGTTTGGGATGTACTAGAGTTAATTTAACCATCGAATGTGATGGTCTTATGATGGGGCTCGCTTACTGGCGAGACCTATGGATTCATCCGCGCATCGAGGCATCCCGCCTCTGTGTGGAGAAGACCATGGCAAGAAGACCTCAAGCTCAAGCGGCCGAACAGCCGACGTTCGACCTGCCCCTCGACAAGGAGGCCACCACGGCCATCGTCCGGGCTCACGTGACCGCCTGGCTCACGAACGACCGTGGCGAAACCCTGCCGTCCCTCGTGTCGGAGTTCGTCCGCGTCCGGCAGTGGGGCCCGGACAAGTTCGCCGCCCGGGTCCGCCTGTTCGACGGCGCGCCCGCCACGATCTACGTGCAGGGCGCGCCGAAGAAGCGTCGGGGCGACATGCCCAAGATCCGGCATGACGGGCGTGACTTCTTCTTCCACGGAGGCGAGTGGGCCTGGCAGCGGTTCCTGCCGGGCGAGACCAAGGCGATGGTGGCTGCCCGCGTCGGCGAGGACTTCTACTAGCCCTCGTCGTCGTCGTCGTCGGGAACCGAGCAGAGTGCGATCTCCTCGGGGACCGTCGGCGTCGCGTCGAGGCGCTCGCGGATCTCGGCCAGCGTCACTGGTCGGTAGCTCCACCGATCCACCCCGACGTCGCACGAGCGGTTCGTGTCGGGGAGCTTTCCGTGGGTATGGCCGAACAGGTGGATCGAGCCGCGGAACGCCCCCATCCAGGCGCGCATCGGGTAATGCGAGAGCACCAGGCGCTTGCCCTCGACCTTGGGCGTGGCGACGATGTGCTGGGAGTGCCACGGCAGATCGAGCGTGCGCTTCTTGTCGTGATTCCCGCGGACGAGGATCTTGCGACCGCGGAGGCGCTTGAACAGGGCCTGGCACCGCTCCGGCGTGGCGCCCATCGCGAAGTCGCCAAGGTGCCAGACCTCGTCCCGGGGTCCGACGACGCCGTTCCACGATTGCACGAGGAGCTCGTCATGCTCCTCGATGGTGGCGAAGGGCCGGCCGGACATGGCGAGGACGCCCTTGTGGCCGAAGTGGGTGTCCGAGGTGAAGAAGGTCCGAAAGGTCATGAAGGCAGCCTCCGCGAGGGGCTGCCGCGCACGCGGTCACGCCCCCGGATTAGGGATCTCGGCGAGGGGACGGCGGCGTATGCGTTTCACGGGTCTCTCCGGAGCGCTGTGGAATCGGTGTCGTAGCACGGGGCGGGTTAAGGAGGCCCTGGCCCCTGTGGGAAAGCACGTTCTGTCCAAAACGGGGTCCAAAAAACGCGTTTTGTCCCGAGAAAACATGTTTTGTCCCGGCGGGGGCGAGCGTCGGTTCCTGCCCCTGTGACGTGGTTCCGCTGAAACGGCCTCGTCGTGACGCGGTTCGGCACAGCCGTGACGTCATTCCGCGCGAACGGCCTGCCTGTGACCTCGCCAAGGATCACCGCCCCAGTCCTTGCTCCGCCACGTTTGTTCTCTATCTGTTCCTATGACGGAGGGTTGGCAATGCCTGATTACGCGGACATCCTGGATGCAGTGGCCGGCGAGGAACGCGACGCGATCCTGCGGGCCCTGGCGGAGGACATGCTGGAGGTGAGGTCGACGCGGCGGCCCGGGCTGGTGAAGGCCGAGCGGCCGGCGGACCTGGCGAGGGCGCTCGGGCGGGACCGGCGGCGGGTGCGACCCGTGCGGCTGGCGTCCTGATCCCGGGTGGGATCACCACCCCTGTCAAGAACGTGGGCGGGAACGAAGCGACCGCCGTCCACAGGGTCGTGACCGGGGCGGACGGGGGCGGGACGGAACGGGGGCGGATCGCGAGGTCCCGCCCCAAATCCGCCCCGGAGCGAAAAAGCCCCGGCGTCCAGGCCAGGGCTTCGCGTCTAAGTCGTTGAATTCTTTGGTAGCGGGAGAGGGACTCGAACCCCCGACACGAGGATTATGATGCATGGCTTAGCTCGGCCTTATCAATGGCTTAGCTTGCCCCTTGTCGTAAACCCTGCCCCTGAAAATCAAGCACTTACCGCCGATGTGTCAAACCGCGCCGAGCCCGATCCGGCCAGCGTTTGCGGCGTTCTGACCCTTCGCCGGCCGCCGGAGGACCGGCGGTGAGTGACGAATGGACGAGCCTCGGCAAAAGCGCTTCTGACGTGGTGGGCATCTTCGACGCTGCGCGGCGCTTAGCAGAACCATCAAGCGCGACAGCTCAAACGGTCACACGATCGGATGCACCCCTTCCTGGCTGGCCTGTGGTCTGCGTCTCGACGTTTCAGGGCAAGCCGATCCCCACGCGGCAATGGTGCCTGCCGGATTGGGTGCCCGACCACGTCGTGACGCTACTGTCCGGCGACGGTGGCACGGGTAAGAGCCTTTTGGCGATGCAGCTCGCCACATGCTGCGCAGTCGGTTCGCCTTTCATGGGTATGGAGCTGGCCCGCCGAAAGGTGCTGTATCTCGCCGCCGAGGATGACATCGACGAGTTGCACCGGCGACAGCAAGACATCAATCAGGGCCTCGGGATCGAATTCGGGGACCTCGAAGAACAGCTTTGGTTCAGGACGCTCAAAGGCGAGGACGCCTTGCTTGCGGTCTCTGACGGAAAAGGGCGGGGCCTCAAGGCAACGCCGACCTACGACAACCTGAAAGCCTTCTGCCTCAGCAACGGCATTCAGCTTGTCATCGTGGACACGGTCGCCGACACTTTCGGCGGCCTGGAAATCGACCGCCAACACGTCACGCGATACGTAAGACTGCTTGAGATCATTGCCCGTGAGACGGGCGGCGCAGTTATCATCCTGGCGCATCCCGGCGTCTCTGGCCTTGCAAGCGGCTCCGGAATCTCGGGCAGCACCGCGTGGCGGAATGCCGTGCGGAGCGTCGTCTACATGCGCCGTCCCACCGACGAGGAGGCGACCGGGCCGGAGGCGCGCGACCTGCGGATCGTGGAACGCTTGAAGGGCAACTTCGCGCCGGCGGGGGCCGAGCTGAGGGTGACGTATTGGCGGGGGCAATTCGGCCTTGCAGACAAGAGCGATGGCGGTGCCAAGGCCGTCGATATGATCGGCGCCGAGGTGAAGGTGCTGGCGGCGATGCGGCGGGCAACCAAGCAAGGTCGGCTCATGACTTTCTCACCAACCTCAACCGCCTATGCTCCAAAGATATTGAAAGCATATCGCGAAGTAGAGGGGCTGAAACAGCACCACATTGAGCGTGCGATTACATCGATGCTGGAAAGGGGCGAGCTAAGAGAGGCATTCGTCGGCCGTCCCAGCCATGGCAAGCGGTTCGTGGTGCCTGCCGATCACCCGCCCCTAGACGGCGAACGGCCACCAAGCGGGGGTGAGTGACATGCCTCTCAAGCCCCGGCCAACTCCCGGCCAACTAGGCTGTAAGTGCTTGATTCTATTAGGGGGTCGGACTTACGGCCAACTGTCCAACTACCCCGTTAAGTCATTGATATCATTGCGGCCAACTCAGGGGGGCGGACTACCCCTCTACTACGTAGAGGGGATGGCAGGCCCCCGAAGGGCCTGCCATCCCTTACCGGCGAGGCGGAGGATGACGGGTCCCTCCGGCGCCAGGTCCTGCGGGGGACAAGCACCCGAGAACTCACCACTTGAGCCGAGTTTAGTCCCTAAAGTTTCGAGTTGAATTTGACCGCCATGACGCCCGATACGAACTTATTCCCAGCAGCACCCTTCGACCCGGCGACGCATACCGTGTCGAAAAAAGGCTTCGCCGAACTGATCGGAGTGACGCAGAGCCGCGTCAGCCAGCTCATCACCGCCGGCCTCCCGGTCGAGACGAACGGACGCATCCATGTGGCCCGCGGGAAGGACTGGATCGACCGCAACGTCGATCCAAACCGCCGCCGCGCCGCCGGTAGCCCCAGCAACCCGCCTACAAGCCTCGCCGGCGGCTTTCTCAGTCCTCGGGCGGAGCGCGACAGCGCCGAGGCCGAGATCGCCCGCTTGAAGGCCCACAAAATGGCCGACCGGCATCTCGATCGCCGGGCCACTCTCCGGGTGATTGAGGCCCGTGCCAAGGCCGAGCGCGACGCCCTGATCGGATGGGTGAACCGCTGCGCCCCCGCCATCGCTGCAGGGACCGGAGCCGACCTCGCCAAGATCACGGCCATCCTCGATCGCGAGGTGCGCGACCACCTCATCACGATCGCCTCGACCAAGTTGGAACTGCCTCAATGACCGCACTGTACGACCTCACCGTCGACCTCGTGCAAGACGCCTGGCGCCGTGGCCTCACCCCCGAGCCGCAGCTCACAGTCAGCGAATGGGCGGACAAGCACCGTGTGCTTCCGACAACGAATGCCGAGCCCGGCCCGTGGCGCACCGAACGCGTGCCATACCTGCGCGAAATAATGGATTGCCTCTCGACCTCAGATGCAACCGAGCGGGTCGTGTTCATGAAAGGCGCGCAGACCGGTGGGACGGAGGCTGGCCTCAACGCGGTCGGCTACTGGATCGCACACGCGCCGGGCACGATCCTCACTGTCTGGCCGACCGGTGACATGGTGCGGCGGAATTCGCGCACGCGGATCGAGCCGCTGATCGACGGCACGCCAGCACTACGCGCCAAGATTGCGCCGGCTCGCGCAAAGGACCCCGGCAACACCGTCAGCCAAAAGGAATTCGCCGGCGGCGTGCTGGTCATGACAGGCGCCAATTCCGCGACCGGCCTGCGCTCGCTTCCGGTCCGCTACCTAGTGCTCGACGAGTTCGATGCCTTTCCAGCCGATGCGGACGGGGAGGGCGATCCGGTGGCGCTTGCCATTCAGCGCACCGTCACGTTTCGCGGTCGGCGCAAGATCATCCTCATATCGACCCCGACCGACGCCGGCACCTCTCGGATCGAAAAAGCATATGCTGAAAGTGACCGCCGCCGGTATTTCGTGCCGTGCCCGCATTGCGATGGAATGCAGGCCCTCCACTGGCGGGGCGTGACGTGGCCTGAGGGCGAGCCGCGCAAGGCGTTCTATCTCTGCCAGGAACCGGATTGCGGCGGTGTGATCGAGGAGTATCACAAGCCCGGCATGCTTTCCGCCGGAGAATGGCGCGCTACTGCCCCCAGCGATGGGCGCACCGCCGGGTTCCACCTCTCCGCCCTGTACTCGCCCTTCGAGAGTTGGGCCGAGATTGCGGCCGAGTTCGTGACCGTAGCGAAGGACCCGCTTCGACTCCGCCCTTGGACCAACACAAAGCTCGGCGAACCCTTCGAGGATCGCGACAGCGAGGCGGTCGAGGCCGTTGGCTTCCTCTCGCGGCTTGAGGATTGGGGCGACCGCCTCCCGGAGGGAGTGGTCGCAATCACCGCCGGCGTCGATGTGCAGGGCGACCGGCTCGAACTCGAAATCGTCGGGTGGGGGCTCGGCGAGGAGTCTTGGTCGCTGTCCTATGACGTACTATGGGGCGACCCGGCTCGGCCGGAGATTTGGGCCACGCTCGACGCCGAACTACTCCGCCGGTTCGACCATCCGCGGGCCGGCCAGATGCCGGTGCGTGGCGTCTGCATCGATACGGGCGGGCATCACACACAGACGGTCTACGCGTACGCCCGCGATCGGGCAGGACGCGGCGTATGGGGCATCAAGGGGCGCGGCGGTCCTGGTATCCCTGTCTGGCCTCGCCGGCCGCCAAAGGCACGGGAAAAGGTCTACTCGCCATTCATCGTCGGTGTGGACGCGGCAAAGGAGATCGTGACGGCGCGTTTACGAGCGTCAGAAGCCGGCGCTGGCTTCTGTCACTTTCCAGTTGGGCGTGATCTGGACTACTTTCGACAGCTCGGGGCAGAACGAATTGTACGGACATATCGAAAGGGTCTCGCGATTCGCGAATGGAAAAAAGATCCTTCATTGCGAAACGAAGCGCTTGATTGCCGAGTGTACGCCTACGCAGCACTTTGCGCAGTAGTTGGCCGAGGCTTACGGCTCGCCGACGAACTAAGGCGAATATCATCGATGCCTTATGTCGAAAATACATATCCAGAAAGTCAGAAAAAAACCAAGAATTGGACAATAAAATCGAGCTGGATGGCGAATTAAGCTACGGAACACCTGCATCCATACCGCCGTTACCCTCAAATCCATATGTAAAGGGCGAGATCCCACCAGAATACGAAATTATCTGGTAAAATAGGTAGACAGACACTGCTCCACTTAAAACAAATCCCGCAATGATGTATAGCACTCTTAAAGGATCTCCAATCCAAGGTTTTAGTCGGTTTAAGAAATGACTTACGATCGAATAGTATACCGATACATGAATAATCGTAAGTGTCATTATGCATAATATAAAAGACGGCAATATAAAGCCGCTAGGTGCCCAGCGAGCTAGGCCGAAATTTGGCGCAAACTTACCTTCGATTGTGACAGATCTTGGACTTCCGCTATGTAAAATCTGTATCTTCAACCCGTCTTCTGGATCAAGAACCTTCCAATCGATTTTATATTTGTGATCTTGAACTTTTGAAATAGTAAAATTGTTTTCAGTTATAGTTTTCGTTGTCATTATTTTAACATCGAATATCGCAACGTTACTATCCCCACTCAATATTATAGGAGTTCTTTGAGTTTGCGGCTCAAAGCTCAAATTGCCTCCGTTCCAAAGTGCAAATTGAGTTACGTAAATCCGACCGTGATTTTGATATTTTTCAGCCAAAATTGGCTCTGGTAGAACTTTTGGCTCTAGGGGAGCATAGATTAATTTTGTTTCTGAGGCATAATAAATCTGCCCGCGCTGCTTTGTTGCTTCGTATGTGTAGATAGAAAATATAAATGCGACTATTCCAATAAAATAGCCGCTTAAGGATATTGCAGGATTTTTTGATAGAAGATCAAAATTCAAGATGCAAGCCTTTATTTAGAATTTTGATCGAGGGCCAAACCAACTAATCGACGAATAGCCTCTGACCTCGATGGTAAATCGGGCTGATGTCGCCTCCAATCATCGATAGAAGCGAGCTGTTCGGCTGTAAGTCGAATGGGGACCGGAGGCGCATACTTTTCGCCCGGCGGCCGGCCGCGTCTTTTTTCATCTACGGGAATTGACACGGCAAGCATGAAATCCGTATAGCAAAAACACGAAAAGGTGGAAAGACGGTTTTGGAATCGTCCTAGTGACTACGCATTCGGAGAGACGAAATGCGATCGGCTTCGCACGCCCATACCACGCCTGAACCAACCGCGGCAGAAGCGTCGCCGCTTCTACCCACAGGCTGCACCCCTCAACGTCGAGTCATGCGGGCCGCTTGGGCGCTGCATCACGATCACGGCGGCAACTTCGCTGACGCTATGAAAAAAGCATGGCAGCATGAAAGGGCAAGATCCGCACTTTCAGCTGTGAAATCTCTCAACAGCCATCTCGTAGACGAAGCCTACATCCAAGGCGCGGTTAAAGAACTACGAGCCGCACTACCAATCGAAGATTATAATTTAATCTTACGTAATAGCCGAGATTTACTTATCGATTTAATAGGCCGGCTTGTTGATGTCCTCGACTGTATCGACGGGGATTCAGATGAAGAACCAGAAGCCCTAGAAATTGACGACAGAGATTTGCCTTTGATGTCAGCAGGTTATGAGAAAGACACTCGGATGAGGTTCTTTTGCGTTGACTGAGGTAAAGCCTCGTGCGAGGCTTTGTCATGGAACGGCTCGATCTCGCAAAACCCCAGTTTACGCAGGCCGAAGTCCTGCAGATAATTCCTCATCTATCGGGGAAAACACTTCAGAATTGGAAATCCAGGGGTCTAATCAATTCAGGCGATACTTCTGGCAAAGGTAATCGCCATTTATATAGTGCGCTCGGCATCGTAATGCTGAACTTTATGGACAAAATTACACGCATAGGCATATCACCTGCGTTGGCAAGGTCGGTATCAAATCGCGTTGCAGAATGCGCAGTTGAGTTATGGAATCTTCAAATTGACCACGTTCGCGCCGATGGAATGCGTGAAATTGCAGTATTCGCCGACGGCAACGACACGTATCGACGTGGTTTTCTTTATAACTATGAAATTGGGCACAGCTTCATAGTCTCACGACAAGATCCAATAGGCAGCCTATCACCTAGAATATTTGTTGTGGTGGCTGTTGATTTGATAAATATCGCAGTTTTGAATATGATAAATAGGCGCTTAGCTGGCATCAAACCGGCACAAGGACATATTGTAAGTACTTTCGCCGATGAAGACTGGCCTAATAATGACCCTCGTAACGAATTAATTATATCCAAAATAAAAACCCTGCCTGTCGGTTTGGAATACTGAAAATGTGGACCCGATCCTATGATGGCGCGGCAGGAGGGCGACGCTGGCGTGGCTCTGGGGAAATGCCGCTCCCGATCTCGGCGGCGCTTGCGGCTCGTGTGCCGCTGGCCCGCCGCGCCCGCTACCTCGCCGCGAACAACGGCCACGCCCGCGCCGGCACCGACGCGTGGATCTCCGCCCTCGTCGGCTCCGGAATCACGACGCAGTCGGCCCATCCCGACCCGGCCATACGCAGCCTGCTCAACGCAGTGTTCGAAGCTTGGACCGATGAAGCCGACAGCGACGGCCTGCTTGACTTCCACGGTCTCGTCGCTCTTGCCGTGCATCGCCTCGTCGTCGACGGCGAATGCCTGGCGCTGATGCTGCACGACGCTGCCGGTCGGCTGCGCCTGCGCCTCCTCGATCCCGAGCAACTGAACGGCGCCTATCACGTCGAGCTGTCCGGCGGTTCGCGCATCGTCGCCGGGATCGAGTTCGATGAGGCGGGACGGCGGGTCGCCTACCACCTGTTTAAGGAACGGCCCGGCCTGCCGCTCGGCGGTAGCCTGGACATGATTCGCGTCCCGGCTGAGGACGTGATCCACCTGTTCCGTGTCGACACGCCCGGTCAGGTTCGCGGTGTTTCGTGGTTCGCCCCGATCCTCCTGCGGCTAGCCGACTTCGATGCAGCCTCCGATGCGCAGCTCATGCGCCAGAAGATCAGCGCGCTCCTGACAGGCTTCGTCATCGATCCCGCCGGCGAGGCCGGAGGCTTCCAAGGCGAGGCAGACGGTGAGGGCGGCCTCGAAGGCGGCTTGGAGCCCGGCACCCTTAAGGTACTGCGGCCAGGCCAGGACATCCGGTTCAGCGATCCCGCCGCCATTGGCGCCGAGGCGATCCAATACCTCACCGTCACCCTCCGGGAGATCGCGGCCGGCCTCGGCGTCCCCTACAGCGCCCTCACTGGCGACGTGTCGGATGCGAACTACAGCTCGCAGCGCGACGCCCGTGTCGAGTTTCGCCGCAAGGCCGAGGCGCTGCAGCACGCCCTGATCGTGTTTCAACTCTGCCGTCCGGTTTGGCGCCGCTTCGTCACCGCGGAAATCCTGTCCGGCCGCATCAACGCGCCAGACTTTGAGGCGAACACGGCCGCGTGGCTCGCCTCCCGCTCGATGCCGCCGAAAGCGGAATGGATCGACCCGGCAAAGGACGTCGAGGCGGAGATCGCGGCGATCGGTGCCGGCCTCATGTCGCGGCGGCAGGCAGTCGCTGCCCGCGGTTACGACGTCGAAGCCCTGGATCGCGAGATTGCCGAGGACCGAAAGGCCGCCGGCGCGCTCGGCCTTGATTTCCAGTCCGCCCCCGTAGCAATCAACGCACAGGTTGCGTGATGAATGTAAGCAAGACTGAAATCAGCCTCAAAATTTTCCGCAACGACTTGTCGATGTGTGTAGGACGTGCGTCAAAAAGCGAGATAAGCAAGCTCGTCTCCGAGCTTAAGGTGCTGATCTATACTCTCGAAACTTTTCAGGAGCAGCCGGACCGCCCGAGGAAAATCGCTCGATGAACGCTCCGCTGCAAATCCATAGCCGCGGTGCTGCCGGCGCCGGGTCGACGTGGAACGCGGAGAGCTGGACCTTCGAGGTCGTGCTCTCCGCCGGCTCCGGCGTCGTCCGCCAGGACGCCCGTGGCGCCTACCTCGAAAGCCTCTCTCTTTCGCAGAGCTGGCCGGATCGCGTGCCGCTGCTCGACGGACACGCCCGCGCGAGCCTCGACGATCGTCTCGGCTACGTCGACAGCATCCACGTCGTAGGGGCCGAGCTGCGCGGACGCGCCGTGCTTTCCCGCCACAATCCCAAGTCTCAGCGTATCGCCGCCGAATTCTCTGACGGGCATTTCCCCGAGATTTCGATTGGATACGCCGTCAAGCAATGGTCCGAGCGGACCAATCCGGCCACCAAGACACGCGAGAAGGTCGCGGTTGCTTGGGATTTGCTGGAAGGCTCGCTCGTGGTCATCCCGGCCGATCCGGCCGCCCGAGTACGGAGTACCCCCTTGGAACCGACCCTCCCTCCGGCCCCCGCGCCGGCTCCCACCATCATCACCCCGCCGGCCCCGGCCTTGGCCGAGCGCGCCGCGATCAACATACAAATCCGTTCGATCGCCCAGGTCGCCGGCCTCGGACAGCCCTGGATCGACGGGCAGATCGATGCGAACGCTACCGTCGAGGCAGCCCGCGGCGCAGCCTTCGCCGAGATGCAGACCCGCACGCTGGCCGCGACCACCGTGCGCACCGCGACCATTATCGTCGACCACACCGATCCGGAGGTGCGTGCCCGCGCGATGGGCGAAGCCCTCTACATGCGCGCCAATCCGCAACACACCCCGTCCGACGCCGCCCGGCCGTATATCGGCCTGACGATCTCGGAACTGGCCCGCGACTGCCTGCGGACCCGCGGCCTGTCGACCACGAGCCTTGCCGCGGATGGCGTCATCACCCGCGCCCTGCAGAGCACGAGCGACTTCCCGATGTTGCTGGCCGACACGGTGGGCCGGACCTTGCGCGAGGCGTATAGCGCCGCCCCGGCCGGCGTGAAGCGTCTCGGCCGACAGACCACCGCCCGCGACTTCCGCGCCAAGCACCGTATCCAATTCTCGGCCGCACCGACCTTGGAGCCGGTCAACGAGC
>NZ_BPRB01000096.1 GCF_022179685.1 Methylobacterium trifolii
CTCTGGCACAGCCGCCGCAACGCGATGCCCGCCGACGCGCTGCGGCGGCTGTGCCAGAGACCGCGCGCCTGCGCCTCCGCGAAGCGCTCCAGGATGGCACGCGTCGCTTCCGGGTTGGCATCCCGCAGGCGGTCGAATGTCTCGGGATCGGCGATCCAGGCGGCATAAAGCCGGTCGAAGTCGGCATCAGTCACCGCGTCCGTGGTCGCGGCGAGCACGAAGACCGCATCCAACCCCTGCGCCAGTTCCTGGGCGCCGCGGTAGCCGTGGCAGAGTTGGCCCGCGATCCAGCGCGGGTCCGAGAGCCGGCCGCGGACCAGCCGCGCCGCGTCCTCGCGGGCGGTGCGGGCTTTCGGCCGCTCCGGCACCGAGATGTCGAGGCTGTAGAGGGCGGGCGATCCGCCCGAGAGGGCGGCGGCGGCGGAGAACCCCCCCATGGCGTCGACCGCCGCGTCGCCGTCCAACAGGTCGCGTTCGGCCACGTCGAAGGCGTGGAGGTAGGCGTCGGCCCGCGCGACGCGCTCACTGAAGCCCGCATCCGCGGCCTCCGCGTCGCCGTAGGCATGGCTGCTGGCGGCCAGATACGCGCGGCCGAGGTCGTCCCGCCCGGCCCAGGCACCGTCGAGTGCGGTGGCCGCGGCACCGGCTCCGTACCGGCCGGGGGCGGCCCCGAAGACGCGGGCCTGTCCCTCGCCCCGGCGCCGGGCGGCAGCGAGCGGGTTCTCGTCGTCGTCCTCCTCGCGGGCGGCCACAGCGCGGGCGGCCCGGTCGAGGAGGGCCAGCGTGTCCGGGAAGGTATCGCGAAAGGCCCCGGAGACCCGCAGGGTCACGTCGATCCGCGGCCGGTCGAGGAGGGCCGGCGGCAGAACCTCGAAGCCGGTGACGCGGGTGCTGGCATGGTCCCAGACCGGCCGCACGCCCATCAGGGCGAGCGCGTGGGCCACGTCCTCGCCGCCGGTGCGCAGGGTCGGCGAGGCCCAGAGGTCCATGACGATGCGGGCGGGATACTCGCCCTCGTCCTGGAGGTAGCGCCGCACCACCGCCTCGGCCGCCTTGGCCCCCAGCATGGCGGCCGCGCGGGTCGGCAGCGCCCGCGGGTCGAGCGTGGTGAGGTTACGCCCGGTGGGCATCACGTCGATGCGCCCGCGCGAGGGCGAGCCCGCCGGCCCCGGCGGGACGAAGCGACCGTCGAGGGCCGCGAGAAGGCCGGCCCGCTCGCCCTCCGCGCTCGCGACTTCGGCCGGCGAAGCGCCTTCGCGCGCGCGGCCGAAGACGTGCAGCCCGTCGCGAAATACGGTCTCGCCGAGGTCGCAGAGATGCGCGTCGAGGGCTGCCAACGCGTCGGTCATGGCCGTGTCGGGGGTGATGCCGGCGCTTGCCAGGAACCCGGCGGCCTCCGCGTCCTCCAGGATCGCCCGCGCGATCAAGTCGGCCCGGCGCGGGTCGAGTATGCTGGCAGCGGAATATTCCTCCACGAGTTCGCGCAACCGTGCGGTCTCGGCATCGAGGCCGCCGCCTTCGGTCCGCGGCGTCAGGTGCCCGAGGGCCACGCCCCCGAGCCGGCGCTTGAGGGGCGCGGCCTCTCCCGGATCGTCGACGATGAACGGGTAGATCACCGGCAGGCCGCCCACCGCACGGGCCGGCCAGCACACGGGCGAGAGGGCGACCGCCTTGCCGGGCAGCCATTCCGTGGTGCCGTGGGTGCCGAGCTGCACCAGGGCGTCGAAGTGCCGGCGCAGGCCGAGGTGGAAGGCGAGATAGGCGTGGGTCGGCGGCTCGTCGGGGTCGTGATAGCCGGCCTTGCGGTCGCCCGCCCGGCCGCGGTCGGGCTGGAGGAAGAGGGCGGCGCCGCCGGGCGAGACCGCGGAGCCGGCATCGAACGCGGGAACACCGACCGTGCGGAACCGGAAAGCCCCGCCCGCGCAGAGCGGATCGGATGCCGGCTCGCCCCAGCGGCCGATCAGGGTATCGCGGGCCTCATCCGGCAGCGTGGCGAGCCAGGTGTCGTAATCCGCCAGCGGCACCGCAAAGGTGGCCGGCCCGGCCGTGAGCGCCCGCATCAGTGCGGTGGCCTCGGGGAGCGCCTGCGCCCGGTAGCCCGCCTCCGCAAGGTCGGACAGGATCGCGCGGGCGCTGTCCGGGGTGTCGAGGCCGACCGCGAAGCCGGCCCGGCCGCCGCGGGCGGGATAGTCCGACAGGACCAGGGCGATCCGGCGCGCGGCCCGAGGCGTGCCGGCGAGCCGCAGCCAGCCGGCGGCCCGGTCGGCCAACGCCGCGATGCCGGGGGCGAACGGCACGGCACGTCGCTCCGAGAAGCCCGCGACCTCCGCCGCCTCGGCCTTGAACGAGATCGGGAAGCCCGAAAGCCGCCCATCGAATTCCGGCAGGGCGACCTGCATGGCGAGGTCGGCCGCGTTCATGCCGCGTGCCGAGGCCTCCCAGGCGTCCTGCCGGCTGCCCATGGTGAAGGCCTGCAGCACCGGGCAGTCGGCCGCGTCGAGCACGAAGCCCGCATCCTCGCGTGCCGCAAAGGCGGTTGCCGCGACGATCAGGTCCGGCGTGCGGGCCGCGATCACTTCCTGCACGGCTGCGACGGCCTCCGGGTCCTTCAGGCTCGACACGGCCACGACCAGGGAGCTTACGCCCCGTTCCCGCAGGGCCGCGACCAGGGCCGTGACCGGCGCGCTGTCCCCGCCGAGCACCGCCGACCGGTAGACGAGCACGAGGGCAAGCGGCGGATTTTTCGCGTGTCGCCCGTCCTGAAGCGGCAGAACCGAGCGCCCGGCCCCAAAGGCGGTGGCCATGTCGAGGGGCCCGCAGCCGGGGCACCAGGGGAAGCCGCGGGGCAGGGGGGCCGGGGGCTCGGCCTCGACCGGCCAGCCGATCTCGGCGGCGAGCCGGCCCAGCATCCGCCGGAGGTTGTCGGAGCCGCCCGCTCGGAAATAGTCGTCCAGCACCTGCACGAGGTCCGGGGAGACGGTGGAGAAGGCGCTCAAGCGCGGGTCGGGCCGGTCGCATCCCGGCAGGATGGCGAGCTTGACGCCGTTGGTGCGGGCCGCCGTAGCGGTGCGCTCGATGCCGTAGCGCCAATAGTCCAGGCCGCCGAGGCAGCGGATCACGACGATCTTCGATGCCGCGATCACCCGGTCTACGTAGAGGTCCACCGACATCGGGTGGCGCAGGCGCGCGAGCTTGGCGAGACGCAGGGTCGGACGATCCGGTCCGCCGGCCGCATCGGCGTTCGCGATCCCGAGCAGGTCGGAATCGGTGAACGACAGGAAGACGATGTCGCCGGGCTCCTGCCCGAGGTCGATGGCCGCCTCGCCCTCGTCCAGGGAGACCGTGTCGATGCGGATCAGGTGCATCCGCTCAGGCCGCCGTGCCGCCGGGCGCGTCGTCTGCGACGAGGCGCGGACGGGCCGGGAAGGCCACGCCGTCGTAGATCTCGGCCAGGGGCAGGCTCAAGCCGAGGGCCGGCAGGTCCACGCTGCGGTCGAGGCCAGTGATGCGGGTCTCACCCCAGGCGCGGGCCGCGTCGCAGGACCAGAGGCGGATCTCGGCCGCGTTCGGTTCGACCAGCAGGACGTGGTCGAGGCCCGGCATCGCCTTGTACTCTGCGAGCTTCTCGAAGGCGTCGAAGTCTCGGGTGGTGGGCGACAGCACTTCCACGACGAGGCGAGGCTCGGCCGCCTTCAGGGCATTCGGGTCGCGCGGCCCGCAATCGACGCCGACGTCCGGCCGGCGGACCTGTCCGGGCAGGGTCTCGACGCTGCCGTCGCCCGTGAAGGGGCGGCAGCCGCTGCCGCGCAGGGCGCTGCGCAGCAGCGCGACGAGGTTGACGACGATGTCGTCGTGCACGTTGCGGGCGCCGGCCATCATCCGGACGGGCAGGCCGCCGACGAGTTCGTACCGCTCCACCTGGCGCTCCTGCCAGGCGAAGAAGGCCTCCACGCTCATCGGTTCGGTCTTGCGGTCCAGCATCCCGTGACGGTTTTCTTCAATGGGCGAAACACTCTATGCCGCGCGTGCCCGGATGCCTAACCGGCGAGCGCCGCGGCCACGGCGTCGCGGTCGAATCCCTTGAGCCCGATCACCACCAGCGTCCCGTCGCGGGGCTCGGTGCCGCGCCAGGGGCGGTCGAAATGGTGGCTGATGCGCCGGCCGACCCCCTGCACCACGAGGCGCATCGGCTTGCCCTCGACCGCGGCGAAGCCCTTGATGCGCATCACGCCCGCGGTCTCGGCGGCTTTCTCCACCCGCGCGGCGAGGTCGCCCGCCGTGATCGCCGTGCGCACCGGGATCGCCACGGTCTCGAAGTCGTCGTGGTCGTGGTCCTCGCCCTCGCCGTGGTGGGAGGGCCGGGCGTCGAGGTCATCCTCGGCGGCGGCCCCGAGCCCGAGCAGCACCCGCGGGTCGATCCGCCCCTGCTCCGTCTCCACCACCTTCACGGCGCGCGGCAACTGGCGCTCGACCTCGGCGCGCACCTGCGCCCGCGCTGCGGCGTCCAGCAGGTCGGACTTGTTGAGCACGACGAGGTCGGCGCAGAGGAGCTGGTCCTCGAACACCTCCTCCAGGGGATTGTCGTGGTCGACCGACTGGTCCTGCGCCCGCTGCGCTGCGAGCGCTGCCGGGTCCTCGGCGAAGGCGCCCGAGGCCACGGCCGGGCCGTCGACCACCGCGACGACCCCGTCCACCGTCACCCGCGAGCGGATCGCCGGCCACTGGAAGGCCTGGACCAGGGGTTTTGGGAGTGCCAGCCCGGAGGTCTCGATCAGGATGTGCTCGGGCGGCTCGGGCCTGTCGAGGAGGGCGTTGAGCGCCGGCACGAAGTCGTCGGCCACCGTGCAGCAGATGCAGCCGTTGGGCAGTTCGACGATCGAGTCCTCGGTGCAGCCCTCGATGCCGCAGGCGGCCAGGAACGACTTGTCGAAACCCACGTCGCCGAACTCGTTGACGAGGATCGCCAGCCGCCGACCGCCCGCGTTCTCAACGACGTGGCGCACCAGCGTGGTCTTGCCGGCCCCGAGGAAGCCGGTGACGATGGTGCAGGGGATCTTCTGGACGATGCTCATCGTAACTCTCGCCGAAGGCTCAGGCCGCGCGCGGCGGGAACGGGGGGATGCGGGCGACGACGCCCTTGCGGAATTCCTGGGGCCGCTCGCGCCACGGCACGATGCCGTCGGGCGTGCCGGCATAGAGGCCGACCCCGTCGAGGATGACCCGCGCCGACGTGACCGGGTCGAGGTCGCCGTAGACGTAGGTCCAGCGGTCGCCCGAGGCCACCGCCACGGTGCAGGGCCGCTTGCAGACCGAGAGGCATTCCACCGGCTCGATCCGCAGGCCCTCGCGCGACGACGCCGCACGCAGCGCATCGTAGAGCCGCGCGCCGGCGCGCGGCCCGTCCGGCGCGTCGCCCTCCATGCGGCAGGTGGTGCAGACGTAGAGAACCGCGTCGTCAGACATGGGCGCCCGCCTCCCGCCCACGGCCGAAGCGCTGCCAGGCCCAGCCGAAGGCGAGGCCGATCACCGCCCAGAACACGAAGCCGACAGCAAGCGACCGGGCCGCAAACTGCGCTGCGAGGCCCGCGGGCAACTCGCTCTGCGTGACCGCGACCTCCGGTGCGCCGGCCAGGTGCGGCGCCACGATCAGGACGAGGCCGCCAAAGATCGTGATCGCCGCGCGGCGGACCAGGATGAGGTACAGGCCCATGCCGGTGGCGGTTGCCGTCATCAGCCACCAGGCCTGGCGCGCGGCCAGCGGCGCCGCCTCGCTCCCCGGAAGTTCCGGCGGCAGGCCGAGGGCCGGCGCCAGGGCGACGCTGGCGAATCCGGCGAGCGCGAAGGCGAGGCCTCGCTCGGGGCTCGGTTCCCGGCCGCAGGCGAGCATCACCGCGCCGAGGATCAGGGCGTAGCCGACGCCGCCGACGAGGGTTGCGAGACCCGTGAAGGCCATGCGCGGCAGGCCCTCGGCCGGCTGCCACTCGGGCGCTGCGCCGTGAGGCTCTGAGCCCTCGTGGGCATGCGCCAGCACGATCGGCAGAGGCGCCGAAAGGCCTGCGGCATGGGTGTGCCTGCCCTCGTAGCGCTCGGCCGCGACGATCAGCGGCGAGGTCAGGGCGAGTTGCAGGCCGGTCGCGACGACGGCCGCGAGGAAGCCGGCGACCAGAGCCGCCGACAGGAGCCGGACGATCATGGGGATGCGTCTATGCGGACGCGGTCAATGGCAGGGGAAGTTCTGCGTGTGCCGGAAGTCGTGCGCCGCGTTGTGAAGCGCCGAGGCCGGGGAGAACCCCGCCAGGAACACGAGGCCGAGGCCGAGGCAGGCGGCCACGAGGATCGCCTTGGCGCCCTCGCTGGTGCGGGTCGTGGTGAAGGTCTGGGTCGAAGTGGTCATCGGGCAAGGACTCCGGCCGCCCCGCCGGCGGCGTTCGAGGATCGCGGGGGACGGCAGGTCTCCTGGCTCGCGGGTCGTCGCGCCTGCCGCCTTCCCGGCTCGCGCCGGTGGCCGATGGCAGAAGCTCGCCGCTCACAGTTGCGGGGGCAGCCGCGGAATCGGGTTTCCCCTCACCGCATTCCCTTTTCACCCCGTCTCCGGGGCACCGTCTGCGAACGCTTCTAGCCTGTCGCGGGCAAGGGCACAACGCGGCTCTCACAGGCTTTGACGGATGATCGCCGCATCGGGCAAAGGACGCCCCATGCTTCAGGCCGACCCACGGACGACCCTGGTGCTCGGCGGGGCGCGCTCGGGCAAGAGCGCCTATGCCGAGGCCCTGATCGAGCGGGAGGCCGCGCCGTGGCTCTACCTCGCCACGGCGCAGGCCTGGGACGACGAGATGCGCGCGCGCATCGCCCTCCACCGGGCGCGGCGCGGCGCGGGCTGGACCACGCGGGACGTACCCCTGGATCTGCCCGCGGCCGTCGCCGAGGCGACAGGCCCCGTGCTGGTCGATTGCCTCACCCTGTGGCTCACCAACCTGATCCTGTCGGAGGCCGACGTGGAGGGGGTGAGCGCGGCGCTCCGCGCGGCCTGCGCCGCGGCGCCGGGGCCGGTGGTGCTGGTGGGCAACGAGGTCGGCCTCGGCATCGTGCCCGACAACGCGCTGGCCCGCCGCTTCCGCGATGCGGCCGGGCGCCTGCATCAGCAACTGGCGGCCCAGGCCGACCGGGTGGTGTTCATGGTGGCGGGCCTGCCGATGATCGTGAAACCCAGCAGGGACCGGGCATGACCGACGACGACCGACATCGCGAGAAGATGGCCAAGCGTAAGGCCGTGCAGGACGCGGAGGTGGCGGAGAAGACGATCGAGAAGGGCCTGCTCATCGTCAACACCGGCCCCGGCAAGGGCAAGACCACGGCCGCCCTCGGCCTGATGCTGCGGGCACTGGGCCGCGGCTGGCGGGTCGGAATCGTCCAATTCATCAAAGGCGGTTGGGACACGGGCGAGAAGCACGCGATCCACGCCTTCGGCGATCGGGTGGACTGGCACACGCTGGGCGAGGGCTTCACCTGGGAGACGCAGGACAAGGCCCGCGACATCGCCGCCTGCGAGCACGCCTGGGCGAAGACCGAGGCGTTGATGGCGGACGCGAGCATCCGCCTGCTGGTCCTGGACGAACTGAACATCGCCCTGCGCTACGAGTACCTCGACCTCGACCGTGTGGTGGCGGCGCTCAAGGCCCGCCGACCGGACCTCCACGTCGTCGTGACCGGCCGCAACGCGAAGCCGGCCCTGATCGAGGCCGCCGACCTCGTCACCGAGATGGGCAACGTGAAGCACCACTTCTCGGCAGGCGTGAAGGCGCAGGAAGGCATCGAGTTCTGATGCACCCGCACACCTCATGACCCGTGCCCTGATGATCCAGGGGACCGGCTCCGACGTCGGCAAGTCGCTCATCGTCGCCGGGCTCGCTCGCGCCTTCACCCGGCGCGGCCTGGCGGTACGCCCGTTCAAGCCGCAGAACATGTCGAACAACGCGGCCGTCACCGCGGACGGCGGCGAGATCGGCCGGGCACAGGCGCTCCAGGCGCGCGCGGCGGGCGTGCCGCCCTCGGTCCACATGAACCCGGTGCTCCTGAAGCCCCAGAGCGAGGTCGGCTCCCAGGTGGTCGTGCAGGGCCGCATGGTCGCGACCGTGAAGGCCCGCGACTACCAGGCCTGGAAGCCTCGGCTGATGGAGGCGGTGCAGGACAGTTTTTCGCGATTGGCGGCGGAGGCCGACCTCGTCCTCGTGGAAGGGGCGGGCTCGGCCTCGGAAGTGAACCTGCGCCGTGGCGACATCGCCAACATGGGTTTTGCCCGCGCCACGGGAACGCCCGTGGTGGTGCTGGGCGACATCGACCGGGGCGGGGTCATCGCCAGCCTCGTCGGCACCAAGGCCGTGATCGACCCCGAGGACGCGGCGATGATCGTCGGCTTCATCGTCAACCGCTTCCGCGGCGACCCGAGCCTGTTCTCGGACGGCATGGCGCTGATCGCCGCGCGTACCGGCTGGCAGGCGCTGGGCCTGATCCCCCACTTCCCCGAGGCCGCCCGCCTGCCGGCGGAGGACGTGCTCGGTCTCATCGGGTCCGCACCGGGCTTGGGAGATTGCAAAAGAATCGCCGTGCCGGTGTTTCCGCGGATCGCCAACTTCGACGACCTCGATCCCCTGCGGACCGAGCCGGCGGTGGAGGTGGTGCTGGTCCGGCCGGGCGAGGCGATCCCCGGGGATGCCGGGCTCGTGCTGCTGCCGGGCTCCAAGACCACGATCGACGATCTCGACTTCCTGGTCGCGCAGGGCTGGGACGTGGACATCCGCGCCCATGTCCGGCGCGGCGGCCGGGTTCTGGGGCTTTGCGGCGGCTACCAGATGCTCGGTCGCCGGCTCTGCGACCCGCACGGCATCGAGGGGGCGCCGCGCGATCGGCCCGGCCTCGGGCTCCTCGACGTGGAGACCGTGATGACCCCCCTGAAGCGGCTGGCGGCGGTGACCGGCCGAAGCCTCACCGACGACCTCCCGTTCTCCGGCTACGAGATGCATGTCGGCGAGACGCGCGGGCCCGATGCCGGCCGCCCGCTGCTGCGGTTCGCCGACGGGCGCGCGGACGGGGCGGTCTCGCCGGACGGGCTGGTCTGCGGCACCTACGTGCACGGGCTGTTCTCCGACGACCGGCAGCGCGCGGCCTGGCTCGCGCGCCTCGGCGCGACCTCGGACGGCGCCTCCTACGAGGCCGGGATCGAGCGGGTGCTCGACGGGCTGGCGCGACACATCGAGGCGCATGTCGATTGCGACCGCCTTCTCGACCTCGCCTCTCGGTAGGCAAGGGCCGGGATCGCGCGTAGGGTTTTCGTCCGAGTGCGGCCCCGTCGAGAAGGCCGCAGCGATCCGGTCGAGGAACGCCCGTGGCGATGCAAGCCCCAACCCGGCCCGTCGATGTCCGGCCCTTCGAGGCGAGGCCCGGCGACGACAGGCTGTCGCGGGAGACGGTCAGGACCGTGACCCTGCGGCTGATGCCGCTCCTCGGGCTGATGTACCTCATCGCCTATATCGACCGGCAGAACATCTCCTACGCCAAGCTCCAGATGGTCGGGGATCTGGGGCTCTCCGAGAGCGTCTACGGACTCGGGGCGTCCCTGTTCTTCCTCGGCTACTTCCTGTTCGAGGTGCCGGCCAACGTGTTCCTGGAGCGGGTCGGCGCGCGGCGCTGGTTCGCCCGCATCATGGCGACCTGGGGCCTCGTCACGGTGCTGCTGGGCTTCACCCAGAACACGGCGATGTTCTACGTCCTGCGCTTCCTGCTCGGCGTGGCCGAGGCCGGCTTCTTCCCCGGCGTGCTCTTCGCCCTCACCCTGTGGTTCCCGCAGAGCCACCGGGCGGCGATGATCGGCTGGTTCATGATCGCCAGCGCGCTGGCCAACGCGGTCGGCGCCGGCATCGGCGGCGCGCTCCTCGACCTCGACGGCCTGCTCGGCCTCAAGGGCTGGCAATGGGTCTTCGTCGCCACCGGCCTGCCCGCCCTGGTCCTGGCGGTGGTGGTACTCCGCATCCTGCCGGACGGGCCGGAGAAGGCGCCCTGGCTCGCCCCTGCGCAGCGGGACTGGCTCGCCCGCACCCTGAAGCACGAGCGCGACACGGGCGGGCACGTGGAGCACGGCAACCCGTTCCAGGCGCTGCTCGACAAGCGGGTCTGGATGCTGGCCTCCGTCTACGTCGCGTTCCCGCTGGCCGCCTACGGCCTGAGCTACTGGCTGCCGACCGTGGTGAAGGGTTTCGGCGTGTCCAATACCGCCAACGGCTTCATCAACATCATCCCCTGGATCGTCACGGCCTTCGCCCTGTGGTGGGTGCCGCGCCACTCCGCCCGCACGGGAGAGCAGATCTGGCACGTGGCCGGCCCGGGCCTGATCGCGGCAGCCGCCCTCGCGGCCAGCGTCGTGGTGCCGTATCCGAGCCTGCAGTTCGCCTTCCTCTGCGTGGCGGCGGCCGGCGTGTTCTCGGCCCAGCCGGTGTTCTGGTCGATGCCGGCGACCTTCCTCAAGGGCGCGAGCGCGGCCGCCGGCATCGCCGCGATCAACTCCGTGGGCAACCTCGGCGGCTTCATCTCGCAGAACGCGGTGCCGTTCATCCGCGACCGGACCGGCAGCACCTTCGCGCCGATGTATTTCCTTTCCGCCTGCCTGACGGTCGGGGCCATCCTGATGTTCGTGGTGCTCTCCGCCCTGCGGCGGGACGCAGCGCGGCGAACGGCCGGCCCCCCGGTGCACGACTTCGTCGAGAGCCCGGCCGCCTCCGGCGCGGGGCGCTGAACCGGATCAGACCGCGAGCATCAGCACCGCACCGGCGGCGGTGAGGACCCAGAGCATGGCGCAGGCGGTGCGGTAGAGGGCCAGGGCCCGCTCCACGTCCGCCGGGCCGGCCTCGGCCCGGCCGTCGCCCATCCAGGCATCCGCGACACGCGTGCCGCCGTAGACCCTGGGACCTGCCAGCCGCAGCCCGAGGGCACCGGCCATCGCGGCCTCGGGCCAGCCGGCATTGGGCGAGCGGTGTTGTCCCGCGTCCCTGCGGATCGCGGCCAGCGCGCCCCGGGCCGAGGCATTGCGGTGAAGAGTGGCGGCGGCCAGGATCAATGCGGCCGAGAGGCGTGAGGCCGGCAGGTTGACGAGGTCGTCGAAGCGGGCCGCGGCCCAACCGAACGCGGCGTGGCGGGGCGTGCGGTGGCCGATCATGCTGTCGGCGGTGTTGACGGCCTTGTAGACCGCACCACCCGGCAGCCCTGCGAGGCCGATCCAGAAGGCCGGCGCCACGATCCCATCGGAAAAATTCTCGGCGAGGCTCTCGATCGCGGCCCGGCATATGCCGGCCTCGTCCAGGGTCTCAGGATCGCGCCCGACGATCATCGACACCGCCACCCGGCCGCCAACCAGCCCCTGCCCGCGCAGGTCCTCGGCCACGCGCGCCACGTGCCGGTGAAGGCTGCGCTGCGCCGGCAGCGTGGCACAGAGGAGGGCAATCGCGAGCATGCCCGCAATGGGCCCGGTGAGCGCGGCGAGGACCGTCAGCCCCAAGGACGCCGCCGCAACCACGCCGACCAGCAGGACGAGCGCCGCGACGCCCTTCACCCGGCGCGCACGATCGCTGCCGCGGTTCAGCCATCCGTCGAGCCGGCCGATCAGGGCGCCGATCCAGGTGACAGGGTGGCCGAGCGCCTTGTAGAGCGCGTCCGGATAGCCGGCCGCCGCCTCGATCGCGAGGGCGAGGGCGAGGATGGCGAGCGTGTCGGGCGGATGAGTCAGGGCGGTCCAGGACATTCTGCTCGGGGGGAGGGGGGCACGCCCGTCGCCCATGGTGGCGACCTCGACCAGGCGCGAGCGCTGTTTCCGGGGGCGCTCGAACCCTGGATCGACCTCTCGACGGGGATCAATCCGGTCCCCTATCCCTGTCCGCCCCTCGATTCCAGCCTGTTCCAGCGCCTGCCCTCGGCGGCCGACCACGCCGCCCTGCGCGAGACCGCCGCGCGGGCCTACGGCGCGCCCACTGCCGCCGGGATCGTGCCCGCGCCCGGCACGCAGATCCTGATCGAGACGCTGCCGCGGCTCATGGCCCCGTGCGACGTGGCCGTGGTCGGTCCGACCTATGCCGAGCATGCCGCCGCCTGGGGGCGGGCGGGGCACACGGTCCGCCCCGTGTCGGACATCGCCGGGGTGGGCGACGCGCGGGTCGCGGTGGTGGTCAACCCGAACAACCCCGATGGCCGGGTCCGGCCTGCGCAGGCGCTGCTGGCCCTGGCGGAAACGCTTCAGGCGCGCGGCGGCTTCCTGGTGGTGGACGAAGCCTTCGCCGATTTCGAGCCCGTCGAGAGCGTGTGCCCGCAGGTCGGGCCGGGCCTCGTGGTTCTGCGCTCCTTCGGGAAGACCTTCGGGCTCGCCGGCCTGCGCCTGGGCTTCGCCGTGGCTGACAGCGAGCGGGCGGCGGCACTGGCCGCGGCGCTCGGACCCTGGGCGGTGTCCGGGCCGGCGCTCGCCATCGGCCGCGCGGCGCTCGCCGACCGGCCCTGGCTTGCGGCGAACGCCGCCGCGCGAGCCGGGGATGCCGCCCGGCTGGACCGGATGATCGCGCGCGCCGGCGGCACGCTCATCGGAGGCACGCGGCTGTTCCGCACCGCCGCCTTCCCGGACGGGCCTGCCCTGTTCCGGCGCCTCGGCGAGGCCGGGATCTACGTTCGGCGCTTCGCCGAGCGGCCGTCGCAGCTCCGGTTCGGGCTGCCCGCCGACAAGGGAGAGTGGTGCCGGCTCTCGCGGATGCTGCGATAGGCCGTGTCAGGACCGCCCCTGCCGGTCCAGCACCGCCACGAGCAGGGCCAGGCCGGAGAGGGTGAACCCGACGGCGCAGACGCCCGGCCAGCCGGCGAGCAGGAACGCCTGCGATCCGGCATAGGCGCCGAAGGCCGCGAAGGCGAAGATCGTTGTGAACAGGACCGTGTTGATCCGCCCCCGCGCGCCGGGGACGACGGCGTAGGCGCGGGTCTGGTTGGCGATCAGTGCCCCGTTCATGCCGACATCGATCAGCAGCACGCCGGCTGCCACAGCGACGAGGGACCAGGTGCCCGCCCACAGGACGACGAAGGCGGCGACGACCAGGAGGCTGCCGCCGATCACCACCGGCCGCGCGCCGCGCCTGTCGGTGAAGCGCCCCGAGACCGGCGCGACCAGCGCGCCGCAGACCCCGATCACCCCGAACAATCCGGCCCCGGCCGGGGTCAGGCCGAAGGGCTCGGCCTCGACCAGGAGGGCGAGCGTCGCCCAGAAGGCGTTGAAGCTGGCAAACAGCAGCGCCTGCGACAAGGCCGCATTGCGCAGCACCGGCTGCGTCCGCGCCAAGTGCAGGAGGGAGAGCATCAGGGCCCGGTAGCGCAGGCGCCGGGTCTGAGGCGTGTGCGGCAAGGTCGCGGCGGCGATCCCCGCCATCGCCAGGGCGACGCCGGCGGCGGCGAAGAACACGGCCCGCCAGCCGAGATGCGCGCCGACGAACCCGCTGACCGTGCGGGCCAGCAGGATGCCGGTGAGCAGCCCCGTCATCACCTGGCCGACGATGCGGCCACGGGTCGCATCCGGCGCGAGTTCGGCGGCGAACGGCAACGCCTGCTGCGCCGCCGAGGCGAGGATGCCGATGAACAGGCTCGCCAGCGCGAGCGTGGCGAGGTTCGGGCTGGCGCCGGCCACGACCAGCACGAGGCTCAGGGCGAGCAACTGGCCGATGATGAGCCTGCGGCGGGACAGGCCGTCGCCAAGGGGCACGAGCCCGAGGATGCCGAGGCCGTAGCCGGTCAGCGACGCGGTCGGTACCCAAAGAGCCGCCCGCGGGCCGAACTCCGAGCCCAGCACCGCCAGCAGCGGCTGGTTGTAGTAGATGTTGGCGACCGCCCCGCCCGCGATCAGCGTGAGGCCGATCCGTGCCCGCGCCGTGAGTTCCAAGGGCGCCGCCCCCTGTCCTCCGCTCACGGCCGAGCCTTCGGGTGACGCGAACGAGTGCGCGGTGGGGTCATCGGACATCCTGGAGGGGGAGGGGAGCCTTCGCTATGGCGCCGGACCGGTCCTGGCAACCGTGTGCGGAGACGGACCGGGCGCGCGAGAATGGCGCAGCCGCTTCCCGCGCCGGCATCCCCTCACCATTTGAATTCTGTCAGGCGCGATCCCCACTGCGGCAGGATCGGACGTAACCGGTTTGAAGAATACGGAAATTCCGGTTCAAATGTCCCACTCCCGCCGCGCGTGACCGATTCGCGCCCGTCGGGCCGCGGCGATCCGCGGGACAACAGGGAGTCTCGGATGCCGAATTACCGCGTCGACTTCGCCAAGGACATTCTCGGGGTGCCCTTCACCGTCGGGTCAGTGGAAATCCAGAGGGCGCGTGACCCGGACCGGGCGCGCCGCGCCGCCGAACTGCGCTTCGCCCGCCAGTACGGCCTCGGGGACTGGCGCGAGCGGGCCGACCGGGCCGTGGTCGCCGGGCTGGGCGACGACCGGCCCTAGCCGCCTCTTGCGTTCGCGCCCTGCGGCTTCTGTGCGTCCGACCCTGGCCGTCGCGTGGCCTTCGCCTTAAACTGCAAAGCCTGCGGACAGGCCGCGGCGGCGCGGGTGCCGCCGAGGCCGGACAGTGGCGGGGCGCGGACGGCGTTTCATGGCGGCGATCTCATTCTTCGGCGACCTCCTCCAGACGATCAGCGATCGCGGGCGCGACCTGATCGGCATCGGGCGGGGCGACCTCGCGGGGCGGGCCAACGCCGCCGAACTGGTCAAGCTCTGCGACGACCTGATCTCCCGCCGCGGCGAGGCGTCGGGCGTGGCGCTGGCCCGGCTCATCCTCGACCGCTACGCCAGCTTCGCCAAGGCCGAGCGCCTCGACTTCCTGCGCCTCATCGCGCTGGATTTCGACGCCGACCACGCCGCGGTGGACGAGGCCATCGACGCCTATCGCGCCGCCCCGACGCGCGCGCGCCTGGGTCTGCTGCACGAGGCGGCCGAGCCGCGCAGCCAGGAGCTGATCCGGCGCCTCAACCTCGCCAAAGACGGAACCCTGAGCCTCGTGCGCATGCGCGAGGACCTGCTCGACCTGCGCAAGTCCCTGCGGGAGGAGGGCGCCGACCCCACCCTGGTCGACGCCGCCGAAAGCCTGGACGGCGATTTCGAGCACCTGTTCGCCTCGTGGTTCAACCGCGGCTTCCTGGTGCTGCGCCACATCGACTGGACGACGCCGGCCCATATCCTGGAAAAGATCATCCGCTACGAGGCCGTGCACGAGATCGCCGACTGGAACGACCTGCGCCGCCGCATCGAGCCGCCGGACCGGCGCTGCTTCGCCTTCTTCCACCCGGCGCTGGCCGACGAGCCGCTGATCTTCGTGGAGGTGGCGCTGACCAACGCCATCGCGCCGGCCATCACGCCGATCCTGTCGCAGGAGCGCGAATTACTGCCCCTCAAGGCCGCCACCACGGCGGTGTTCTACTCGATCTCCAACTGCCAGAAGGGGCTCGCCGGCGTAACCTTCGGCAACTTCCTGATCAAGCAGGTGGTGCAGGACATCACCCGCGAGATCCCCAGCCTGAAGACCTTCGTCACCCTCTCGCCCGTGCCGGGCTTTTCCGCCTGGCTCGACCGGGAGCGCCGGGCCGTCGCTCCGCAGGGGCTCACCCGCGAGGACGTGGAGGCCCTGCGCCTGCTGGACGATCCGGACTGGCCGACCGACAAGGCCAAGTCCGAGACCGTGCGCAAGGCGATGATGCCGGCGGCCGCCGCCTACTTCCTGCGCGCCAAGAACCCGCGCGGGCGCCCCATGGACCCGGTGGCCCGGTTCCACCTCGGCAACGGCGCCCGGCTGGAGCGGGTGAACTTCCTCGGCGACGTCTCGCGTAAGGGCCTCCGTCAGGCCCACGGGTTGATGGTCAACTACCTCTACGATCTCTCGGCCATCGAGAAGAACCACGAGACCTACGCCAACCTCGGCACGGTCGCGGCCTCCGGCGCGGTCTCGCGCGAGTTGCGCTCCAACCTGCCGCCACCGCGTGCCGTCGCGCTCGCGGAGGCTTGAGGTCCCGAGGCTCCCGCCAAAGTGTCGTCCCGTGCTAGGCGCCCCGTCATGACGAATCACCTGTTCCAACTGGTCCGCGACAGCCTGCCCGCCGACCCGTCGCGAAAGACCTTCATCGAGACGCCGGACGGGCGCCGCTACAGCTACGCCGAGAGTCCCGACCGCTCGGGCGCCTACGCGAACGCCCTGGTCGCGGCCGGCGTGAAGCCCGGCGACCGGGTCGCGGTGCAGGTCGAGAAGAGCGCCGAGGTGGTGTTCCTCTATCTCGGCGCGGTGCGGGCGGGCGCCGTCTTCCTGCCCCTCAACACCGCCTACACGGCCGCCGAGGTCGCCTACTTCCTCGGCGACGCGGAGCCGAAGGTCTTCGTCTGCGATCCGGCCAGGGCCGAAGCGTTGGCGAACGTGGCCGACATGGCCGGGATCGGCCGGGTCCTGACCCTCGACGCCGCCGGTCGCGGCAGCATCACCGACGCGGCCGACGCGCAAGGCGGTGCCTTCGCCGACGTGGCGCGCGGCCCCGACGACCTGGCGGCGATCCTCTACACCTCCGGCACCACCGGGCGCTCGAAGGGCGCCATGCTGAGCCACGACAACCTCGCCTCGAACGCCCGCACGCTCGTCGATCACTGGCGCTTCACCGACGACGACGTGCTGATCCACGCGCTGCCGGTGTTCCACACCCACGGGCTGTTCGTAGCGATCAACACGGTATTGGCCTCGGGCGGCTCGATGCTGTTCCTGCCGCGCCTGGACGCCAAGGCGATCCTCGCGCTGATGCCGAGGGCAACGGCGATGATGGGGGTGCCGACGTTCTACACGCGCCTCCTGAAGGAACCCGGACTAGACCGCCAAGCCACGGCTTCGATCCGCCTGTTCGTCTCCGGCTCGGCGCCGCTGCTCGCCGAGACGCACCGCGCGTGGCAGGCCCGCACGGGCCACGCCATCCTCGAACGCTACGGCATGACCGAGACCAACATGATCACGTCGAACCCCTACGAGGGGGAGCGGGTCGCGGGCACGGTGGGCACGCCCCTGCCGGGGGTGTCGCTGCGCGTCGTCGACCCAGAGACCGGGGATGGACTCGGCACGGACGCGGTCGGCATGATCGAGGTGAAGGGTCCCAACGTCTTCAAGGGCTACTGGCGGATGCCCGAGAAGACCGCCGCCGAGTTCAGGCCGGACGGCTTCTTCGTCACCGGCGACCTCGGCAAGGTCGATGCCCGCGGCTACGTCCACATCGTCGGGCGGGGAAAGGACCTGATCATAACCGGGGGCTTCAACGTCTATCCGAAGGAAGTCGAGACCGAGATCGACGCGATGCCCGGCATCGTCGAATCCGCCGTGATCGGGTTGGCGCATTCCGATTTCGGCGAGGGCGTCACGGCGGTGGTGGTCGCCGGCGCCGACGCGCCGGACGAGGCGGCGGTGCTCGCCCACCTCGACGGACGCCTCGCCCGGTTCAAGTGCCCCAAGCGCGTGCTGTTCGTGGACGAACTGCCCCGCAACGCCATGGGCAAGGTCCAGAAGAACCGGCTCCGCGAGGATCATGCCGGGCTCTATGCGGAATCCGGAAAGGGCTGAGGCGCGAACCTCAATCGCGGGACAGCATGTCCCGCACCATCGCGTCCGTCGCGATAGGAACGGGGCGCCCGGCATCGCGACACCCGAGGTCGGTGACGGAGGCGATGCCGTCGCGGCGGTCGAGCCAGACCGCGATCAGCGTCACGGCGATGACCGCGTGGGCGAAGCGCCGCCGCCTCTTCGTCTGGTGACTGGACCCGTTGGGATCGTCCGGCATGGCCGATTCCTCCTCTCCGTGGCGCCTATCCTCCGGGGAGGCTGGAGCCGGAAACTCGCTCCCGCAATTCGTGAATCCGCCACGCTGCCTTCGGCCGGCGCGAAGGGCGTTCGGGGTCGCCGCCTCGCTGCCTACACAGGGAATCTCGGGGGCCGAGGAACGGCCAAGGCGAGACTACGTTGAGCAGCGCCCCCCCTGGGACGCCGCGTAAAAAAATCGATCCGCCGATGTCGACTCCAACGCGTCCGAATGCCGGCCCCGACCACGCCGCGGTCCTCTGGACCCTCCTGCTCGGGTCGGCGCTGATCGCGCTCGCCATGGCGCCCCGGCGAACCGCTTCGGCGTCCGGGACCGTCAAGGAGCCGGAGGCGAAGCGGAACGACACCGGCGCCCGCTCCCATTCGGGCCGCGCGGCGCAGCTCGTGGCGGCGACGCAAGCCGAGCGGGGCCGGCAGGCCCGCAGCCCGGAACAGATCACGGGCGCGGGCTGGAAGGACATCGCCGTCCGCGTCTACCTGGAATTCGTCAAGGACCGCGTACTGTCGGTAGCCGCAGGCGTGACCTTCTACACCCTGCTCTCCCTCTTCCCGGCGGTGGCGGCCCTGGTCTCCTGCTACGGGCTGTTCGCCGACGTGAACGTCATCAACGAGCATCTGGCGGCGCTCCAGGGCGTGCTGCCGTCGAGCGCCATCGACATCATCGGCGAGCAGGTGAAGCGCATCGCGGCCAAGGGCGGGGGGACGCTGGGCGTCACCTTCTTCACGAGTCTCGTGCTGTCGGTGTGGAGTGCGAACGCAGCGATGAAGGCGATGTTCGATGCCTTGAACGTCGTCTACGAGGAGCAGGAGAAGCGCAGCTTCGTCATGCTCAACCTGCGCTCCCTGACCTTCACGGTGGGCGCGCTCGTTTTCGTGATCTTCGCCCTCACCTCGATCGTTATCCTGCCGGTGGTGTTCAACTTCGTCGGCATCAGCGACGGCGCCTGGCTGCTCGCGGGCCTGCGCTGGCCGGCCCTCCTCGTCGTCCTGCTCGGCGGCCTCTCGATTCTCTACCGCTACGGGCCGAGCCGGGAGCGGGCGCGCTGGCGCTGGGTCGGCATCGGCAGCGTGGTCGCCGGCCTGCTCTGGCTCGCCGCCTCTCTGCTGTTCTCCTGGTACGTTGCGAACTTCGGAAATTACAACGAGACCTATGGCTCCCTCGGCGCCGTGATCGGCTTCATGACCTGGATTTGGATCTCGTCCACGATCGTGCTCGTCGGCGGCGAGATCAACGCCGAGGTCGAGCACCAGACCGGCGAGGACACCACCACGGGGCCCGCTCTCCCCCTCGGTGCCCGGCAGGCCCGGATGGCCGACACCGTGGGCGCGGCGGCCTGAACGCTCGCCGGAATGCCGGCGACGTCCCATATCAGCCAAGCGAACCGACAGGAGGATTCCATGGCCGCATCCGATGCGACGACGACGGCGGCGCCCGAGGCCCGCAGTGAGGCCGAGTGGCGGAACGCCCTCACCCCCGAGCAGTATCGCGTCCTGCGCGAGCACGGCACGGAGCGTGCCGGCACGAGCTGCCTGCTCGCCGAGAAGCGCCCCGGCACCTTCGCCTGTGCCGGCTGCGGCGAGCCGCTTTTCGTATCGGGCACCAAGTTCGAATCCGGCACGGGCTGGCCGAGCTTTTCCGATCCCGTCCCGGGTGCGGTGGAGACGACGGCGGACCGCAGCCACTGGATGGTGCGCACCGAAGTCCACTGCGCCCGCTGCAAGGGCCATCTCGGGCACGTCTTCGACGACGGCCCGGCCCCGACCGGCCTGCGCTACTGCATGAACGGCGCGGCCCTGACCTTCGAACCGAAGGACGGTGCGGCCTGAGCGTCGCAGGCCCGCGAGGAAAGCCGGCGGCGAACCGTCTTGATGTCGGCGCTTTTCCGATCCGAGTCCGGGCAGTCGAAGATTTCCGGGATCGGTCTAGGACCTGTAGAAGTTTCCCCCGGGAAAGCGCGAGGTTACGACTTCACGCTTCGCCTTCGAGCCTGCAGATGTCATGACAGGCGGACGTTTGGCCGTCGTGGCGTCTTAGGCCCCTGTGGGGAGGTTGAGTATGAGCATGGTTCGGCGGTTTCTCGTGGCCCCGTCCCTCGTGCGTCTGATCCGCAAGGAACGCGGCGGCGCCCGGATCACCGAGGGCTATTTCGCGGCGCAGGCCGGCCGCACATCCTTCGTGCGGGTCGACGGGCAGCAGTGCCACCTCGTGCTGGTGACGAAGGCCGCGGACGGGACGCTGGGCGAGGAGCGCACCGACGTGCCCCGCGCCCACGGCGACGCGCTCCTCGACGTGTGCCCCGGCAAGGCGGCCTACGACCGCACATCGGTCTCGCTGGGAGGCCGCGAAGTGCTGATCGACCGCTACGTCAGCCCCGGTAGCCTCGACGTGATCAGCGTCGGCTTCGACAGCGAGTCGGACGCAAAGGGATTCTCCGCACCCGTCTGGTTCGGTCGCGAGGTCACCGACGATGCTGCCTACGAGCGGCAGGCGGTGGCGCTCCAGGGACCGCCGCAGGCCGGCGAGCTTCAGCTCAGCAACGCCGCCCTCGACGCGGTGCTCGACCTGATCGAGCCGCGCTTCGGCTTCGGCCGTTACGGAAACGCGCCACGCCCGCCCGAAACCCGGCCGGCCGAGCAGAAGCCGGAGACCGACGACGGGCTGGGTAGCCTTCGCCGCATGACCGGCGCGTCCGCCGTACCCGCAGCGGCGGTCGCAGCAATGCCCGCCGCGGAGGTCGCACACCAACCGGAGACCCCGGCAGCGGAATCCGCGTCTGCTGAGCGAGTTCCATCCGCCGAGAGCGCCCGCGCCGCTCCGGCCGCCCCGCAGGGTGAGGACCTGCCGCAGTCCGACGCCCGCATCGACGACGTGATCGAGAGTCTGTCCCAGGCGCTCGGCGCCGCGATCCAGACGCCGCACGAGCCGGCGGCCGAGCCCGTGAAGTCCGACGACCCGGCTGCGGCCTTCGAGCGCTGGACCGTGCGGCCGCGCCGGACGCAGCAGACCTGATCCGATCGGGCGACCTGGAACGATGGCCGATCGCAGTGCGGTCGGGCATCGCTTTCGGCCTTTGATGTGACGTGCTCCCTGACGCCGAACCGATGTCCATTTCGGCGGAGAGCGTTCTGTACGCTCAGTTGCGGATCACTACGCTTGCCCCCCCATAGCTGCGGGTCAGACCGAACAACTGACGCGCGTTACCCGGACTGAGGCGGATGCAGCCGTGGCTGGCCCGGCTGCCCAGTTGCCCGACCGCGTAGGTGCCGTGGATGGCGTAGCCGCCGCGGAAAAACATCGCGTGCGGCATCGGCGAGCCGTGGTACTTGCGCGAGCGCCACATCGGTGCCATCAGCCCGACCCGGTACGAGCCGTTCGGGGTGTAGAAGCCCCTTCGCGCCGTCGAAACCGGCCAATCGTACGAGAGCGCGCCGTTCACGAAGACGCGCATGCGCTGGCGGGACTGGTCGATCTGCGCGACGATACCGGCCTGCGCGGGCATTAACGCGCCGCACGAGACGAGGCCGCCGACGACAGCGGCCTGGAAGTGGCGAACGAGGGGCACGCGAGCCTCCGGTGATGGGATGAGGCGGCGGCCGTGGACTGGAATGTCCGGCGCCTGCTGAAGTTCGGCCGCGATTACAGGAATGCGGCGAGTTCTTCTTTTCCAGAAGCCTGAAGTCGCGCAATCGACAGGTTTTTGTCACCCTCCGGCCGGGTGGAAGTACTGAGCGGCCGTTGAGCCGCCCCCCGATCTTCGCTAGCTTGCCCCAAAATCGGGAGGGTGCACGGACTCGTGCATGGATAATCACATGGCGCAGATGACCCAAGCAGCGGCGACGCACGGAGCGCCCGCGGCGCAGCCGGCCGTACACGAGCCCTGGTACAAGGTGCTCTACATCCAGGTCCTGATCGCCATCGCGCTCGGCATCCTGCTGGGTTACGTCAGCCCCGACTGGGGCAAGTCGATGAAGTGGCTCGGCGACGGCTTCATCGCCCTGATCAAGATGATGATCGCGCCCATCATCTTCTGCACCATCGTGCACGGCATCGCCTCGATCGGAGACCTGAAGAAGGTCGGCCGCGTCGGGCTCAAGGCGCTGATCTACTTCGAGGTGGTGTCCAGCTTTGCCCTGCTGATCGGCATCGTCGTCGGCGAGGTGGTCCGGCCCGGCGCCGGCTTCGGGGCCGACCTGTCCAAGCTCGACGCCAAGGCGGTCGAGGGCTACGCCAGCAAGGCGGCCAACGATTCCACCATCGCGCACATTCTCGGCCTGATCCCCAAGAGCTTCTTCGACGCCTTCGCCACCGGCGACCTGCTTCAGGTCCTGCTGATCTCGATCCTCACCGGCTGCGTGCTGACCGGCATGGGCAAGCGGGGCGAGGCCATCACCCACGGCATCGACTCCGCGGGACAGGTGTTCTTCCGCATCATCGGCCTGATCGTGAAGCTCGCCCCCATCGGCGCCTTCGGCGCGATGGCCTTCACGGTCGGACAGTACGGCATCGGCAAGGTCGTCGACCTCGCCTGGCTCGTCGGCACGTTCTACACCACGTCGCTGCTGTTCATCGTAGTCATCCTCGGCGGGATCGCGGCCTTCTGCGGCTTCTCGATCTTCCGGTTCCTCGCCTACATCAAGGACGAACTCCTGATCGTGCTCGGCACCTCCTCCTCGGAGACGGTGCTGCCACACATGATGACCAAGATGCGCCGGCTCGGCGCCTCCGATTCGGTCGTCGGCCTCGTCATCCCGACCGGCTATTCGTTCAACCTCGACGGCACCAACATCTACATGACGCTCACCACGCTGTTCCTGGCGCAGGCGGTGGGCGCGGACCTGACCTTCGGGCAGTACGCGACGATCTTCCTGGTCGCGATGCTGACCTCCAAGGGCGCGTCCGGCGTCACGGGCGCCGGCTTCATCACCTTGGCGGCGACGCTAGCCGCCATTCCCGGCAATCCGGTGCCGGTTGCGGCGATGACCCTGGTGCTCGGCGTCGACAAGTTCATGTCGGAGTGCCGCGCGCTCACCAACCTGATCGGCAACGGCGTCGCCACCGTGGTCGTCTCGCGCTGGGAGGGCGAACTGGACGTCGCCAAGCTCAACGAGGTGATGGCCAACCCATTCTCGATCGGGACGCACATCTCCGACGACTCGCCCCAGCCGATGGCCACGGACGATCCCGCGTCCAAGGTGGGCGCGCCGAAGATCGCCGCGGCGGAGTAGGCCGGACATGGCCGGGGCCCTGCGCCTCGGCATCGATCTCGGCGGCACCAAGATCGCCGGGATCGTCCTCGATCGCGAGGGCGCCGTCCGGGCCGAGGGGCGGGTGGTCGCCCCCCGCGGCGACTATGCTGCGACGCTGCAAGCGCTCGCCGCCCTCGTCGCTCGCCTCGAAGGCGACGCCGGCAGCCGGTGCAGCGTCGGGCTCGGCATGCCCGGCGCGGTCTCCCCGGCGACGGGCCTGATCAAGAATGCCAACTCGGTCTGGCTTAACGGCCAGCCCTTCGTGTCCGATCTGGAGCGCCTCCTCGACAGGCCGGTCCGCGCCGAGAACGACGCCAACTGCCTCGCAGTGTCGGAGGCCGTCGACGGCGCGGGCGCCGGGGCGGAGGTCGTCTGGGCCGTGATCCTCGGGACGGGCGTCGGCTCAGGTATCGCCCTGAACGGGCGGGCCCTGTCCGGCCGCGGCCGGATCGCCGGGGAATGGGGGCACAACCCCCTGCCGAGCCCGCGCGACGACGAACGGCCGGGGCCGGCCTGCTATTGCGGACGCAGCGGCTGCATTGAGACGTGGCTTTCCGGCCCCGGCCTCTCCGCCGCTCACGCCCGGCGGACCGATTCCGGCCTCCCGGGCGAGGCGATCGTCGCCGCGATGCGGGCGGGGGATGGCGAGGCGCAGGCCACGATCGCCGCCTATCTCGACCGCCTGGGGCGCAGCGTAGCCTACGTCGTCAACATCCTCGACCCAGACGTGATCGTTATCGGCGGCGGCCTGTCGCGGGTGCCGGAACTGATCCACGGCCTTCCCGCGGCGACCGCTCCGCACGTCTTCTCGGACGCGTTCGACACGCCCATCCGCGCGAGCCTGCACGGGGACGCGTCGGGCGTGCGGGGTGCGGCCTGGCTCTGGTAGGCCGGAGCCGACCTATGCCGGGAACCGCGCGCGCACCAGGTCCGCCCCTTTCGCGAGACGCCGCGTCAGGTCGCCGGCGCCCATCGGGCGGGCCAGCGACGCAGCCTGTCCCGACCAGAGGGGCGAGAAATCGCCCGAGCCCTGCGCCTCCGCGGCGTTGCGCAGGGGCTGGAGGGCAGGCGCCGCCCGCGGAAAGGCCGGCGCCTGCGGATCCATCGGGCCGAGGTCGCGCAGGGCCCGATTCAGCAAGCCCCGCGCCGGCCGGCCGGTGAAGACGTTGGTCAGGGCCGTGTCCTCGTCCCGCGCGGCGAGCAGGGCGGCACGATGCGGCTCGGAGATGCCGGCCTCCGGGCAGAGGAGATAGGCGGTGCCGACCTGGGCCAGGGTGGCGCCGAGCACGAAGGCTGCCGCGACGCCGCGGGCATCCGCGATGCCGCCGGCCGCGATCACCGGCAGACGGACCGCGTCGACCACCTGCGGTACCAGCGCCAAGGTTCCGACCTGTCCGGCCACGTCCTCCGTGAGGAACATGCCGCGGTGTCCGCCCGCCTCGGACCCTTGCGCGATCACGGCGTCCACGCCCCGCTCGGCGAGCCAACGCGCCTCCCGCACCGTGGTGGCACAGCCGAAGACCAGGCAGCCGGACGCCCGGACGGGGGCGAGCAGCGCGTCGTCGGGCAGCCCGAAATGGAAGCTGACGACCGCCGGCCGGAGCTCCGCCACGAGGGCGGCCATCGCGGCATCGAAGGGCACGCGCTCAGGGGTGGTCACGGGTGCATCGGTGTCGAGGCCGAACTCGGCGTAGTAGGGCGCGAGCCGCCCCCCCCAGGCGGCCTCGCGCTCCGCGTCCGGCACCGGGCGCCGATGGGCGAAGAAATTCAGGTTGAACGGCCGGTCCGTCACGGACCGCAGGGCGACGACCTCCGCGCGGACCTGATCCGGGCTCATCGCGGCGCAGCCGAGCGAACCGAGGCCGCCGGCCGCCGAGACCGCATGGGCGAGCGCGGGCTTCGGGCCGATCATCGGAGCCTGGACGATCGGGTGGGACAGACCCAGCCGTTCCGAGAGATCGCCCGACATTCCCGCTCCTCCGCCCGTGCCTTGCGAATCAGCATCCCGTCGAGGCCGGATCGGGCCATGCGCCGAACGCCCGAAGGCATCAAGCCCCGGCGTGGACAGCCCTTGCTCCACTGCAGGCCGAGCGGTGTAAAGCGGACCGACCGACCGGTCGTGCCGAATGCCGAATCATGATCATCCGACCGCGCCCGGGCTTCCTCGCGATCCTGTTCACCCTGCGGGGGTCGATCCTGCCGCGCATCGCGCCGAAGGTGCTCGCCATCGGCGTGATCGCCTGTGCCGTGGTGGCCGCCGAGCGGCGCTGGCCGGAGGCGTTTCCGGTCTCGGCCGGCATAGGCCCGTTCACGCTGATCGGCCTCGCCCTCTCCATCTTCCTCAGCTTCCGCAACAACGCCTGCTACGAGCGCTGGTGGGAGGCGCGCAAGCTCTGGGGCTCGCTGATCGTCGAAGTCCGCGGCCTCGCGCGCCTCCTGCCGGCCCTGCTGCCGGGACCGGAGCACGAGGCCCTGCGCCGCACCGCCCTGAGGCGTCTGTCCGCCTTCGCCCACGGCCTGCATGCGCGGCTTCGCCAGGGGGACGAAGCCCAGGCCGCCGGCCCCTGGCTGACGCCGGCGCAGGCAGCCCTGCTCGCGGGCCGGCCGAGCCCGACCGATGCGGTGCTGACCGGGCTGTCGGCCGACCTCGCAGGCGCGATGCGGGCGGGCGCCCTCAGCGACATCCTGTTCGGCACCCTGGAGCGGAAGGTCTCGGAACTGTCGGCGATCCAGACCGCCTGCGAGCGAATCCAGGGCACGCCGCTCCCCTTCGCCTACACCCTCCTGCTCTACCGCACCGCCTGGCTGTACTGCCTGCTGCTGCCCGTCGGCCTCTCGGCCTCCCTCGGCTGGGCCACCCCGGTCGCGGTCATGCTGGTGGCCTACACCTTCTTTGGCCTCGATGCCCTCGGCGACGAACTGGAAGAGCCCTTCGGCCTGGAGCCCAACGATCTGCCGCTCGACGCCCTGCTGCGCTCGGTCGACCGCATTGTCCTCGACGCCCTGGGCGAGCCCCTGCCGCAGCCGCTGGAGCCCGAGAAGTACTGGCTGCACTGAGGCTTGGCTGCCTCGAAAAAGCCGCTTGCCTCCCTGCACGAACAAACATAAAGATATCTTTATGTCTCTCGATCGCGCCAGCCTTACGGCCCCGGTCTCGTTCCCCGACGCGCTGGGCGTACTCCGTGCGGCAGCCGAGGAGACGCGCCTGCGCATCCTGGCGCTGCTGTCGGACGGGGAGTTGTCGGTCTCCGACCTCACCGACATCCTCGGCCAGTCGCAGCCGCGGATCTCGCGCCATCTCAAGCTCCTGGTCGAGGCGGGTCTGGTCGAGCGTCACCGCGAGGGGGCCTGGGCCTTCTTCCGGCTGTCCGAGCATCGCGCCGGACTGGTCGATCCGCTGATCGCCGGCCTGGAGCGCGGCAGCGCGCCCCTCTCCGAGGACCGGGCCCGGCTCGAAGCCGTCCGGACGCAGCGCGCCGAGACGGCGCAGACCTTCTTCGCCCGGCTGGCCCCGAAATGGGACCAGTTGCGTTCCCTGCACGTGCCCGAGGCGATGGTCGAGGCCGCGGTGCTGGAGGCCCTGGGGCCCCGGCCGATCCGCAGCCTGATCGACCTCGGCACCGGCACCGGCCGCATGCTCGGGCTGCTGGCCCCGCGCGCAGGCCGGGCCACGGGGCTCGATTCGAGCCACGCCATGCTCTCCGTCGCGAGAGCGAACCTGGAGCGGATGGGCCTGTCGCGGGTCGACCTGCGCCAGGGCGACATCCACGCGCCGCCCTTCGGCCGCGGCAGCTTCGACCTCGTGCTGGTGCATCAGGTGCTGCACTACCTGGACGACCCGGCCCGGGCCCTGCGGGAGGCCGCCCGCCTCGTCGCGCCGGGCGGCCGGATGCTGGTGGTCGACTTCGCGCCCCACGACCTCGAATTCCTGCGCGAATCCCAGGCGCACCGCCGCCTCGGCTTCGCGGCCGAGCAGGTCGCCGGGTGGCTGGAGGAGGCCGGCCTCGGCACGGTCGAGACCCGCGATCTTGCACCGACCGAGCAGGCCCAGCTCACCGTCACCCTGTGGCTCGCCACGGACGGGGCCGCCGCCACAGAGGCGGAACGCGCCGTCGCCTAGACACGGCGCCCCGGCCCATCCATTCCGAAACCATCGTCTGAACCGACCGACATAGAGGACGACGCCATGCCCCGCCCCCCCCACCGCGCCAGCCGCGACGGCTACCACCCGATCCGGGTCTCGATCGAGTTCTTCCCGCCCAAGAGCGAGGAGATGGAACGCATCCTGTGGTCCTCGATCGAGCGCCTCGCGCCGCTGGGCCCCAAGTTCGTCTCGGTCACCTATGGGGCCGGCGGATCGACCCGCGAGCGCACCCACAACACCGTGGCGCGCATGGTCACCGAGACCAGCCTCAAGCCGGCGGCCCACCTCACCTGCGTCAACGCCACCCGCGAGGAGATCGACGCGGTGGTGCAGTCGTACTGGGATGCGGGCGTGCGCCACATCGTGG
>NZ_BPRB01000097.1 GCF_022179685.1 Methylobacterium trifolii
GCCGGATTCAGAGACCGCGAAGCCCTGGCGGCCGCGGTCTCTGAATCCGGCCTGCGGGTGGCGGCCGACGACACCTGGGCGGACCTGTTCAGCCGGGTGCTGGTCGCGCGGATCGAGCCGCACCTCGGTCAGGAGCGCCCGACGATCCTGTGCGAGTATCCGGTGAGCGAGGCGGCGCTCGCCCGCCCCTGCCCGCACGATCCGCGGGTCTGCGAGCGCTTCGAGCTCTATGCCTGCGGGGTCGAACTCGCCAACGCCTTCGGCGAGCTGACCGACCCGGCCGAGCAGCGCCGCCGCTTCGAGGCCGAGATGGCGGAGAAGCTGCGGGTCTACGGCGAGTCCTACCCCCTGGACGAGGACTTCCTCGCCGCCCTCGCGATCATGCCGGAGGCGTCCGGCATCGCGCTGGGCTTCGACCGGCTGGTGATGCTGGCCTCCGGCGCGCCGCAGATCGAGGACGTGATCTGGACGCCGGTGGCGGGAGCGCGCGCATGAACCGGGCTCTGCGCACGCCCGCCGACCTCGTCGCCGCGGGCCTGGTCGATCCCGCCGCCCTGCCCGGCATCGAGGCGGTGGCCGCCCGCTACGCCGTCTCCCTGACGCCGGACATGGCCGAGCTGATCGACGCGGGCGACCCCGCCGACCCGATCGCGCGCCAGTTCGTACCCCGCGCCGAGGAACTCGCGACGACTCCCGAGGAGCGGGCCGACCCGATCGGCGACGACGCCCACACAGCCCTTCCCGGCATCGTCCACCGCTACCCGGACCGGGTGCTGCTCAAGCCCCTCCACGCCTGCCCGGTCTATTGCCGCTTCTGCTTCCGCCGGGAGGTGGTCGGTCCTGACGGCCTCGGCGCCCTCGACGCGGCCCAGCTCGACGCGGCCCTGGCCTACATCGCGGCCCGGCCGGAGATCTGGGAGGTGGTGCTGACGGGGGGCGACCCCTTCGCCCTGTCGCCCCGGCGCCTGCGCGTCATCGCCACGCGCCTTTCCGAGATCCCGCACGTGCGCGTGCTGCGGGTCCACACCCGCGTGCCCGTGGTGAGCCCAGGGCTGGTGAGCCCTGCCCTCGTCGGCGCCCTCAAGGCGTTCGGGCGGGCGGTGTTCGTGGCGCTGCACGCCAACCATCCCCGCGAGTTCACGCCCGCCGCCCGCGCGGCCTGCGCCCGGCTGGTCGATGCCGGCATTCCGATGGTGAGCCAGTCCGTGCTGCTGGCCGGCGTGAACGCCGAGGCCGCGACCCTGGAGGCGCTGATGCGCGCCTTCGTCGAGAACCGGATCAAGCCGTATTACCTGCACCATGGCGACCTCGCGCCGGGCACGGGCCACCTGCGCACCTCGCTCGCCGAGGGTCAGGCCCTGATGCGGGCCCTGCGGGGCCGCCTCTCGGGCCTCGCCCAGCCGGCCTACGTCCTCGACATCCCCGGCGGCCACGGCAAGGTGCCGGTGGGGCCGTCCTACCTGCACGAGGCGCCGGAGGGCACGCGCGTCACCGATCCGCAGGGCGCGGAGCACCCCTATCCGCCGACAGCCGGCGATTGAGGCGCTCCGGGACTATCGAATGCCGTCGCGATCTATCGTGTCCAGCGCGTCAGCGCTTTTACCAGATGCCTCGACAGCCACGCCGGAGCGAAAATCTGGCTGGTGCGCAGCATCAGGAGCGGAACGATCGACCTAAAGGTATCGAGCCAATAGATTGCCGATGCCCGCCTCGGGCCATGCCGGTGCAGATTTTCATGAAACTGCGCGTGGAGGTCGGCCAGGATCGCGTCCCGATATTGGGGATGCGCGCAGGCCGAGAAGATCGCGGTGGCGAGGCGATGCGGTCGCCCGACTGGCGTGCCGGCTCGCCCCTCCTGCAATCGCGTCCTGTTGTCGGCCGCGATCCGTTGAGCGTCTCGTTCGATGTCCCGCCGCTGATCGGGCGACACGTCCTTCAACAGATCTTCGAGTGCGATCGGCATGCCGCTACCTCCCCGTGGAGGGTGATCGGGCAAGATGGTGACTGAATCGCGCATCCGCCAAGTCGATCAGCCGCTTGTACACGATTCGATCCTTCTTTCCGCCCTTCGCCGCAGCGGCCAGCAGGATCGCGCGCCGTTCGGGATCGAAGGCGAAGGCCACGCGCCACTCGACCCTGTTCACGGTCGGCCGCAGTTCCTTCATGTTCGCATGACGGGAGCCGTGGAGCGTGTCGGCATAGGGGCGTCCGAGTTGCGGCCCCTCCAGTGCCAGCGCCCGTGCGTAGGTCAGGATCGCCGTGCGGACCCCGTCGTCCAACGCCTTAAATTCCGGCACGAAGGCATCATGGAAGATCACCGACCACATCGATGGTTCCTGGACGACAGGTGACGCTGGGTCGCGTCGAGTGCAACAGAGTCGGCGATCGTTGGCAAGGAAGGGACGCGGCATGCGCAGGCTGTGGGGGCGGGCGAACTCCGTGAACGTCCAGAAGGCCCTCTGGGGGCTGGACGAGGCCGGGCTCGCCTACGAGCGGGTCGAGGCCGGCGGCGCCCACGGGGTGGTGCACGACCCGGCCTACCGCAGGCTCAACCCGAACGGGCTGGTGCCGACCCTGGAGGAGGACGGCTTCGTGCTCTGGGAGTCGAACGCCATCCTGCGCTACCTCGCCGGCACCTGCGCCCCCTTGCGCTGGCCGGAGGATGCGCGGGGGCGGGCCGGGATCGACCAATGGCTCGACTGGCAGGCGACGAGCTTCACTCCGGCGATGCGCGACGCCTTCTGGCAGCTCTACCGCGCGCCCGAGCCGGAGCGCGACCGGGCGGCCATCGACGCGTCGCTCGCGAAGGGCGAGGTCCATGCGGCGATCCTCGACGCGCACCTTGCCGGGCGCGATTTCGTGGTGGGCAGCACCTTCTCCATCGCCGACATCGCGCTCGGCTGCGCGGCCCACCGCTGGCTCAACCTCCCGGTCCCGCTGATTGAGCGCCCGGCCCTGCGCCTCTGGTACGCCCGCATCGCGGCGCGACCCGGTGCGGCCCGCGTGATGGCCGAGCCGATCACCTGAGCCGCCTTGGAGACCGACCTTGCCGGGTGCCCGGCAAGGCCCACCTTGGGCCAAGCATCATACGGAGAGCGGCCCCATGGCGATCGATCCCACCCTGCGCGACGCCCTCGAGGCCGTCACCGTGGCGAGCCTCGCGCGCGCGCTCCATCGGCGCGGGGTGCCGGCCTGCCTGCTCCGGGGCCTGGCGATCCGCTCGTCCTCGCGCAATGCGGTGGGGCCGGCCTTCACCCTGCGGTTGATCCCGGCCCGCGGTGGCGCCGGCCCGTCCCTGGCCGACGCCGTCGAGGCGGTGCCCGAGGGCGCCGTCGTGGTGGTCGATGCCGGCGGCTCAGGGAGTTCCCTGCCCTTCGGCGCGATCCTGGCCGCCCGCCTCGCCCAGCGTGGAGCGGCCGGCCTCGTCACCGACGGCCACCTCGACCATTCGGGTGGCCTCGCCGTCTGGTGCGATCCCGGCGACCGGACCGGGCCCGGCCTCGCGCTGGCGGGATCGGGCGAGGCGATCGCCTGCGCGGGTGCCGCAATCCATCCCGGCGACATCGTCGTGGCCGGCCCGGACGGGGTCGTCGTGGTGCCCCACGACATCGCCGAGGCGGTGGCGCTGGAGGCCGTCGAGCAGCAGCGCCTCGATCTCTGGCTCCAGCGCGAGGCCGAGAAGGGAGTCGGCCTGCACGAACTCCTGCCGCCGGATGCGGCGACGCTCGCCCGTTTCCAGGCCGAGACGAAGCCGGCCTGAGCGTCGCTCCCCTCCTTCGACGCGAGATGTAAGTCGATGTTCTTCCCGCTCTCGAAGGTGCTGTTCTACGCGATCACACCGTCGAACTTCTGCATCCTGGCCGTCCTCGCCGGCTTCGTGCTGGCCTTCGCCACCCGCTGGCGGCGCTCCGGCGCGTGGTGCGTGGGCATCGGCGCCGCCGGGCTGGTCGCAGGCGGCCTGCTGCCCGGCGCCGTCCTCGGCCTGATGCCGCTCGAACAGCGCTTCCCGTCCTTCTCCGACGACGGCGGCCCGGTGACGGGCATCGTCGTGCTCGGCGGGGGCGTCGACGCCGACGCGTCGATGGACCGCAACCAGGTGATCTTCAACGATGCGGGCGAGCGGCCGGTCTACCTCGCCGACCTCGCCCGGCGCTATCCCGCCGCGCGCCTCGTGTTCTCGGGCGGCAGCGGCAGCCTGCGGGAGGATACCCTGGGGGAGGCCGACGTGGTCGGGCGCTTTGCCGACACCCTCGGCCTGCCGCGCAGCCGCCTGATCCTGGAGAACCGCTCGCGCAACACCGAGGAGAACGCCCGCTTCAGCGCCGCCATGGTCCAGCCCAAGCCCGGCGAGCGCTGGCTGCTGGTCACCTCGGCTTGGCACATGCCGCGGGCGATGGGCTGCTTCCGCCGGGCGGGCTTTTCCGTCACCGCCTTCCCCGTCGACTACCGCACCCGCGGCTGGGGCGACCTGCGCCGGCCCAACACCTTCGCCTCGGACGGGCTGCTCCAGCTCGACCTCGCGGCCAAGGAATGGCTCGGCCTCCTGGTCTACCGCCTCGCCGGCTACACCGACGACTGGCTGCCGGCCCCGGACTCACCCTCGTCCGCCGGCGGCAGCGCCAGTCGGTAGATCCCGCGGAAATCGTCCGGATCGACCGGCCGGCCTTTGCGCAGGATGGCCACGCGCCCCGCCTTGGCCAGCCGCACCGCGACCCGCCGCACCGGCTGCATCAGCGGGCCCCAGCCCTCGGAATGCGGGCCGCCGAGCGCGCGGGCGACCTCGGACGGGCAGATCGTCTTGCCGGCCCCCCGCTCGGCTACGAGTCGCAGCATCGTCTCCTCTATCTCGGCCGTCGCGTCGGTGGTCATGGGGTGCGCTCCGATGGGTCGTCCTCGGCCAGCATCGCCGCGCGGATCTCGGAGGCGAACTGGCGCCGCCACATCACCAGGACGACGCCGGTGGTCGAGAGGATCAGCAGGTAGGGGCTCACGAACCAGCCGAGATAGGCCAGCGCGAAGAAGAAGGCCCGCTGCCCGCGGGCGAAGTGGCTGCCGGCGGCGATGTTCATGGCCGCCGCCCGCAGGGCCGCCTTGAGCATCGTGGCCTCGCTCGCCCCCGAGCCCTTCGGCGGCACCGCCCCGAACAGGATGGCGCCGTAGTTGAACAGCCGGTAGGCCCAGGCGAACTTGAAGAAGGCGTAGACGAAGACGACGGCCAACCCCGCGACCTTGATCTCCCAGGTCGCCCGCGTGGCCACGCTCCCGAAGGGCAGCGTGCCGAACAGGGTGAGCACGTCGTCGCCCGAGCGCGACAGGGTGAGAACGCCGCCCAGCGCGATCAGGGAGGTCGAGGCGAAGAAGGCGGTGCCGTTCTGCAGCGAGGCGTTGATGGTGGTGTCCACCACCCGGTTGTCGCGCGCCACCATCTGCCGCGCCCAGACCTCGCGCTGGCGGTTCATGAGCTGGCTGAGCGACACCATCCGCCCGCGCAGGCGCCCGACCGAGAGGCCGTAGCCGACCCAGGCGAGCACGAAGTAGATCAGCGCGCAGAGGTCGAGGGTCGAGAAGGCTGTGGTGCCGGCGGCGATGTCGGTCATGGTCTCCGGCGGTCTGGCTGCGGGCTCGATGCCACCGCGCATACAGTAAGCGATCGTACGCGGCGGGCACGTGCGAAAACGGCGCGTGGCGGACTTATCGCCCGAGTTCACGGTCGGAAAGTCGGCAGGGCCGCACATGTCCCCGGGATCGAACGGCGCCGGCCCCGGGCGTATCGAGGCCCTCATGCACGCGATCGGGCGGCCTCGCCACACAGGGAACGCGATATGATAGGTACCCCTCCAAATCGGATGGGTAACCGTGTGGGAAACCGGGAGCGCCGCGGCTGGAGTCCTTATCCGAAGTCCCGATCCGCAACGCGACTCCTCCGGCGGGAACGCCAGCGGCGACGATCCGATGGGATCATAAGACGGCGATGGGCAAACCAGCGTGCACGCGCCCGTGCGCGCAAGGACATCGTGGTGTTATTTCAGATAACGTAGACAATTACAGCACGAGAAGCCGTCCATGACTATCGCCAACGAAGACGACTCCAGGCGGCATCGGTTGCCGGACCCGGTGCCGAAATTCCTGAACGTCGGATGCGGCTACGACATTCGAAAAGGCTACCTGAACGTCGACAATGGGGACTGGCACGGTCCCGATCTCGTTGCAGACATCACCGATCTCCCGATGCTGCCGGCAGACTATTTCGAGGAGATCGTCGCGCAGGACGTTCTGGAGCATATCCAGCGCTCCGCACAAGTCGCGTCGCTTCGAGAATGGGGGCGCCTGTTGTCGTCGACGGGTACTTTGAAAGTGCGCGTCCCGAGTTTCTACGATATGGCCATCCTGAGTCGCCGTGCAGACTTTCAGACCGAAGAGATGCAGCAGTATCTCGTTCAGATGGTCTATGGGACGCAAGCCTACCCCGGCGATTTCCATCTGTGCGGTTATACGCCGTGGACCCTGAAGGCGAATGCGCGCGATGCCGGATTGATCGTGACGGATATCCGCCTCAAGGACGACTGGCTCTACGACGTGACGCTCCGCCGTGCCGATGCCCTCGGCCTTCTGAGCGACGAGGATTGGGTCCGGTACGTCTACCTCCATCATCTCGATCGCCTCGCGGACGAGGAGGGTTTCCTTTTCTGGACTTCGGAACTGCGCCGGCCGAGAACCCGCGAGGACGTGCTGTCGGCCATTCGGGCCGTTGCGGGGTGAAGTCGAGCCTTATACGACAAGACGATCAAACGATGCGGTAGCGTGCCGATGTGAACAACGCACCTGCGTCGTACCGGCCCATGCACGAATTCGCGTTCGAGTAAGGATGATGACGTTGAATACGCCCGTCGTGTTTTGTGCAAGCGATCAGCTGTTCGATCAGACGGTCGCGTTCCTGGAAAGCGCCCGGCAGAATTCGCCGGAAATCCCATTGATATGCATTCCCTACACGAACGGCATCGACAAGATCGATATTCTTTCGGAGATATACGACTTTCAGTATTACGATACCTACGATATTCGAGCTTTGCAAAATATAAGCCGAATTGTATATGGTGCTGCCAACGATCGTCTCAGAAAACTCGCGTGTTTCACGATCGAGGTCGACAAATTTCTATTTCTGGATGTGAACACCATCGTGTTGCGGGATCTCCGTCCCTGGACGGACACGCCACTCGACCGGGTCGACCTGATCTTCTCCGAGATGTCACCGGGCGAATCGTATCACGATCTGCATGACGGGCTGATCCGTCGATCGAAGGAGTTCAGCACCGGCTGCTTCCTTGCCTCGCGGAAGACCTTCCCCCTGGAGATGATCGTGCACGCGGTGCTGGCGGAGCTGTTCCTGTACAAGCGCGTCGCCAAGCTCTCGAACGACGACCAGCCCCTATTGAACTTCGCCTGCGACGTGGCCGGCAAGCGCACGATCGACTTCGACGAAGCCGGCACGCCGCTCTCGACGCGGACCTGGTACGGTTTCGATTACGCCGAGACCGCGGAGGGCCTGGTCGATCCGGCCACGAACAAGCCGGTCGCACTCCTCCACTTCGCGGGCTGCGGCAGCGTCGAGACCATCCCGCCCGGCCCCCGCAGGGACCTCTACCGACGCTACCTCGCCGACGGGCACGCCCGGATCGCCCGCGAAAGGCCCGCGGCCAAGGCCACGGTGCTGGACCGGTTCGTGCCGCGCCTGTTCTCGACGTCGGACGATTGAGCCGCTCAATCCGTCCGGATGGCGAAATCGGACCAGGGCCCCGCCTCCGCCGGCTCACCGACCGTCACGGCCTCGACGCGCGCGCCGGGCGGGCCTGTGCGGCACGCCTCCACCATCGCTTCGACGGCCTCTCGGGTCCCCGAGAACACCGCCTCGACCCGGCCGTCCGCGCGGTTGCGGACGAAGCCGGCAAGGCCCCGGCGCCGGGCCTCGCCTTGCGTCCAGACCCGGTAGCACACGCCCTGCACCCGGCCGCCGATCACGACGCCGATGGTCCTGGTCCCGCCCAAACGTGCACTCCCGAAGGCTCGCCGGGAAGGAGAACGGCGCATGGTCCCGGACGTTGCATGGCAGCGCTCAACCCGGCGGCCCGCGCAGCCAGCCCTGCATCTCGCGCCTGTAGAGGGCCGGCAGTTGCGCGGCCTCGGCCGCGCGCAGGACGCTCTCCAGGTAGCCGGGGCGCGGGGCACCCAGGCCACGGCTGCGGCCGAGATAGATCAGCGCCCGCTTGATCCCGGCCTCGGTGCCCACCGGCTGGAGGGCCTTGACGTAGAGGCCGCCGGACACGCCCTCGTAGCGGTCCAGCGCCGGCACGTCGGCCAGGGCGAGGTCCCAGAGCACCCCCCAGACCGTGCGGGCCGGGTCCTGCGCCACCGAGGCGTAGCCCTCGCGCATGATGACGAAGCGGTGGCGCCGCAGCCGCCCCTGCCCGACCAGGCGCGAGGCCGGGCAGCGCAGGGCCATGGAGGCGGCGTCCATGTTGGCGCCGTAGGCGAAGTAGAGGGGCATCGCTTGCTAACCCGCCGCGTCCGACCGGCGAGGCCGGGCCGACGACCGGGCGATCAGGCGAATTCCAGGATCACCGCGTCCACGGCAAGGCTGTCGCCCTCCTTGGCGTGGATCGTCTCCACCGTGGCGTCGCGCTCGGCGCGCAGCACGTTCTCCATCTTCATCGCCTCGACGATGGCCAGGGGCTCGCCGTTCTTCACCTCCTGGCCTTCCGTGACCAGGATCTGCTTGACGAGGCCCGGCATCGGGCAGAGCACCTGCTTGCCCGAGCCCGCCTGCTCCTTGACCGGCATCAGGGCGGCGAGTTCCGCCTCGCGGCGGGTGTAGACGCGGGCCTCGGCCGCCGCGCCCGCGTGCTGGAGGCTGACGCCGTTCAGGAGGCCGCGGACCTGGATCGCGACGCGCTCGGAACCGATCGTCCCGGTCCAGACCGGCTCGCCCGGCCGCCACGCGCTCTCGACCACCTGGGCGCTGCCGTCGGCCTCCGTCACCACGACGCCGTCCTCGGCAAGCCCGTCCGTGTGGGCGTCGACCGTGACCGGATAGGACTGGCCCGCCAGCAGCACGACGCGGTCGCGCTCGAAATGCAGCAGGCCGGGGTCGCGCATCTGGCCGGAGATGCCGCGCTTGCGTTGGTTCAGCTTGTGGTCGATGGCGGCCGCCGCCGCCATCATCCGCTTGGCGACCGTGCCCGCGGGCTCGGGGGCGACGAAGCCTTCGGGGAATTCCTCGGCAATGAAGCCCGTCGAGAGCCGGCCCTCGCGCCAGCGCGGATGGGCCATCAGGGCCGAGAGGAACGGGATGTTGTGGCGGATGCCGTCGATGGCGAAGGCGTCGAGCGCTTGGCCCTGCGATTCGATCGCCTCGGCCCGGGTCGGCGCCCAGGTCACGAGCTTGGCGATCATCGGATCGTAGTGGATCGCGATCTCGCCGCCCTCCTCCACGCCGGTGTCGTTGCGTACGATCGCGCTGCCCTGGCGGCCCTCCTCCGGCGGCCTGTAGGTGGTCAGCCGTCCGATCGAGGGCAGGAAGTTGCGGGTCGGGTCCTCGGCGTAGACGCGGCTCTCCACCGCCCAGCCGTCGAGCTTCACCTGGTCCTGGGTGAGGGGAAGCTCTTCGCCGGCCGCGACCCGGATCATCAGCTCGACCAGGTCAAGGCCGGTGATCATCTCGGTGACGGGGTGCTCGACCTGGAGACGGGTGTTCATCTCCAGGAAGTAGAAGGACTTGTCCTGGCCGGCGACGAACTCGACGGTGCCGGCCGAGTCGTAGTTCACGGCCTTGGCAAGGGCCACGGCCTGCTCGCCCATGGTCTTGCGGGTGGCCTCGTCGAGAAGGGGGGACGGCGCCTCCTCGATCACCTTCTGGTTGCGGCGCTGGATCGAGCACTCGCGCTCGCCGAGGTAGATCACGTTGCCGTGCTTGTCGCCGATCACCTGGATCTCGATGTGGCGCGGGTCGGTGATGAACTTCTCGATGAACACCCGGTCGTCGCCGAAGGACGAGGAGGCTTCCGACTTGGCGCGGGCGAACCCTTCCGCGACCTCGCCGGAGGCGTGGGCGATGCGCATGCCCTTGCCGCCGCCGCCGGCCGACGCCTTGATCATCACCGGGTAGCCGATCTCGTCGGCGATCTCGACCGCGTGCTCGGGGCTCTCGATCACCCCGAGGAAGCCCGGCACGGTGGAGACGTTCGCGGCGGCTGCCGCCTTCTTCGACTCGATCTTGTCGCCCATCGCGGCGATGGCCGCAGGGTTGGGGCCGATGAAGACGATGCCGGCCGCTTCGAGCGCCTTGGGGAAGGCCTCGCGCTCGGAGAGGAAGCCGTAGCCGGGATGGACGGCCTGGGCCCCGGTCTGCTTGCAGGCCGCGACGATCTTCTCGATCACCAGGTAGGACTGGGCGGCGGAGGCCGGGCCGATATGCACCGCCTCGTCGGCCATGGCGACGTGGACCGCGTCCCGGTCGGCATCCGAGTAGACCGCGACGGTCTTGATGCCCATGCGCCGGGCCGTCTTGATGACGCGGCAGGCGATCTCGCCCCGGTTGGCGATCAGGATCTTGTCGAACATCGTGTGCCGCACTCGGGTCTGGGCTGTCGGGTGGCCGGCCGGGCCGGGGCCGGTTCAGGTTCCCGATAAAGCAGATGCGCGGCGGACGGAAGCTGTGCCTCGGACCGAGTCCGGATACGATCCTCGATGCCCGGACGATCCGGGCGCGGATGCGGCTCAGGCGGCGAGCGCGAAGGGCGGGCGGACGGGCCGGGCCGGCTCGCGGGTCCAGCGGTTGGCCTCCAACGCGAAGATCATCAGCGCCTCGGCGCTGCCATGGGCCTCCCGCACCACCTCCATCGCGATCCGGGCGCCGACAGGCGTCGGGCCGTCGCGGCCGGCCAGCGAGGCCGAGAGCCAGGCGGCGACCTCACGGTCGACGTAGCCGGAGGGGCGCTCGCCCCAGACCGCGAAGTCCACCACCGCGGGGATCAGGAAGTCGCCGAACTCCGGATCGACCTTCGGGACCGCCCGCTCCAGGGCGATGAGCATGTCGGCCTCCTCCCGGCTGGCGATCCCGTCCGGCAGGATGTCCCGCATCAGGGTCCGCACGTCCGCGCCGGTGACGGCGCCGGTGAGGACGACATGGTTGCAGAAGTGCTGAAGAGAAGCGTTGATCATGGTCTGATGCCTCCGCGGCTTTTGTTGTCGCCGGTCTTGTCCCTGTCTGTATTGGACCTTACGGGACGGCATCGTCTTCAGAGGTTAACGGGCAAATCTGAACCCGCGTTCAGGTTAAAGCAGGCTCACGAATGAGGCTTTCGGGAATCTTGCTGCGATCCGCTTCGGCTCAGCGCACGATCACGGTCGCGCCCACCGGCACGCGGTTGAACAGGTCGACCACGTCGATGTTGCGCATGCGGATGCAGCCGGAGGAGGCCGCCTGCCCGATCTTCTCCGGCTCGTTGGTGCCGTGGATGCGGTAGAGGGTGTCGCGGCCCTTGTCGGAGAGGTAGAGGGCGCGCGCGCCCAGCGGGTTGGCCGCGCCGCCCTGCATCGGGTGGACGTGGGGCCAGCGCTTCACCATCTCGGCCGGCGGGTTCCAGGCCGGCCATTCCGCCTTGCGGTCGACGGTCGCCGTCCCGCTCCAGCCATAGGCCTCGTCGCCCACCGTCACGCCGTAGCGGACCGCCTTGCCGTCCGGCAGCACGAGGTAGAGCTGGCGCTCCTTCGTCTCCACCACGACGGTGCCGGGGCGCTCCTTGGTCGGATCGCTGACGAGGTAGCGGGCGAAGTGCGGATCGAACTCGGCGTCCGGCACCAGGGCCATGAAGGCGGTGTCCCGCGCCGACAGTGTCGGATCGGGCACCGCCTTGAAGTTGCAGCCCGTGAGCAGCACGGCACACGCGATGATCGGGATAATGCGCATGCCGGCCACCGTCCGAGCCGCCTCCCGATTTTGGAATCAGATGAGGGAGGCGGCAAGACCATAGCGCGTCGAGACACTTGCCCGTAGCCTCGCGCATCGGGCCCGTGGCACATTGCGGGGGCCTGTTGCAGGCGCGCGACAGACGCGCCCGACCCCGATACGCCGCGACAGCCGGGAGGGATGACCGTGACGACCCTGTACGTGAGCCATCCGGCCGCCCTCGACCACGCCGTGCCGGAGGGACACCCGGAGCGGCCGGACCGCATCCGGGCGATCGAGCACGCCCTCGAGGACGAGCGCTTCGCCGGTCTGGTGCGGACCCTGGCGCCTCTGGCGGAGGCCGAGGTCGCGACGCTCGCCCACCCCGCCGAGTACGTCGAGGCGATCGTCGCGGCCGCACCCCGCACGGGGATGGTCGCGATCGATTCGGACACGCTGATGTCGCCGGGCAGCCTGGAGGCGACGCTGCGCGCCGTGGGCGGCGCCGTGCACGCGGTCGATGCCGTGCTGGCGGGCGAGTGCGCCAACGCGTTCGTGGCCATGCGCCCGCCCGGCCATCACGCCGAGCGCAATCGGGCGATGGGCTTCTGCCTGTTCAACCACGCGGCGATCGCGGCCCGGCACGCCCGCGTGAAGCACGGGGCGAGCCGCGTCGCCCTGGTCGACTGGGACGTGCACCACGGCAACGGCTCCCAGGACATCTTCTGGGACGACGGGGCCGTGCTCTACGCCTCGACCCACCAGATGCCGCTCTATCCCGGCAGTGGTGCTGCCTCCGAGCGGGGCACCAAGAACACCATCGTCAACGTGCCCCTGCGCCCGAACGACGACGGGGCGGTGTTCCGCGAGGCGTTCGAGGCCGGCATCCTCGCCCGCCTCGACGCCTTCGCGCCGGACGTCATCGTGATCTCGGCGGGCTTCGACGCCCACCGCCTCGACCCGCTCGCGAACCTGCGCCTGGAGGCCGCCGATTTCGGCTGGGCGACGCGCAAGCTGATGGACCTGGCCGACCGCCACGCCAAGGGCCGGGTGATCTCGGTGCTGGAGGGCGGCTACAGCCTGGAGGGCCTCTCCAAATCGGTGGCCGCCCACGTGGATGCCCTGATGGGGCGGTGAGCGGTGTCGCTCGTCCACAATGAGCAGACCAAGCTCACGGCGACGTTGTTCAACGGGATCGCGATCGCGGCGGTGGCGGTGGGGACCATCGCTCCGGGAACCGCCGCACTCCTCGGCACGGCGTCGCCGACCGTCGCGCTCGTGACGGGCACGATTTGGCTGACGATCGGATCGCTCCTACATCTGGGGGCGCGACGGGTGCTCAGGAGGCTCATCGAATGAACGGCGAACAGATCGTTGCCTTCTTCGTCTGGCCCTTCGTCGTGTTGGCCTTCGCCCTAATCATCTACTGGTTCACCGGATGGCAGGACCGGCAGGAAGGCCTACGGCGCGCCGCCGCTCACCCCTCCAGAGGCTCGTCGCCCAACAGCTCGATGCCGAAGCCCGACAGGCCGACATAGGCCCGCGACGAGGTCGCGAGGTTGCGGATCGAGACCACGCCGAGGTCGCGCAGGATCTGGGCGCCCAGGCCCACCTCGCGCCACTGGCGCACGCGCTGGGCCTCCGTGCCCTCCTCCGCCACGCGGTTGAGGGGCACGCCCGCGGTGCCGTCGCGCAGGTAGACCAGGATCCCGCGGCCCTCGCGGGCGAAGCGGCGCATCACGGCTTCGATCTGCCGGCCGCCCTCGATCACGTCGGCGACCACGTCGGAGCGGTGCAGGCGCACCAGCACGTCGCGGCCGTCGCCGATCTCGCCCTGCACGAACGCGAATTGCTGGATCGGCTCGAAGGGCGTGACGTAGGCGTAGCCCGTCATCGGGCCGAACTCGGTCTTGACGGGGAAGTGCCCCACCCGCTCCACCAGCCGGTCGCGGGCCTGGCGGTAGGCGATGAGGTCGGCCACCGAGACGCGCCGGAGGCCGTGCGTCTCGGAGAAGGCGGCGATCTGCGGCCCCTTCATCACCGTGCCGTCGTCGTTGGCGAGTTCGCAGATCACGCCCACGGGGGGCAGGTCGGCGAGCTTGCACAGGTCGACGGCGGCTTCCGTATGGCCGGAGCGCATCAGCACGCCGCCGTCGCGGGCGATCAGCGGGAAGACGTGGCCGGGGCGCACGAAGTCGGCCGCCCCCATGTTGCCGTTGGCCAGCGCCCGCACCGTGTTGCAGCGCTGCTCGGCCGAGATGCCGGTGGTGAGCCCGTGCTTCACGTCCACGGTGACGGTGAAGGCGGTACCGAGCGGCGCGTCGTTCGAGGCCACCATCGGGTCGAGGTGGAGGCGGCGCGCCTCTCCCTGCGTCACCGGCGCGCAGACGATGCCGCAGGTGTTGCGGATGATGAAGGCCATCTTCTCCGGGGTGCAGAGGGCGGCAGCGACGACGAGGTCGCCCTCGTTCTCGCGGTCGTCGTCGTCGGTGACGACGACGATCTCGCCTCGGCGGAACGCCTCGATGGCTTCGGTGACGCTGGCGTGGGGCACGGACTTAATCCTCGGGTCGCGCATCGCTCCCGGCAGCGCGGGGAAACGCAAGGGGTGGAGGGCGGCTCAAGGGCCGCCGACCTGCCCCCGGTGGCGCAGATAGTGATCGGCGAGCACGCACGCCATCATGGCTTCGGCCACCGGCACGGCGCGGATGCCGACGCAGGGGTCGTGGCGGCCCTTGGTGACGAGGTCCACCTCGCGCCCGTCCGCGGTGACGCTGCGCCGGGGCGTCAGGATCGAGGAGGTCGGCTTGACCGCGAAGCGGCACACGACCGGCTGCCCGGTGGAGATGCCGCCGAGCACGCCGCCGGCATGGTTGGCCAGGAACCGCGGCCGGCCGTCGTTGCCCGCCCGCATCTCGTCGGCGTTCTCCTCGCCGCGGAGCGCCGCCGCGGCGAAGCCGTCGCCGATCTCCACGCCCTTGACCGCGTTGATCGACATCATCGCCGCCGCCAGGTCCGAATCGAGTTTTCCATAGACCGGTGCGCCGAGGCCCGGCGGCACGCCCTCGGCCACCACCTCGATCACGGCGCCCACCGACGAGCCGTCCTTCCGGATCGCGTCGAGATAGGCCTCGTAGTGCCGGGCGGCCTCGGCATCCGGGCAAAAGAACGGGTTGTTGCCGACCTCCTCCCAGTCCCAAGCCGCGCGGTCGACCGCATGCGGTCCCATCTGCACCAGGGCGGCGCGGATGGTGATGCCGGGAATGATCTTCCGGGCCACGGCGCCGGCCGCGACGCGGGCGGCGGTCTCGCGGGCCGAGGAGCGGCCGCCGCCGCGGTAATCGCGAATGCCGTACTTGGCGTCGTAGGCGTAGTCGGCGTGGCCCGGCCGGTAGCTGTCCCGGATCTCGGAATAGTCCTTGGAGCGTTGGTCGGTGTTCTCGATCATGAGGGCGATCGGCGTGCCCGTGGTGAGCTGGCGCCCGCCGGTGCGGTCGTCGGAGAACACGCCCGACAGGATCTTGACCTGGTCCGGCTCGCGCCGCTGGGTGGTGAAGCGCGACTGGCCGGGCTTGCGCCGGTCGAGCTCGGCCTGGATCTCCTCGGCCTCCAGGGGCAGGCCGGGGGGGCAGCCGTCGACCACGCAGCCGAGGGCGACCCCGTGGCTCTCGCCGAAGGTGGTGACGCGGAACAGGTGGCCGAAGCTGTTGTGGGACATGGCGCGCCCGCTCTAGCGCGAGGAGGCCGCTAGGGCCAGCGCGCGATCCAACGGCGCGCTCCGCCGAGCCTCCCTAAGTCCATGATAAGATTTTAATCCGCCTGTCGATTTCTTGGATCTCGTTTTTAGTTCGAATACTGCATTGAAAAACTATGTTGCGAATCGCTTTGATTTTATTGATGCTATGGAGATCGAAATCAGTTGTCATGTCAAAAAATTTCTAGGTGTTGACTATGCCATTGACTGTTTTCGCAAAATCCCTGTCCGTAACGGCGTTCGGTCAGCACGATAAATTCCATATGCTCGACGAGGCCGATTCCGCCCTCTGCAAGCAAATCAGGGCTTATTGGACTGATCTGGGGCTTGGATTTACGAGCTGCACGACAGTGCCATGGTCGGCGGTGTTCGTGTCGTGGTGCGTCAAGAAGGCGGGCGCCACGGCAACCGAGTTCAAGTTCGCGGCTGCGCATTCCGTGTTCGTCAACGCCGCCATCAACAACCCGGGCGCGTTCCAAGGCCTCGATATCAAGGCGGCCAAGCCGGCGATCGGGGATATCGTTCAGAACAATCGCAGCGGCAGTAAATTGAATTTCGATTACGCCAAGAGCCACTCGAGTTACGAGTCCCATTCGGCCATCGTCGTCGAGGTCGGCACCGATGTATCGGGAGGCTACGCGATGACAATCGGCGGGAATGAGTCGAACTCGATTCGGCGCACCCTGGTCCGGCTCGATGGCAATGGCTTCATCAAGCAGCGGGCACAGAACCCTTATATCTGCCTGCTCAAGAACGTGAAATGAGCGCCGGGCGCAAGGATCGGCGTTCCAGCCTGCCTCGCCTTCGCCCGGTCGGCCGCTACGCCCGTCTGCCATCACTGATGTCGCAGAGGTCGTAAGTTGGGCCAAGGACGTGCATCGCCCAGTGGGCTTCGGACAACTCTTTTGCGGTCCGGAGGGGATTCCAGCGGCCGGCGAAGTCGGACAGGTCCGCAAGCCTTCGCCGCCCGCGTCCCGTTCGCGCAGCCACGGCCGCTGATGCTGGCGAGAGGTGCGCCGAGAGTAATTCGCGAGTGGTAGCCTCGCGTCGCGCTGGTGGCCGCAGCCGGATGATTTCAATTAGCCGATGACGGCCGCGACATGACCCCGCCGGTCGTCGGCGCGCGCACCCCCGTGGTCGCCGGCAGGGTGATCGGCAGGCCCTTGAGGGAGCGCACGGCGAGGTAGGCGAAGGCCTGCGCCTCGAGATACGCCGAGGACCAGCCGATGGCGTCGGCCGTCGTGATCTCGGCGCGCAGGTGGTAGTTCAGCAGGCGCACCAGCTCGCCGTTGCGCGCGCCCCCGCCGGCCACGATCCAGCGGGTCGGGACCTCGGGGGCGTAGTCGACCGCGCGCGCCACGGCGCGGGCGGTGAAGGCCGTGAGGGTCGCCGCCCCGTCCTCGGTGGTGAGCTGGCCCGCGAGCTTGTGCGAGAACCAGTTGCGGTCGAGCGACTTCGGCGGCCGGCGCAGGAAGAACGGGTGCATCAGCAGCCAGGCGAGCAGGGGCTCGTCGGCCCGGCCGCGGGCGGCGGTGCGGCCGCCGTCGTCGAGGTTCTTGCCCTCGCGCTCCTGCATCCACTCGTCGATCAGGGAATTGCCCGGCCCCGTGTCGAAGGCGACCATGCCGCCCTTCGAGTCGATCAAGGTCGCGTTGGCCACGCCCCCGATGTTGAGGATGCCGAAGGCGCCCTCGAAGCCCGAGGCCTCGGCCAGCGCCTTGTGGAACACCGGCACCAGGGGCGCCCCCTGCCCGCCCGCCTCGATGTCGGCCCGGCGCAGGTCCGACACCACGGGGATGCGCAGCCGGTCGGCCAGCGCCTGCCCGTCGCCGATCTGGATCGAGATGCGCTGGTCGGGCCGGTGGATCACGGTCTGGCCGTGGAAGCCGATCACGTCGATCGCGGAGGCCGAGAGGCCGTTCTCGGCGAGGAACCGCTCCACCGCCTCGGCATGGGCCTCGGTGACGAAGTCTTCCGCCTGCGGCAGCCGGCCGGGGCGGTCTCCCGGCAGCACCACCCCCTCGGCGTCCTTGGTCGCCCCGCGCAGCAGCGCCTTCTCGTCGTCGGAGTAGCCGCGGTAGCCGGTGGGGCCCAGCGGTTCGAGGAAGTTGTTGTGGCCCTTGACCACGTGGACCCGCTCCCCGTCGGTCTCGATCAGGGCGATGTCCACGCCGTCCAGCGAGGTGCCGCTCATCAGCCCGATCGCGCGCATCATGCTCATGTCCCGGCCGCCCCGTGCCTTTCTCCGGTCGCCCTGTTAAGACCCCGGCCATCCTGCCCGGGGTGCTAGCACGAGCGTCTTTCGCCTGTCGCCTCGTCCCCCCATCCGCCCCGAGATCCGAGCCTCCCGATGATCCCCGCCGAGACCTTCGTGCCGAAATCCGAGTTCCTGAAGGTTCTCGCCGAGCGCGGCTACGTCCACCAGTGCTCCGACTTCGCGGGCGTGGACGCCGCCGCCCTGGAAGGCCGGCTGACGGTCTATGTCGGCTACGATTGCACGGCGGCCTCGCTGCATATCGGCCACCTGCTCTCGATCATGATGCTGCACTGGCTGCAGAAGACCGGAGGCCGGCCGATCGCCCTCATGGGCGGCGGCACCACCCGCGTCGGCGACCCCTCGGGCCGGGACGAATCGCGCAAGATCCTGAGCCTGGAGCAGATCGAGGCCAACAAGGCCGGCATCCAGAAGACCTTTTCGCGATTTCTGGAGTTCGGCGATTCCGGCAACGGCGCCGTGATGGTCGACAACGCCGAGTGGCTGACCAAACTCAACTACATCGAGATGCTGCGCGACATCGGCCGGCACTTCTCGGTCAACCGCATGATGTCGATGGACAGCGTGCGCATGCGGTTGGAGCGCGACCAGGAACTCTCGTTCCTGGAGTTCAACTACATGATCCTCCAGGCCTACGACTTCGTGGAGCTGAACCGGCGCCACGGCTGCCTGATGCAGATGGGCGGCTCGGACCAGTGGGGCAACATCGTCACAGGGATCGACCTCGGCCGGCGCATGGGCCATCCGGGCCTGCTCGGCCTGACCTGCCCGCTCCTGACCACGGCCTCCGGCGCCAAGATGGGCAAGACCGCGGCCGGCGCCGTCTGGCTCGATGCGCAGATGCTGAGCCCGTACGAGTACTGGCAGTTCTGGCGCAACACCGAGGACGCCGACGTGGAGCGCTTCCTCAAGCTGTTCACCTTCCTGCCGTTGGACACCATCGCGGAACTGTCGGCCCGCACCGGGGCCGGCATCAACGAGGCCAAGACGGTGCTCGCTACCGAGGCCACCGCCCTGATGCATGGCCGCGAGGCGGCCGAGGCCGCCGCCGAGACGGCGCGCAAGACCTTCGTGGAGGGGAGCTTGGCCGCCGACCTGCCGAGCGTCACCGTCTCCCGCAGCCTGCTGGAGGCCGGGATCGGCGTGCTCACCGCCTTCGGGCCGGAATACGCCAAGCTCGTCCCCTCCACGAGCGAGGCGCGGCGCCAGATCAAGAGCGGCGGCCTGAAGGTGAACGACGTGGCCGTCACCGACGAGCGCGGCGTCCTGCGTGAGGCCGACCTCACGGAAGACGGCGTGATCAAGCTGTCCTTCGGCAAGAAGCGCCACGTGCTGCTGCGGCTGGCATAGGCCGCCCCGCCCCGCTCACGCCGCCTGGAGCATGGGCCGGGCCGGCGGGCGCTCCGCGACGAGGTGAAGAGCCTGCGGGCGGCGGAACAGGACGTTGAGCGGCGTGTGGCGGACCGCCCGTTCCAGGGCCAGCGGC
>NZ_BPRB01000098.1 GCF_022179685.1 Methylobacterium trifolii
TCCGGGGTGCAGGCGGCGCGCTGGGCCGCGCTCCCCTGCGCGAGGGCGGGGGCCGCCGGCAGCAGGGCGGCGAGAATCAGGACGGGACCGGCTTTGATCATCGGGTTGCTCCGGGCGATGACGCACGGGAGACGCCGCTCGACTGTCGATCGCGGTCCCGATGCAGTCTCCGATCCTCCGCCCGATGCGAAGACTTTGCCGTGTGGGCCCGCACCGGCGGCGAAGACCGGTCACGGCAAGCGCCGCGCGGACGCCGGCAGGCGTGCGCACGGTGCGAAAGGGGAGGCGCGTCGGGTCTCGGTGCCCGTCATGAGACGCCCGCCCATACGAAATCCGTTCGCTCTCTTCGCGATGCGGATTTCGGCTTCGCTCAGGCGCTGCGCGGGCTTCCCGATACCGTGTCCGCTTCGATCAGGCGGACACGGTATCGGTGGGCGTCCCGTGGAAAAAACCCTCAGTTGATCAGGCAGAAGCCGGCGCCGGTGCCGACGAGGCGCTCGGGGGCGCAGCGGGGCCGCTCCTCCGGTGCGAGCTTCGGCGGCGCGGGGGGGCTTGCGGCCACCGGGCCCGGGATGCTGCCGGTGGTGCCGGGCTTCAGGGAGACGTAGCGGGGGGCCTCGGCCACGCGGGCGGGCGCCTCGGCCGGCTCCGTCTCGGGTGCGTCGGTCTTGGAAGCGTCGGCCTTGAGCGCCTCGGTGGTGCGCACGGGCAGGGTGGTGCCGTGCAGGGTGCCCCGGAGGCCGCGGCCGGGACGGGCCTCGGCGATGGAGGCGGTGAGCGCCAGTCCCACGGCGCCGATCACGAGCAGGGTCCGCATGCCAAAAATCCTCCGATCGGAGGAGCCTAGCGCCCAGACCTTAACCGGATCACAAGGAAACCCGCCGCATCCGCGCGACCGGGCCGGATTCGGCGGTGCCGTGCGATTCGGTGCGCGACCGGGGCCTACTCGGTCCGGGCGCCTTCGCGCGCGGCGCGGCGGGCCCGGCCGGCCCGCAGGTCGCGCAGGATCTCCGAGACGAACATCTCGAAGGCGAACAGGCTGAACGTCACGATCGCCAGGACGAGGAGGAGGGAGACGAGGGTCTTTGCGGTCGCGGGGTCCACGGCGTGACGTCCTGAATACGGTCTTGGCGGCGGCGACGGTAGGCCGTCACCTGAGAAGAACTGGTTAATGCGAAGGGCGGATTGCAGAACTCGGCTCGGCTTCCAAGTCCTGTCCGGTCGAGAGACCTTCGTCTTCGACACAGGTGAAGGTATGGGCTGCGCCCCCCGCGCGCCACCACGCCGGGCTGGGCTCAGGCATGCGTCCAGAGCCGATGGCGTGCGTCCGCACACGCGGATCGCGCGCCCAGTGCATGGATGGCGCGGCGACGGGGCCGCCGGCCGGGCCCCGGATCAGGTGTCAAACCGGGGAAAACCTCAGCCCGCACGGCTGGCCCCGCCCCCAGAATCCCGCGATAAGCCGGGCGCGGCGACGATGCGAACGGGCATCCGGGGGGAGGGCGGCATGATCGCGAAACTGGCGGTGGCGACGGCGCTCGCCGTGCTCGCACTTGGGCCGGCCCGCGGGCAGACGCCGCCTCAGGCCCAGGGCGCCGCGCAGATCCCCCAAAAGACCGCGGCCGAGCCCGGCTTCGCCTCGGGGCAGGCGGGCTATTTCTTCATCGGGGGGCGCTACCAGAAGGTCGACGACAAGACCGTCATGGTCGGGCAGATGTTCGTGCAGTCCCGCGCCCCGGCGCAGGTGAGCCAGCCCTACCCGATCGTGATGGTGCACGGCGTCTCCCAGACCGGCGTGAACTTCCTCGGCACGCCGGACGGGCGGCCGGGCTGGGTCCAGCGCTTCGTCGAGCGGGGCTTCAAGGTCTACGTGGTCGACCAGGTCGGGCGCGGGCGCTCGGGCACCAACCCGGAGGTCTACGGGCCCTACACCCGCTTCTCGCCCCGGACGCTGGAGGAGACCTACACCGCCCAGGAGGTCTACGACCTGTTCCCGCAGGCGCGCCTGCACACCCAGTGGCCGGGGGGACCGGGCGTGCCCGGCAACGCGGCCTTCGACCAGTTCTTCGCCTCCCTGGTGCCCTACCTCGCCAGCGCGCAGCAGACCGAGGAGCTCGTCGACCCGGCGCTGACCGCGCTGCTGGAAAAGGTCGGCCCGGCGGTGGTGCTGACCCACGGGCAGGGCGGGCTGTTCGGCTGGGCGGTCTCGGATGCGCGCCCCGACCTCGTCAAGGCGCACGTGGCCATCGAGCCGAACGGGCCGCCCTTCTTCGACGTGCGCCTGCGCGGCGGCAAGGATTTCTACGAGAAGGCCGGCGACGGCCGCGCGCGCGCCTACGGCATCACCCGCCTGCCCCTGACCTTCGACCCCCCCGTGCGCTCGCCCGACGACCTCGGCGTGGTCCAGGCCAAGGCGCCGAGTGCGGAGGGCCGCATCCGGTGCTGGCTCCAGGGGGAACCCGCCCGCAAGCTGCCCAACCTCGCCCGCGTGCCCGCCGTGATCGTGACGGCGGAAGCCTCCTTCCGGGCGCCGACCGATGCCTGCACGGCCGAGTTCCTGGCCCAGGCCGGCGCGCCCCCCGACACGATGCGGCTCGCCGACCAGAACGTCCGCGGCAACGGCCACATGATGATGCTGGAGAAGAACAGCGACGCCGTCGCCGACGCGCTGATCGGCTGGATCGTCGGGCGGGTGAAGTAGGGGCGGGTCAGCCCCGCATCGGCCAGAACAGCGCGCGGGGCGCATCCGACAGCACGATCCGGCGCTCGGCCGGGTCCGGCAGCCAGGTGTCCAGTTCCGCCCGGACCCTGCGGTAATCCGTGGCTGTCTCGAACTGCGTGTGCGGCCAGTCGCTGCCCCAGACCAGGCGTTCGAGGCCGAGGTGCCGGCGCAGCAGCGGGATGGCGGCGGCCGGCAGCCCGTCGCCGTTGCGGTAGGAGCCCGAGAGCTTGACCCGGACGCGGCCGCCGGCACCGGCCGCGAGCAGGTGCCGGAAGCCCGGATCGTCCACCCCGAGCTTGGGGTCGGGCTTGCCGAAATGGTCGGCCACGACCGTGACGCCGGCCTGAAGCAGCGGATCGAGCAGGACCGGCCAGCGCCGCGCCTCGGCCTGGACCTCGACCTGCCAGCCGAGGTCGGCGAGGTTTTTCAGGAAGCCCGGCCAGGGTCCGGCCGAGAAGGCCGGGTCCGGCGCGCCGACGAGGTTGAGGCGGATGCCGACCACGCCGGCGGCGGCCAAAGCCTGGAGTTCGTCGCGCGAAATCTCGGGCCGGACGACCGCGATGCCGCGGAAGCGCCCGGGGTGGCGCTTCAGGGCCTCCAGCATGTAGCCGTTGTCGGTGCCGAGGAAGCTCGGCTGGACGAGCACGCCCTGCGACATCCCGTTGGCGTCGAGGACGGCGAGGTAGTCCTCGGGGGTGGCGTCGTAGTCGGGGGCGTAGCGGCGGGCATCGGCCAGCGGCAGGCCGCGCCGGAACACGTGCGCGTGGGAATCCACCGCGGTGACGGCCTCCGCCGCCGCGGCCCCGCCCCGCGGCAGGGCGCCGGCGGCCGCGAGCCCGGCAAGCCCGTAGGTCAGGTCACGCCTGGAGATCATGCATCGCCTCCCTCGGAGCTGGAATCCGTCCGGCCCGCCTCATTCGGCGGCCGCCGGCACGGGGGCGGCCGCCCTGGCGCGGGCGCTGCGGCCCAGCACCAGCACCATCAGGCTGCCGGCCCCGGTGAGGAAGGCGAGCGGCAACAGGGCCAGCGGGAAGCTGCCGCTGGAATCCTTGATCGCGCCGAGCATCCACGTCGCCCCGCCGGTGCCCAGATGCGAGAGGGTGTTGATGGCCGCGATCCCGGCCGCCGCCGTGCCGGCCGAGAGCCATTCGGTCGCCAGCGCCCAGAACGGGCCCTTGATCGCGTAGTTGCCCACCAGGACGAGGCTGAGCAGGACCAGCGTCAGGGTGAGGGAGGAGGTGAGGTTGGTGGCGAGCAGGCAGAGGCAGGTGGTGGCCAGCGGCAGGGCCGTGCTCCAGATCCGCTCGCCCGACTTGTCCGCCCGCAGGCCCCAGACGACCATGAACACCGAGGCGATGCCGAAGGGGATCATGTTCAGCAGGCCCGTCTCCATGTTCGACAGGCCGAAGGACTTGAGGATCTGCGGCATCCACAGCGAGAGGGCATTGCTGGTGGCCGAACTGCCCGAATAGATCAGGGCGAGCGCCCAGATGTACTTGTTCGACAGCACTTGCCACAGGGGCAGGTGCCCGGCCACCGGCGCGGCGCCGGCCCCGTCGGCCTCCAGGCGGCGGGTCAGCCAGGCGCGCTCGGCCGGGTTCAGCCAGGCGGCCTCGGCCGGGCGGCTCGGCAGCATGAACAGGGCGGCGAGCCCCAGCAGCACCGCCGGGATCGCCTCCATGATGAACAGCCACTGCCAGCCGTGCAGGCCGCCGATCCCGTCCATCTGCAGCAGGGCCGCCGAGAGGGGCGAGCCGAGGAAGCTCGAGAGCGGGATGGCGACCATGAAGGTCGCCACGATCCGGGCCCGGTAGAGCTTGGGGAACCAGTAGGTCAGGTAGAGGATCACGCCCGGAAAGAACCCGGCCTCGGCCGCACCGAGGAGGAAGCGCCCGAGATAGAAGCTGTAGGGCCCGACGACGAAGGCCATCGCGGCCCCGACCATGCCCCAGGTGATCATGATGCGCGCGATCCAGACCCGCGCGCCGAACCGCTCCATGGCGATGTTGCTCGGCACCTCGAACAGCACGTAGGCGATGAAGAACAGGCCGCCGCCGATGCCGAACATGGCCTGGCTCAGGCCCAGGTCCCGGTTCATGGTCAGGGCGGCGAAGCCCGCGTTGACCCGGTCGACGTAGGCGATGAAGTAGCAGAGGATGAGGAACGGCACGAGCCGCACCCCCACCTTGCGCATCACCACGGCCTCGTCGGGCATGGGTGTCGCGGCGTCGGTCGCAGCGTTCATGGCGTGTCTCCCGTTTCGGGCACGCTCGGGGACGCCGCAGGCCCTGTCCACCCGCCGGACGGTTCGTTCGCGGACACGGGCGGCACTCTGTCTCGCGCCGGCACGTCTTGGCGGCGCGAACAATCCCGCCCGGAGTGGACTCGGTGCGGGCTCCTCCCTCCCCCCTCTGCGGGGGAGGGAGGGCCTCGCGTCAGCGAGAGCCGGGAGAGGGGAACGCCCTATCCGGCATCGTCGCTCC
>NZ_BPRB01000099.1 GCF_022179685.1 Methylobacterium trifolii
CAGGCCCGCGATCCGGCCGGGCGGCGCGACGGGGACGGCTGCCGCAACGGGCCGGCGGCCTCGGCCGGCCGGGACCTGCGGTTTTCCCCCGGCAGCACCGCGCTGAGCCCGGACTTCTACCCCACCCTCGACGCCCTGGCCGCCCTGGCCAGGGCCTGCCCGGCCCTGCGCATCAGCGTGACCGGCCACGGCGATCCCGCCCCGCCGAAGCCCGCGGCGCCCGTGGACAAGCCGGCGGCGGCGCCGGAAGCGAACCCCCCTGTCGCCGAGGCGAGCGCGACCCAGGGCATCGCTCTGGGCCAGCCGGAGGCCGTGAACGCGCCGGCGCAACGTCCCGTACCGAAGCCTGCGCCTCCGAAGCCGGACGGCAAGGGTACGGATGGCAAGGGTACGGACGGCAAAGGCACGGGCGGCAAGGCCGAGGCCAAGCCGGCCAGGACCGATACGAAAAAGATCGATACGAAAAAGACCGATGCGAAGAAGTCCGACACGGCGGCCAAGCCGGCCGCGGACGAGGCGCCGGCACCCGATCTCGCCCAGCAGCGGGCGCTGGCGATCGTCGAGTACCTGCTCCAGGCCGGCGCCGGCCTCGATCAGGTGGCGGTGGCCGGCGAGGGGCCGCCGGCCGGGCAGAGGAATGTCGCCTTCGCCCTGCGCCCGTGAGGGGAGGGCGCATCATAGGGCGCGCCGTCGTATGCGGCGTGTGGGCGGGCGCTCCGATTGGCTTGGAACGAGGATCTCGGGTTCGTGATGCTGCTGTTGTCCGCCCTCTGGCCGGGGCTCGCCGGGGCCGTCCTGCTCGGTATCGGGATCGGCTGGCTCTCCGGGATGCCGCGGGACCGGGCGAGCCTCCCCGGCCTTGCCGCGGCCTGGCTTCTGCTCGCCGGTCTCGCGCTGGCCGGTCCGGTGCAGGGCACGGCCGGGCTCTGGATCGAGAGCGCGGCGATGCTGCTCGCCGCCTATCTCGCCGGCTGCGGTCTCGGCGCCCTGGCGGCGCGGCTCGCGGCCCGTCCCGCTCCGAAATCCCCCTGAGGCCTGGAACCGACCGGCCCCGTGCCCGCGTTGCCCCTCCGACACGAGCCCCGCGCTCATCCGCCTCGGAGATCGGATCGGGACCGCCCATGACCCAGCGACCGCACGCAAAGAACCGGCCCTCCCTGCGCCCCCGCGCCGGGGGGCTCGCCACCGCCCTGTTCCTGACGGGCCTCGCCGTCTCGGGCACGGCCGCGATGCTGACCGCCCCCCTGGTCGAGCCCGCCAGCGCCCAGACGGCCGGGAGCCGCATCGACCAGCCCACGCCAGCGACCGTCGACGGCCGGGATGCGGCCCGCAAGCCGAACGACGGCGTGTCGGCACCCCGCGCCCTCAAGCCGTCGACCGACGTGATGACCACCGACGACGGCGGTGGCCGGGTCGATCCGAAGGCGCATCTGCCCGGCAACATGCGCAGGGGCGGCTGAGGCGCCCGGCCGTTCCGCGCAACCGCGGCCGGGCCTCCGCCGTTATCGGCGGGGGCCCTTTTGCTGCCCGCCATTCCGGAGACGCGTCATGGGTCTGCTCGATTCGGTCATCGGCGGCGTGCTCGGGCAGGTGTTCGGCGGCGGCCAAAGGGGGCAGGGCGGCGGAGCGATGTCGCCCCTGGTCAAGGCTTTGCTGATGCTGCTGCTCGCCAAGGGCGCGAGCGGCGGCTTCGGAGACATCTTCGGCGGCGGCCGGCACTCCGAGCCGGGGCCGGAGGCCGACCGCTCCGGCGGGGCCGGTCCGTATGGGCGCGATCCGGGCCAGGACCCGGGCGACATCGGCGGCTTCAACCAGCGCGGCGGGCGCAGGGACGTCCCCGAGACCGGCCCTGGTGCCGGCGCCTTGCCCGATGGCGACTACAGCGACCTCTCCGGCATGCTCGACGAGCCCGGGGACCGTCCGTCGCAGGGGCGCAGGCCGGACGCCGGTCCGTACGCCCACCTGGACCGGGAGGCGCAGGACGGCGCCGATCTCGGCGGGCTCGACGGGCTGATCGACCGCTTCCGCCAGGGCGGCCTCGGCGACGCGATCGAATCCTGGATCGGCCACGGCCAGAACCGGACCGTCGAGCCGGACCAGCTCGCCCGGGCGCTGGGCCCCGGCGCCCTCGATACCCTCCAGAACCGGACCGGCCTCGGGCGCGACGCGTTGCTGTCGCAACTGGCCGAGGTCCTTCCGCAGGTGATCGACGGGCTGACGCCCCATGGCCGCGTTCCGGAGGTGGACGAGCGGCGCCACTGGTAAGCCCACCTCGCGAGATCCCGATCACCCCGAAACTATCCGGGTGGCCGCGGCGGCGTGGGGAGAGTTTTGCGAGAGGCACCACATGCCGTCGCCTGTCGGATATTGAGGATGCGTTGACGGTACTCTGTAAACCTCAGGTACGTGTGCGACACGCGGCGCTTGAATATTGGATATGGCGGGACTGTTTTTAAGGCATCGTTAGCGGTCCCGGATCGATGAAAGGGGGTCAGCTTCGGCAGCTTCCCGCTCCGGTCTCGCCAACATGTTCCTGAAGGATAGACGCGGCTCCATCGCCGTCATCGTCGCCATCGCCCTGCCGGCGCTCCTCGTCGGGATCGGCGGCGCGGTCGAGACCTCGCGGGCCGTCACCTTCCGCCAGCGCCTGTGGAGCGCGGTGGAACTGTCCTGCGCGCAAGGGGCGGCCTACGTGAACGCCCAGAAGCCCCTCGACGTGAAGAGGGGCGATACGACCAAGACCTATCCCGACATGATCCAGACCCTGGCGGTCCGGAACTTCGCGGCCAAGAACCTCCCGACGATCACGCCGAAGACGACGCCCGCCTCCGACGTCAACGTCCACGTCGAGGCCACCGGCTCCCAGAACCTTGTCTTCTCGGGCTTGCTCAACACGCTGAAGATCCCCTTCTCGGCGAGCAAGGACTGCGCGGTGATCTCGACCACCGACGCACTCAAGGCCAACGGTTCGACGCCGGAGCTGCTGTTCTCGGAATCCTTCGAGAGCAACCACAGCGTGGCGAGCAACAGCTGGACCGTGCTCGGCGGCAAGAACAACAGCAATGCGTGGAACGGTTGGACCACCCAGGCCGCCGGTATCGAGATCAACGGCATGCCGGAACTGGCGGCCAACACGATCCGCTTCGGCAACTTCTTCGCCGAGCTGGACAGCGACTGCGGCACCGCGGCCAACACGAACAATTCGAGCTGCAAGTCCAACTCGACCATGTCGCGCATCATGAACCTGACGGCCGACGAGTACGAGGTCCGCTACTGGTACATCGCCCGCCTGCGCGACGCGTCGCGACCGGGGCAGGTGATCTGTGGGGCCAAGGACAGCGACGTGTCCTGGTACACCACGGAGGGCCAGACCAACCGCATCGAACTCTATGTCGAAAAATCCGGCAACTACACCTACAGTGCGAACAATCTCGTAGACGTCTGCGTCCAGGCCGATGCCTGGACGGAGCGCGTCTACAAGTTCACGGTCACGACCAAGTCCGACTATCGCTTCTCCTGGCGCGCAGCCGGTCGCGAGGACACCTATGGCGGGCTGATCGACTACATCCGCATCTGCCGCAACTCCTGCCCGTGAGCGATGGAGCGATGCGCGGTTCTCGGCAAAGGATGGGACTGACCCGGCGGGCTCCGAGCCTGTGCCGCGATGCGTCGGGCGCCGTCGCCGTCGAGTTCGCGATCCTGGTCTGGCCGGTAATCCTGCTGCTCGTCGGCATCCTGCAGCTGGGCCTCTACCAGTACACGCAGGTCCAGCTCGGCAATGCCCTGTTCGACGCCGCCTCCGGTCCGTCAGAGGAACTCGGGCTCCTGACCGGCAACGCGACGACCTACAAGACCACGGTCTGCACCCGCATCCGCATCCTGCCGCTGGCGACCTGCAAGGCCAACCTGCTCGTAGAGATGCAGGTGCTCTCCACCGTGTCCACGACGGCCACGGCGATCACCGGCACGACCTTCAACGCGGGCGCCAGCAACAACGCCCTGCTGCTCCGCGCGGGCATCCCGGCCATCCGCATCCTGCCCTTCCTGCCGGTGATGTGGGCCAAGGGCTCCGTCGTGTTCCGGAGGCCGTGATGGCCCTGCGCCCGTTGAGACGCGGCTTCGCGCGCGACGCAGGCGGCGGTGCCATCGTGGAATTCGCGTTCCTGGCGACCATCCTGCTCGCCTGCACCGCGGGCGCGGTCGACGTGATCAGCATCTCCGGCTTCAACCGCGAGATCGAGCGCACCACCAAGCAGGTGGCCGGCCTCGTCACCTCCTGCCCGTCCTCGGCGACGGCGGGCTACGGGAGCTGCATCACCGACACGATCCAGCAATACACCGCCCGCAAGGCCAACACCCTGATCCGCTATCCGACGATGGCGCTGTCGATCGTGCAGGTGAACGAGATCTCGGGCGCCATCCGCGTCTGCACCGGCACCGCGACCTACCTGGAATCGGACGTGCAGACCAAGGCGCTCGCGGTGCTGTCCGAAAAGGACCTCGCCGTCGTCGTCGTGATGTCGATGACCTACACGCCGCTCTTTTCGGCGATCAGCCAGATCTTTACGGGGTCGACGACTTCGACGCTGCGGGGTTATACGATCGCGGTCCAGGCGAGCAATACGGTGGCCTGCTAGCGATTCAATGCAGTTCTGTCGAGTTTTAGGCCTCGGCGATCAATCGACGCGCCGCATCACCAAGCTCGCGTTCGTCCCGCCAAATCCGAACGAATTCGACAGCACCACGTCCACCCGCTTGCGCTTGGCCTCGTGCGGCACGAGGTCGATCTTGGTCTCGACGCTGGGGTTGTCGAGGTTGAGCGTCGGGGGAAGGACGCCGTCTCGGATGGTGAGGATCGAGAAGATCGCCTCCACCGCGCCGGCCGCCCCGAGGAGGTGGCCGATCGAGGACTTGGTGGAGGACATCGCGGCCTTGCCCGCAGCGTCGCCGAGCAGGCGCTCGACGGCCTTCAGCTCCAGCTCGTCGCCCATCGGCGTCGAGGTGCCGTGGGCGTTGATGTAGTCGATCTCGGAGGGGTCGATGCCCGCCCGCTTCACGGCCGCCGACATGCAGCGGAAGGCGCCGTCGCCGTCCGGGGAGGGGGAGGTGATGTGGTAGGCGTCGCCCGAGAGGCCGTAGCCCACCACCTCGGCGTAGATCTTCGCGCCGCGCGCCTTGGCGTGCTCGTACTCCTCCAGCACCACGATGCCGGCGCCCTCGCCCATGAGGAAGCCGTCGCGGTCCTTGTCGTAGGGGCGCGAGGATTTTTCGGGAGTCTCGTTGAAGCCGGTGGACAGGGCGCGGCAGGCGCAGAAACCCGCGATCGAGAGGCGGTTGACCGGGGATTCGGCCCCGCCCGCAACCATCACGTCGGCATCGCCGAGCGCGATCAGCCGGGAGGCGTCGCCGATGGCGTGCGAGCCCGTGGAGCAGGCGGTGACGACGGCGTTGTTGGGGCCCTTGAGGCCATGGGCGATGGAGACCTGGCCCGAGGCGAGGTTGATGATGCGGCCGGGGATGAAGAACGGCGAGATCCGGCGCGGGCCCTTCTCGTGCAGGGTGACGGAGGCGTCGTAGATGCCGCCGATGCCGCCGATGCCGGAGCCGATGAGCACGCCGGTGGCGCACTGGTCCTCGTAGTCCTGCGGGTGCCAGTCCGCGTCGTCCAGCGCCTCGCCGGCCGCGGCCATGGCGTAGACGATGAAGGGGTCGACCTTGCGCTGCTCCTTCGACTCCATCCACCGGTCGGGGTCGAAGGTGCCGTCCGTGCCGTCGCCGAACGGGACCTGGGCGGCGATGCGGCAGGCGAGGTCCGCCGATTCGAAGCCCCGGATCGGCCCGGCGCCGCTGTCGCCGGCGATCAGGCGGCTCCAGGTATGCTCGACCCCGCTGCCGAGCGGCGTGACCATGCCCAGACCCGTGACCACCACCCGCCGCATCGCTTCATCCCAGTCCGAGTCGCAGAACGAAATAACGGCGCGGGGGCGTGCTCGCCCCATCCGCGCCGCGAGAAAACCGAAGCCTTGTCAGGCGGCGGAGTTCTTCTCCAGGAACTTGACCGCGTCGCCGACCGTCTGGATGGTCTCGGCCGCGTCGTCCGGAATCTCGACGTTGAACTCCTCCTCGAACGCCATCACGAGCTCGACGGTGTCGAGGCTGTCGGCGCCGAGATCGTCGATGAAGTTCGCGCTCTCGACCACCTTCTCGGGCTCGACGCCCAGGTGCTCGACGACGATCTTCTTCACGCGCTCAGCGATATCGCTCATCGTTCTTTGTCCTCGTCTTCTTGACTGATGGTGAGTGGTGAAGCGCCGTGGCCGCATCGGCCCGTGATCCGGGCCGCCCGTCCGTCGCGGCCGGTATCCGATCGTGCGTCGTCGTCTTGAACCGTCAACCCCCTGGCCCGGCTGCCGGGGTGTTAACACAGGGCTTTGGCGCTGGCGAGGGGCGGTTCACGAACCGTTCAGAGGTGTGTCTTTCGCCAACGATTACAACGGGACACGGCCTTGCGGCGGCGTCAGTACATCGCCATGCCGCCATTCACGTGCAGAGTGTGGCCGGTGACGTAGGCCGCCTCGTTCGAGGCGAGGTAGACCACGGCCGCGGCCACCTCCGAGCCCTGCCCGAGGCGGCCTGCCGGCACGCGGCCGAGGATTCCGTCGCGCTGCTTGTCGTTCAGGGCGTCCGTCATCGGCGAGGCGATGAAGCCGGGGGAGACGCAGTTCACGGTGATGCTGCGGGAGGCCACCTCCGCCGCCAGCGCCTTGGTCAGGCCGACGAGGCCGGCCTTGGCCGCCGCGTAGTTGCCCTGGCCGGGATTGCCGGTGGAGCCCACCACCGAGCCGATGTTGACGATGCGGCCGGAGCGGCGGCGCATCATGCCCTTCACCGCCGCCCGCGAGAGCCGGAAGGCCGCGGTGAGGTTGACGGCGATGACCGAGTCCCACTCCTCGTCCTTCATGCGCAGGAACAGGTTGTCCCGCGTGATGCCGGCGTTGTTGACCAGGATGTCGAGGCCGCCGAGCGCGGCTTCCGCCGCCGGCACCAGGGCCTCGACGGCGGCCGCATCCGACAGGTTCGTGGGCAGCACGTGCGTGCGCGCGCCGAGTTCGGCGGAGAGCGCCTCCAGGGCCTCGGCCCGCGTGCCGGAGAGCGCCACGCTCGCGCCCTGCGCATGCAGCGCCCGGGCGATGGCGCCGCCGAGCCCGCCGGTGGCGCCGGTGACGAGGGCCTTGCGGCCGGTGAGATCGAACATGGCAGTCCTTTCAGGGGCGTCCGTCAGGGCGCGAAGGCGGCGACGTCGGCCGGCGTGCCGATGGCCGAGCCCGCGGCACCCGGCGCGATGCGCTTGAGGAGGCCGGTCAGCACCTTTCCGGCGCCGAGCTCAGTGAAGGCGTCGATGCCGGCCGCCGCCATGGCCGACACGCTCTCGCGCCAGCGCACGGTGCCGGTGACCTGCTCGACCAGGGCCGCGCGGATCGCGTCGGGCTCGGAGACCGGGGCGGCGGTGACGTTGGCGTAGACCGGGACGACGGGGACTTTCAGGGCGACCTCGGCGAGCGCCGCGCGCATGGCCTGCGCGGCCGGCCCCATCAGGCGACAATGGAAGGGGGCGGAGACGTTGAGCATCACCGCGCGCTTGATACCGCGCGCCTGCGCGATCGCCACGGCCCTCTCGACGGCAACCTTGTCGCCGGATAGCACCACCTGCCCACCGCCGTTGTCGTTGGCGACGTCGCAGACGGCGCCCTCGGACGCCTCGCTGGCGATCTCGCGGGCCGCCTCGATCTCGGCCCCGATCAGGGCGGCCATGGCCCCGTCGCCCGGCGACACGGCCCGCTGCATCGCCGCGCCGCGGATGCGCAGGAGGCGTGCGGTGTCGGACAGGGTGAGGGCCCCGGCGGCGGCGAGCGCCGAATACTCGCCCAGCGAATGGCCGGCGAGGCAGGCCACGTCGCGGGCCATGTCCAGGCCGCGCTCGGCCTCCAGTACCCGCAGGACCGCGAGGCTCGCCGCCATCAGCGCCGGCTGGGCGTTGCCGGTGAGCGTCAGCTCCTCGACCGGGCCCTCGAACATCAACCGCGAGAGGGGCTGGCCAAGCGCCGCGTCCACCTCCTCGAACACGGCGCGGGCCTGGGGAAACGCCTCGGCCAGCGCCTTGCCCATGCCCACGGCCTGGCTGCCCTGTCCCGGAAAGATGAGTGCGCGCGCCATGGGAATCCCGTCCGCCCCCTGCGGAAAGGGCGGCGCAGTCGCATCAGGCGCCGGACCTGTCAACAATGCAGCGCACAACGCGCAGGACAATCGTTTGAAGTCGCCTCGGCGACTTCAGGGCGCGAAGAGCGCCCCGCGGAGCGTGTTTTTCGGGACGACCGTCCCGGAAAACGTCGAGCGAAGCGAAAGCTTGAGCCCGTGGACGCGGGCGCCGGCACTTGAGGCTGGGACAACGAAGCCAGGGCAGGCGCGTTCAAGCGATTGCCTTGGGATTCAGCTCTCGTTGAAGAAGTCGACGGTGCCGTTGTCGAGGCTGTAGGCGGCGCCGACCACCCGCAGCTTGCCCGCCTTCTGCGGATCGGTCAGCAGCGGCGAGGCGGCCGTGCGCAGCCGGGCCACCGTCCGGTCGACGTTGGCGCGCACCGCGTTCTCCACGAAGTCGCCGGGCTTGTCCCGGATCGCGATCACGGCCGGGATGATGGGCTCGACCATCTGGCCGATCGCGCCGGGGAACACGGTGTTGTTCTTCACCACGCTCACGGCCGCCTCCACGGCGCCGCAGCGGCTGTGGCCCATGACCAGGACCAGCGGCACGCCGAGCTGGGCCACCGCGTACTCGATCGAGCCGAGCGCCGTCGTGTCGACGGTGTTGCCGGCGTTGCGCACGATGAACAATTCGCCGAGCCCGCGCCCGAACAGGATCTCCGGCGAGACGCGGGAATCGGAGCAGCTCACCAGAACGCAGAACGGGGTCTGCCCCAGGGCGATCTCGATGCGTCGCTCGCGTCCCTGCGCGGAGCGCACGGGGGACTCGGTCAGATAGCTCGCGTTGCCCTCCTTCATGGCGGCCAGTGCCTGGTCGGGGGTCATGTCGGTCTTCTTCGAGGACGGCGCGGCGGCAAAGGCCCCCCGCGGCAGGGCGGTCGCGGCCAGGGCCGCAGCGCCGAGGTGGCAGGCGCAGCCCAGGAAATGGCGCCGGCTCGCTGCGTGGTTCATGGGGACCTCCCGTTCGGCTTCGTTCGTCACGCAAGGCTTAAGCCCTCGTCGAAGCCCTGTCCGGCCCAAGCCGCTGTGCTTGTTGCCAAACCGCATCCGGTGTAAGAGCCGGCACCGCCCGACATTTTTTCCGAATCCAGAAGGAGCCGCCCCGCATGGCTCGCGTCACCGTCGAAGACTGCATCGAGAAGGTCGAGAACCGCTTCGAGCTGGTCCTGCTCGCCAGCCATCGCGCCCGCCTGCTGGCCGCCGGCGCCCCGCTGACCATCGACCGCGACCGCGACAAGAACCCCGTGGTGGCCCTGCGCGAGATCGGCGACGAGACCATCACGGCCGACGACCTCAAGGAACAGCTTATCCACTCGATGCAGAAATACGTCGAGGTGGACGAGCCGGAGGCCGAGGCCGTTCCGCTGCTGTCGAGTTCGCCCACGGCGGCTGCCGTGTCGCCCCAGGCGGCCAGCGACGATTCCGCTCCGCAATTCGACCGCATGAGCGAGGACGACCTGCTGCGCGGCCTCGAGAACCTGGCCCCGCCCGTGGAGACGGACGACGAGGGCGAGTGAGCCTGACGCTTTGCGACGAAGACATGGACCCGGCGGCGACGCCGGGTTTTTTCATGTCCGTTTTTTCTGCCGCACGCGGGTCGATTCTCTGCGGCTGCGGCGCCGTGGGGCTGGCGCGCGGGCGCGCCTTGCGGGAGAGTTGCAAAGCGGCGTCGGGGCTCGTGGGAGGGAAGAGGTCATTCGGCGGATGATGCGCCAGTACGAACTCGTCGAGCGGGTGAAGCGCTACAACCCCGCCGCCGACGAGGACCTGCTCAACCGGGCCTACGTCTACGCGATGCGGGCGCACGGCACGCAGAAGCGGGCCTCGGGCGACCCCTTCTTCGGCCACCCCCTCGAAGTCGCCGCCATCCTCACGGACCTGCGCCTGGACGACGCGACGATCGTGGCCGCCGTCCTGCACGATACCGTGGAGGACACAGCCGCGACCCTGGACGAGATCCGCGGGATCTTCGGCCCCGAGATCGGGGCGCTGGTCGACGGCCTGACCAAGCTCAAGCGCCTCGACCTCGTCTCCAAGCGTGCGGCGCAGGGCGAGAACTTCCGCAAGCTCCTGCTCGCCGTGGCCGCGGATGTCCGCGTCCTGCTGGTCAAGCTCGCCGACCGCCTGCACAACATGCGCACCCTGCACCACATGCCGGGCGAGAAGCGCAAGCGCATCGCCCAGGAGACCCTGGACATCTACGCGCCCCTCGCCGGCCGCATGGGCATGCAGGAACTGCGCGACGAACTCGAGGACCTGGCCTTCCGCAACCTGGAGCCGGAGGTCTACGCCACCATCACGCAGCGGCTGGCCGATCTCTCCGCCAAGTCCGAGCGCATGGTCGAGGGCATCGCGCGGGACTTGACCGCCAAGCTCGCGGCGCGGGGCATCACCGCGGAAGTCACCGGGCGGCAGAAGCAGCCCTTCTCGATCTGGTCGAAGATGGAGCGCAAGTCGGTCGCCTTCGAGCAGCTCTCCGACATCTTCGGCTTCCGCGTGGTGGTGGACACCCTGGCCGATTGCTACGGCGCGCTCGGCATCGTCCACACCACCTGGCCGATGGTGCCGGGCCGCTACAAGGACTACGTCTCGACGCCCAAGCAGAACGACTACCGCTCGATCCACACCACCGTGATCGGCCCCAAGAGCCAGCGCGTCGAGCTTCAGATCCGCACAAGCGAGATGGACGAGATCGCCGAGTACGGCATCGCCGCCCATGCCCATTACAAGGAGGGCGCCAAGGGCCAGGCGCCGGGCGACGGCAGCGTCCATCCGCGGCTGGCCACCGAGAGCGGCGCCTACCAGTGGCTGCGCCGCACGATCGAGCTGCTGGCCGAGGGCGACAGCCCCGAGGAGTTCCTGGAGCACACCAAGCTGGAGCTGTTCCAGGACCAGGTGTTCTGCTTCACCCCAAAGGGCCGGCTCATCGCCCTGCCGCGGGGCGCGACCCCCATCGACTTCGCCTACGCGGTCCACACGGACGTGGGCAACACCGCCGTTGGCGCCAAGATCAACGGGCGCATGGCGCCCCTGCTGCACGAACTCGCCAACGGCGACGAGGTCGAGATCGCCCGGTCAGACGGGGCCTCGCCGCCGGCCGCGTGGGAATCCCTGGTCGTCACCGGCAAGGCCCGTGCCGCGATCCGCCGCGCCACCCGCTCGGCGGTGCGCCGGCAATATGCGGGCCTCGGCCGCCAGATCCTCGACCGGGCCTTCGAGCGGGCGGCCAAGAGCTTCTCCGACGACAAGCTGCGCGGGGCCCTGCCGCGGCTGGCGCGGACCTCCACCGAGGACGTGTTCGCGGCGGTCGGACGCGGGGAGATGTTCTCCGGCGACGTGGTCCGGGCGGTCTACCCCGATTACAAGGACGAGCGCCGCGCCGTCCCCAACACCGCCGTGCCGCAGCCCCCGGCCAACCGGGCCGGGCGGCTCGTCCGCTCGAAGGACCAGACCATGCGGCTGACGTTCCCCGGCGGCGAGATCGCCGCGGGGACGCAGGCCGACGCCATCCCGATCCGCGGCATCGACGGGGACCTGCCGGTCAGCTTCGCCCCGAACGGCGGCGCGGTGCCGGGCGACCGCATCGTCGGCATCCTCACCCCCGGGGTCGGCGTCACCGTCTACCCGATCCAGTCGGCGGCGCTGGCCGCCTTCGACAACGAGCCGGAGCGCTGGCTGGACGTGCGCTGGGACCTCGAGGCCCACAACAGCGAGCGCTTCCCGGCCCGCCTGGCGCTGCAATCGATCAACGAGCCCGGCGTGCTGGCCCAGATCGCCCAGGTCATCGCCGACCACGACGGCAACATCGACAACCTCTCGATGAAGCGGCGCACCCAGGACTTCACGGACGTGGCCATCGACCTCTCGGTCTGGGACCTGCAGCACCTCAACGCCATCGTGGCGGAGCTGCGCGGCAAGCGCGCCGTGGCCCGTGTCGACCGCGTCAACGGCTGAGCGATGCGTCGCGGCGAGATGAACGTGCCGTCCTGTACGCAACTTGAATAATATTTGCGCCGTCTCGCGCGATAATTCCCATCGGTCCGTCTACCTGGTGGAAACAAATCCTTGACGATCCCGACCATCGGCTCAAGTCTGGTCTGGCCCGCGTCCTTGCTTTCGCTTGACAGGATTACCGTTTGCACCCAAGGGTCGTGACGCGAGCGGGAAGCTCTTTCGAGCATTGCACCGCCTCTACGATCGATTGCAGATTTGTTCCGGGACCGAAGTCGTTCCTCGCCGGTAGCGGCCTGATCGCGACGGTGTCCCGCTCCGCCCGACATGCCTCCCGACGGAACGGATGCCGGTTCGTCGCGCGGCGAATTTCCTGTTTATCGAATTCCTGATCCGGAGACCGGACCCCCATGGCCCTACCCCAGCGCAGCGCCCTGTTCATCGACGGCGCCAACCTCTACGCGACCACGAAAGCCCTCGGCTTCGACATCGACTACAAGCGCCTGCTCAAGGAATTCCAGAGCCGCGACACGCTGCTGCGGGCGTTCTACTACACGGCCATGATCGAGGATCAGGAATACTCCTCGATCCGCCCGCTGATCGACTGGCTCGACTACAATGGCTACCGTGTCGTGACCAAGCCGGTGAAGGAATTCACCGATTCCATGGGGCGCCGCAAGTTCAAGGGCAACATGGACATCGAACTCGCGATCGATGCCCTGGAGCTCGCGCCCCATATCGACCACATGGTGCTGTTCTCCGGTGACGGCGACTTCCGCTCCCTGGTGGAGGCGATGCAGCGCCGGGGCGTGCGGGTGACGGTGGTCTCGACCATCCAGACCCAGCCGGCGATGATCTCGGACGAACTGCGCCGTCAGGCCGACGAGTTCCTCGACCTCGCCCACCTCGTCGCCAAGGTCGGCCGCGACCCCGGCGAGCGGACGCCGCGCGCCGTCGGCGACGGGCCGGTCCGGGGCCGCGAGGTCGGCGACCGGCCGACGCGTCCCAACCCTGGCCTGGAGAGCCGCTACGGCATCCGCCAGGGGCCGGCGGGCGAGGCCGTGGACGCCGAGTAGGGCCTCACGAGCCGGCCCCGTCGAGCCAGGCGACCACGTCGGCGGCGCTGCGGTCCGGCGGGAACACGGGGTAGAACACCTTGGTCACGATGCCGTCGTCGATGACGAGGGTCAGGCGCTTGAGCAGCGTCTGCCCCGCCGCCTCGAAGGTCGGCAGGCGGGCGGCCAGGGCGAAAGCCAGGGACTCGTCCGAGAGTAGTGTGAAGGGCAGGTGCAGCCGCCCGCCCGCCTCCCGCTGGTAGGCGGGCGCCTGCGTCGAGAGCCCGTGCACCTGCGCCACCCCGCGCGCGGTCAGTTCGGCGTGATGGTCGCGAAAGCCGCAGGACTGGGGCGTGCAGCCGCGGGCACCGGGGATGGCGTCCCAATCCGCCACGACGTTCGGCTGGCCCGGCTCGCCGGTGCGCGGATAGGCGTAGGCCACGGTCCGGCCCGTCAGGCGGGCCAGCGACACCCGCCCGCCATCGGTCGCGGCCAGCGACACGTCCGGCAGGCGGCGGCCCTCGAGATGGGCCGCCGCGCCGTCGTCGACGGGGGCGGGCAGATTTTGGTAGTTCGGTTCCATGGCGGGGCTCCGGTGATGGGCCCCAGCCTACCGGGTCGTGGATTTTACGGAAACAGCGCACTCTCCCTCCCCCCTCTGCGGGGGAGGCTGGCCCGCGAAGCGGGTCGGGAGAGGGGAGCGCCGTATCCGGAGAGGTCGCTCCCATCTCCCGACCCCTGCTGACGAAGGGGCCACCCTCTCCCGCAGAGGAGAGAGGGAGCGGCCGAAGTGAAACTAACCCCGGTCGCGCATGACCCGGGCGCGGTCGCGCTCCCAGTCGCGCTGCTTGGTGGCCTCGCGCTTGTCATGGGCCTGCTTGCCCTTGCCGAGGCCGAGTTCGACCTTCGCCCGGCCCTGGTCGTTGAAGTAGATCTTCAGCGGGATCACCGTGTAGCCCTGGCGCTGGGTGGCGCCGATCAGCTTGTTGATCTGACGGCGGTGCAGCAGCAGGCGGCGGGGCCGCTTTGTGTCGTGGTTGAAGCGGTTCGCCTCCAGGTATTCCGGAATGTAGGCGTTGAACAGCATCAGGTCCGTGCCGGAGGGGCCGGCATAGGACTCGCCGATGGTGGCCTTGCCACCGCGCAGCGACTTCACCTCCGTGCCGGTCAGCGCGATGCCGGCCTCCATGGTGTCCTCGATGGTGTAGTGGTAGCGGGCGGACCGGTTGTCGGCGACGATGCGCCGGCTGGGCTCGGGTTTGGGGGCCATGCTCGGTCCGCTCAGCCCTCGATCAGGCCGGCGTGCCGCAGCGCCGCGTCCACGACGGCGCGGGTCTCGGCCGAGACCGGCACCAGGGGCAGGCGCACGTCGGCGCGCATGTGGCCGAGGCGCTCCAGAGCGTACTTGACCGGAGACGGGTTCGATTCGGCAAACAGCCCGACCTGGAGCGGCAGCAGCCGGTCCTGGAGTCCGAGCGCCTTGGCGTAGTCGCCGGACAGGGTCGCCTCCTGCAGGTCGGCGCAGAGCCGGGGGGCGACGTTCGAGACCACGGAGATGCAGCCGTGGCCACCGTGCGCATTGTAGCCGATCGCCGTCGCATCTTCGCCTGAAAGCTGGATGAAAACCTCACCCATGGCTTGGCGCTGGAGGCTGACGCGGTCGATCTTGGCGGTGGCGTCCTTCACCCCGGCGATGTTCTTGAGTTCGAACAGGCGCGCCATCGTCTCGACGCTCATGTCGACGACCGAGCGCGGGGGAATGTTGTAGATGATGATCGGGATGCCGACCGCGTCGTTGACGGCCTTGAAGTGGGCGTAGAGCCCGCCTTGCGTCGGCTTGTTGTAATAGGGCGTGACTACGAGCACGGCGTCGGCCCCCGCCTTCTCGGCGTGCTGGGCCCGCTCGACCGCTTCGGCCGTCGAGTTCGATCCGGCACCCGCGATGACCGGCACTCGGCCGCGGGCCTCGGCAATGCACGCCTCGACCACCCGGTCGTGCTCGGCATGGCTGAGCGTCGGGCTCTCGCCGGTGGTGCCGGTGGGCACGAGGCCGTGGCTGCCCTGCTCGATCTGCCAGTTCACGAAGGCGCGGAACGCGGCCTCGTCGAAGGCGCCGTCGCGAAAGGGCGTCACCAGGGCTGTCATCGAGCCCCGCAGGCGGCGGGTGTTCGTCTCGGTCATCTCGGGCGTCCCGGGCGGTCTGGCCGCCGCTCGATCCTCGCGCCGGGCCTCCGGCGCCGCGGCGCAGACATAGGGCTTCGGCGCACACCGCGCAAACGAATCGCGGCCAGGGTTAACGGCTTCTTAACGATGCGCGGCGGAGCTTGGGCCATGCCCGCTCCGGTCGGCATCCGCTCGGGGGATTGATCGCAAGCCATGGCGTCCCTGACCCGCGCGCACCTCGCCGCCCTCGGCCTCGCCCTGACGGCCGGCGTCACCCTCGCGGCGCCCTCCGGCGAGCTGCGCGGCTCGGACACCCCGGCCGCCTCGCAGCCGACCCCGCCCTCCACGGACGCGGCAGCCCCCGCCGCACAGGTCCGTGATGCCAAGGTGGCGGCCGACCCGGTGGCGGCCGACGCCCTCAAGCTCGACCCGAAGGCGACGGAGGCCGGGGCCTCCAAGCCCCTGCCGCCCGGCGCCGCGGCCTACGCCTCCGCCGACCCGGAGGCACCGATCGCCTTCCCCCTGCCCGATGCGTCCTTGAGCCCGGCCGCCCCCGTCCCCGAGGTGCCGGACCCGGCCCGCGCGGCGTTCGCCGGCGACACCGACGTGGCGGCGCTGCGCCAGGCCATCGACGCCTACCGCAAGGGCAAGGTCGCGGACGGGGACCGCCTGCGCGATGCCTTCTCCGATCCCGCGGCCAAGGCCCTGCTGGAATGGATCGCGATCCGCGCGGGCGCCGGCATCGGCTTCGAGCGCACCGTCGCCTTCGCCCGCGCCAACCCGGACTGGCCGGCCGGCCCGCTGCTCCGCCGCCGCGCCGAAGAGGCCCTGCTGATCGAGCGCAAGCCGCCGTCCGTGGTGCGCGCCTATTTCGGGGCCTCGAAGCCCGCGAGCGCGCCTGGCAAGTTCGCCCTCGCCCTGGCCTTCAAGGCGGACGGCCTCGATGCCGACGCGGCCGACCTCGTGCGCGACCTGTGGCGCGGGGAGACCTTCGGGCGGACCCTGGAGGCGCGGGTGCTCGACGCCTTCCCCGGCCTGCTCACCCGGATCGACCACCGCTACCGCATGGAGCGGGCGCTCCTGAAGGAGGATTGGGAGACGGCGGGCCGCGCGGCCGGCTACGCGGGCGGGAGCTATGCCAGCCTCGTGCGGGCGCGCCGGGCCGTGGAGGGCAAGAGTTCGGGCGCCGCCGCGGCGCTCGCCGCCGTGCCGCCGTCGCTCCGCAACGACACCTCCTACCTGTTCTCCCGCGCCCAGTTCTTCCGCCGGGCCGACAAGCCGGCCGAGGCCGCCGCCGTGCTCGCGACCGCGCCGACGAACCCCGACGTGCTGGTCGATGGCGACGAGTGGTGGGTGGAGCGCCGGATCGTCGCCCGCAAGCTCCTCGACCTCTCGGATTCCAAGACCGCCTACACGGTCGCCGCCGGCCACGGCGCCCGCACGGTGGAGAAGCGGATCGAGGCCGAGTTCCATGCCGGCTGGATCGCGCTGCGGTTCGCCAACGATTCCGAGGCCGCCGCGCGCCACTTCGCCCAGGCCGCCGCCATCGCCGAGACGCCGATCTCGCTGGCGCGGGCCGCCTACTGGCAGGGCCGCGCCGCCGAGGCCCTGGGGCAGGAGGCGGAGGCCAAGACCCATTACGGGCGTGCCGCCCTCCAGCCGATCGCCTATTACGGGCAGCTCGCCCGGGCCAAGCTCGGCCAGACCAGCCTCGCCCTGCGGGCGCCGGCCGACCTCGACCCCACGCAGCGCAAGGGGTTCGAGGACCGGCTCTGCATCCGGGCGCTGCGGCTGCTCGGGGCGGCCGCCCTCAAGGAACTGGCGCTGCCGCTCTACATCGACACGGCCCAGCGCCTCACCGATGCCCGCGAGGTCCAGGCCCTCGGCGACCTCGCCGTGGAGATGAAGGATGCCCGCGCCCTGGTGGCGGTGGGCAAGCTCGCGGTGCAGCGCGGCCTGCCGGTGGACGCCCACGCCTACCCGACCATCGGCATCCCGGCCTACGAGACCTTCACGGCGGTGCCGCAGGTGGAGCGGGCCATGGTCTTCGCCATCGCCCGGCAGGAGAGCCAGTTCGACCCACGCGCGCAGTCGGGCGTCGGGGCGCGCGGCCTGATGCAGATGATGCCGGCCACGGCCCAGCGCACCGCCCGCCGGGTGGCGGCCGCCTACGACCAGGACCGCCTGACCAGCGACCCGGCCTACAACGCCCGCCTCGGCCAAGCCCATCTCGGCGAGCTGATGGAGGACTGGCGCGGCTCCTACGTCCTGGCCTTCGCCTCCTACAACGCCGGCGGCGGCAACGTGAAGAAGTGGATCGACGCCTACGGCGACCCGCGCAAGGCCGAGGTGGACGTGATCGACTGGGTCGAGCGCATCCCCTTCACCGAGACGCGCAACTACGTGCAGCGGGTGATGGAGAACCTCCAGGTCTACCGCACCCGCCTCGACGGCAAGAGCGCCCTGCTGATCGACGGGGACCTGCATCGCGGAGCGCGCTGACGGATGCGCGCGGCCGGCGATGAGCCCGATCGCGTCGTGGTTTCGAATGACATCCGGCCGGGTCGCCGCGATCATCATTGCGGGAACGCCGGGCCGAGTCGGGGGCAACGATCCAGCCACTCACGCGTGCGCCAAAGCCGCTGACTCGCGATGCACCGGGAAGCGCGATCCAGCCACCGGCTGCTCAGAACATGCCGTTCGGGTTGGCGGACGTCTCGGGCAGGACTTGGAGTACGTCCCAATGCTCGACGATCTTGCCGTGACCATCGAGCCGGAATATGTCGATGGCTGCGTAGTCTCGATTGCCCGGCCAGTGCTGTAGACAGTGCAGGACGACCAGATCGTCCTCGGCGACCGCTCGCTTGATCTCGACCCGCTTGCCCGGCCACTCACGTGCCATGCGCTCGAAATAAGCGATGAAGCCGTCCTTGCCGGTCGCCACATGCGGATTGTGCTGGATGTACACGTCGCCGACGTAGCGCTCGATTGCCGCGCGTGGCTGGCAGTCGTTGAACATCGCCTCGTAGAAGGCGATCACGTTCGCCTTGTTCTGCGCAGGGTCCGTCATGCTGTCCCTCGTTCGTGGTTCGACCGGGTTGCATGATGGGGATCAGCCGATCCGTCCACTCCCCGCGGGCCGGACCGCGGGTGCAGCAGCAGCGCCACCGGGACCAGTCCGACGGCCACGATCAGCAGGGCGGCCGGCGCCCCGTCCTCGTAGGTGCCGCGGGCGGCCTCGCCGTAGAGGTGCGTGCTCAGGGTCTCGACGTTGAGGGGGCGCAGCAGCAGCGTCGCCGGCAGTTCCTTCACGCACTCGACGAAGGCCAGGAGGCATCCGCTGACGATGGCCGGCCAGGCAAGCGGCACTTGAATCCGCGCGAGGGTGGACAGCCGCCCGTGCCCGAGCATCCGGGCGGCGTCCGGCAGTGAGGCGGGGATGCGCGACAGGCCGGCCTCGCTCGCGCCCACCGCCACGGTGAGGAAGCGGATGGCATAGGCGATCACCAGGGCGCCCCCGGTCCCGAGGCCGATGAGCGTCTGCGGGGCGCCGAGACCGGACAGCCCCGCATCGAGCGCGGCGAGCGGCGCGAGCAGGCCGATGGCCAGGATCGTCCCCGGCAGGGCGTAGCCGAGGCCGGCGAGCCGGATCAGGCCGCGCCCGCTGCGCCGCCCGAGGAGGCCGGGCGAGGCGGCCACCAGCAGCCCGACGCCGCCGATGGCGAGGGTGGCGATCCCGGCATAGAGCAGCGTGTGCCCGACCTCCGCCGCCAGGGTCCCGGGCCAGCCGGCGAGCCGAACCCGCCGGACCGCGGCGAGCAGCAGGTATCCCGCCGGCAGCAGGAAGCCCAGCGCCACGGGGGTGAGGCCGAGGAGGAGGGCGGCGCCCGCCCACCAACCCCGCAAGGGGCGCCGGCTCATGGGGCTGTCGCGCCGGGCGGAGGCCGCGTAGCCGCGTGCCCCGCGTCCCGCCCGCTCCAGGGCCAGGAGGCCGAGGACGCCCACCAGCATCACCAGGGCGATCTGCGCCGCCCCCGGCAGGTCCGAGCGGTTCACCCAGGTCGCGTAGACCTGCACCGTGAGGGTGCGCACGCCGAGGAACTCGGCCGCGCCCACGTCGTTCAGGGCCTCCATCAGGGCGAGCCCGGTGCCCAGCGCGATGGCCGGCCGGGCCAGGGGCAGGGCGATGCGGGCGAAGACCCGGCCCGGCCCGGCGCCGAGCGTGCGCGCAGCCTCGAGCAGCGTGCCGGCCTGCATCAGGAACAGGGCGCGGGTCGGCAGGTAGACGTAGGGGTAGAGCACGAGGCCGAGCAGCAGGATGCAGCCGGGCAGCGAACGCAGTTCGGGGAAGGGCAGGTCGCGGGGCCGTGTCAGGCCGAAGAGCGCCCGCAAGCCCCCCTGCACCGGCCCGAGGGGATGCAGCAGGTCGAGATAGGCGTAGGCGACGATGTAGGTCGGCACGGCGAGCGGCAGCAGCAGGGCCGCGTCGAGCCAGCGCCGACCCGGAAACTCGAAGGCGGCGACCAGCCAGGCCGCCCCCGTGCCGATTGCGACCACCAGGAGGCCGACCCCGAGGAGCAGGAGCACCGTGTCGCGGATCGCGCCGGGGAGGACGTAGGCGGCCAGGTTCGGCCACAGTTCGCCCGTGCCCTGCGCCGCCGACAACGCCAGGGAGATGACGGGGGCCAGGATCAGGGCCGCGAGCAGACCCGCCGCGGCCCGTCCGGCCGCCCGTCCCATCCGTGCGGACCGGTCCCGCGACGGATCAGTTGTCGAAGCCGACCTTGTCCACGAGCAGGCTCGCGGCCTTGCGGTTGCGGGCGATCTCGACGAGCGGCGTCTTGTCGATGGTCAGCGTGCCGAGTTCGGCCAGCATCAGGTCGACCGAGGCGCCGACCTTGACCGGATACTCGTAGTCGGACTTGGCGTAGATCGCCTGGGCCTCGTCCGAGACGAGGTATTCGAGGAGCCTGACCGCCTCGTCCCGGTTCGGCGCGGACTTGGCCAGGGCGGCGCCCGAGACGTTCACGTGGGTGCCCCCGTCCTCGAAGGTCGGCAGCACGACCTTGATCGCCTCGCCCCACGCCTTCTGGTCCGGCCCGCCGCGGCCCGAGCGCATCAGCCCGACGTAGTAGGAGTTGGCGAGGCCGACCTCGCAGATGTCGGCGGCGATGTCGCGCGCCACGTCCCTGTCGCCGCCCGCCGCCTTGCGGGCGAGGTTGGCCTTGAGGCCCCGGAGCCAGCCCTCGGCCTTCTCGGCGCCGTGCCGGGTGATGTAGGCGGCGATGAGGGCGGTGTTGTAGGGGTGCTGCCCGGCGCGCAGGCAGATCTTGCCCTTCCACATCGGGTCGGCCAGGGATTCGTAGGTCGCGGTCTTCAGGTCGGCGAGGTGCTTGTCGGCGTAGAGCACGCGGGCGCGCATGGAGAGGGCGAACCAGTGGCCGGCGGGATCGCGCAGGGCGGCCGGCACAGCGTCTTCCAGGGTGGCGGAGCGCACCGGTTGAGTCAGGCCCTTGTCGACCAGCTCGATCAGGTTGCCCACGTCCACCGTCATCAGCACGTCGGCGTTGCTGCGGGCGCCCTCTGCGGCGACGCGCTCGGCCAGGCCCTTCTCCACGAAGGCGGTGTTCACTTTCACGCCGGTCTTGGCCGTGTAGGCGTCGAGCAGGGGCCGGATCAAGCCGAGCTCGCGGGTGGTGTAGAGGTTGACCTCCGCCGCAGACGCGCCGCCTGCCAGCATTGCGGCGAGCGCCACGAAGCTTGCGCGGAGAGTCCTGCGGTTCAGAATCGATGATGGCACGACGTATCTTTCAGCTTTCCTCGACGAGGACGCGTCTATAGACGATATTCGCTTCGATCAAGCGAATAAATACTGGAATTATTCTATTTCAAGTGTCGAATATCGATATTTCTGCCGTCTTTCAGCCCGAGAATACGAAGGCCTCCCGCGGATCGAGGCTGAGGAAGACCACGTCCCCCGGTGCCGAGGAGTCGTCGCCGGCGGCCGGAAGGCTCAGGGGCGCGTCGAGGCCCTCGACCGCGAGGTGCAGGCGGATGCCGGCGCCGGCGAACCTGCGATGCAGCACCCGCGCGGGCACCCCGGCGCCGGCGCGTCCGATCCGGATCGCGTCGGGGCGCAGGCTCACCCGCACCGGGCCGGCGAGCGCGGCATCGGCCGTGGGCAGGGCGCCCAGGGCCGTCTCGACCCGGCCACCTTGCGCGCGGCCCGGCACCTCGACCACCTCGCCGAGGGCACGGGCGGCGAACGGCGACGCCGGCCCGCGCCAGAGGTCCTCGGCGCTGCCGGACTGAACGATCCGGCCGTGGCGCATCAGGGCGATCCTGTCGGCGAAGTCCAGCGCCTCGCCGGGATCGTGCGTCACCAGGATCGCCGTGATCCCCGAGGCCCGCAGCAGCGCGAGCGTATCGGCCCGCACCCGTCCCCGCGTGTGGGCGTCCAGGTTGGAGAAGGGCTCGTCGAGGAGCAGCATCCGCGGGCGGGGGGCGAGCGCACAGGCCAGCGCCACGCGCTGCGCCTCGCCGCCCGAGAGCGTGCCCGGGTAGCTTTCGGCCCGGTGCGCGAGGCCGACCTCGGCCAGCCGCGCCAGCCCTGCGGCGCGGGCCTGGGCCCGGCTCCCCTTGAGGCCGAAGCAGACGTTGGCGAGCACGCTCATGTGGGGGAACAGGGCGTAGTCCTGGAACATCAGGCCGACGCCGCGGGTCTCGGGCGAGGCGTCGCGTCCGGGCCCGGCGACGCAGCCTCCGTCGATGCGGATCTCGCCCGTATCCGGCGCCTCCAGCCCGGCGATCAGGCGTAGCAGGGTGCTCTTGCCGCAGCCGGATTCGCCGAGCACGGCTACGATCTCGCCCGGCGCGAGGGCGAGCGACACGTCGTCCAGGGCGGCGACCCGGCCGAAGCGCCGGCCCACCCCGCGGACCTCCAGGCGTGGGACGGCCGCGCTCGCGCGCGGGCCTTCATGGCGGTCCGTGTTCGGAATGGCGGTCATCGGCGGCGCGGATCCCCACTGAGCGAACGGGCCGCGCGCGCTTATCATCCCCGATGGGTCTTCGATGGACGGCGTGGGTGCCCGGGACCACCATGCGCCCCGCCCTCGCCCCTCTGCGGGCGAGGGTGGCCCGCGAAGCGGGTCGGGAGAGTGGAGCGCGCTGTCCGGATA
>NZ_BPRB01000100.1 GCF_022179685.1 Methylobacterium trifolii
CCCCTCTGCGGGAGAGGGTGGCCCGCCAAGCGGATCGGGAGAGGGGAGCGACGCTTCCGGATAGCGCGCTCACCTCTCCCAACCCTCGCTGATGCGAGGCCCACCCTCCCCCGCAGAGGGGGGAGGGACGCGCGCGGGTGGCTTTTCGCGTCGTGATCGTCATGCGGGCAGGATCACGGCCGTCTCCGGCGCAAAGGCCAAGCCCACGGTCTCGCCCACCGGCATCTGCGCCCCCTGCCCCGCCGGACCGCTGATCCGGATCAGCGAGCCGTCGCCCAGGCGCAGGGTCCGGCGGATGCGGTCGCCGAGGAAGGTCTCGTCCACGACCGTGGCGGGCAGTCCGTCCGGCACCAAGTCGATCCGCTCCGGCCGCAGGGCGAGGACGACCGGGGCGCCAGCATGCAGGGGCTCGGCGTAGGCCGCGCCCCGCAGGGGGCCGAGCCCGGTCTCGACGATGCGCAGCCCCCCCGGCTCGTCGGCCCCGAGCCGGCCGGGGATGAGGTTCACATCTCCCAAAAGCCCCGCCACGAAGCGGGTGGCCGGGCGCTCGTAGAGGTCGCGGGGCCGGCCCACCTGCACCAGCCGGCCGCGATCCATCACGCCGATGCGGTCGGAGAGCGTCATCGCCTCCTCGGGATCGTGGGTGACGACGACGAAGCTGGTCGACAGCCGACGCTGCAGGGCGCGCAACTCCCCTTGGGTCTCCTCGCGCAAGGACCGGTCGAGGGCGCCGAGCGGCTCGTCCAGCAGCAGGACCTTGGGCTCGCGGGCCAGCGCACGGGCCAGCGCCACCCGCTGCCGCTGGCCGCCGGACAGGGTGTCCGGCCGGCGCCCGCCAAAGCCATCGAGGCGCACGAGGCGCAGCAGCCCCTCGACCCGCTCCGCGATCGCCGCCTTACCCAGGCCGAGGCCCTGGAGGCCGTAGGCGAGGTTGCGGCCCACGCTCATGTGCGGGAACAGGGCGTAGGACTGAACCATCATGTTCACCGGCCGCCGGTGGGGCGGCAGGGCGGCGATGTCCGTCTCGCCGAGATACATCGTGCCGGCATCCGGCGCCTCGAAGCCGGCGATCAGGCGCAGCAGGGTGCTCTTGCCGCAGCCGGAGGGGCCGAGCAGGCAGAAGAACTCTTGCGGATCGAGGGTCAGCGACACGTCCGCGACGGCGTCCGCCGCCCCGAACCGCTTGGTCAGCCCCTCCAGCCGCAGCCGCGGCGCGTCCGACCCGGCCAAGGCTTCAGGAATCCTCGCGCAGGGCCTCGGCGACGCGGGCCTCCAGCAGGTCCGGCCGGCGGATCACCAGGGCGCCGCGGGTGCGGTCCACGAGGCCGTCGCTGGCCATCACCGTGAACTCGCGCGTGACCTGCTCCCGGCGGCAGCCGATGCGGGCGGCCAGCACGTGGTGGTAGGGCGGCGGGCTCACCACCCGCTCCCCCGCGCCCGAGCCGCCGGTGCGCGGCACCGAGAGGCGCAGCAGCTCGGCGTAGAGGCGGTGGCGCAGGTCGAGGAGAGCGTGCTCCATCAGGCGGGTGTTCAGTTCGCGCACGCGCTTGGCCAGCAGCCGGAACAGCCGGTCGGCGATGGCCTCGGAGGCGAAGATCATCTGGCGGAAGACGGCGGCCGGCACCACGCAGACCTCGCCGCGGGTGAGCGCCGTGACGTTGGCCGAGCGCCCGACGCCGTCGAGCGCCGCCAGCTCCCCGAAGAAGGCGCCCCCGCGCATCTCGCCGAGGATGACCTCCTTGCCCGACTGCGTCCGGTTGAGGATGCGCACCTCGCCGGCGGCGATGAAGTAGACGTCGGTGGAGATGTCGTCGAAGTCGACCAGCACCTCGTTCTCGTCGAAGCGGCGCCAGTGGCAGCGGGTCTCGAAGGGACCGAGTTCGATGCCCGGCTCCTTGAAGAACGGTATGGTCGAAAGCCGCGCCATCTGGTCTTCCCCTCGAAACTCCGGTCCGAGCGGGCGCCGGCCGACGAAACATCGGGGCGGACCGCGCCCCGCCGTCGAAAGCCTGCCGGCGATGCGCGCTCCCGATCACGGCCCGCGGGGCCGGATGCCGGGATGGCCGAGCTTCGCAGCGGATCGTGACGACAGGGTCCGCACCGGTCAAGCCGCGGGCACCGCGAATGGGGTGGATGAGCCGGCACCTTCTCCCAGGCCCCCGCTTGGGATAACCGAAAGCCGCTGCCCGAGCGCCTGTGCCGAGTGCCCTCACCCATGCCGCCGACCTCGACCGAGACCCCTGACGCCGGCCAGCGCCGGGCGACGCTGGCCACGGCCTTCGAACGCTCCGGGCGCAGCCTGCATACCGGGCGCCACGCCAACGTGCGGGTCTCGCCGGCGCCGCCCGGCCACGGCATCGTCTTCCGCCGCACCCTCAAGGGCGCGCGCACCGCCGACGTGCCGGCGCTCTGGACGCTACGGGAATCCCAGCCCCTGTGCACGGCGATCCGCTCGCCCGAGGGCGTCCTGGTGCGCACCGTCGAACACCTGATGGCCTCGCTCAGCGCCCATGCCGTGGACGACGCGCTCGTCGAGATCGACGCGGAGGAACTGCCGATCTTCGACGGCAGCGCCACGCCCTGGTGCGCGGCGATCCTGGCCGCAGGCCGCATCGAGCGCCCCGCCCCCCGCCCCTGCATCCGCGTGCTGCGCGCCGTGGAGGTCCGCGACGGGCGCCGCTCCCTGCGGATCGAGCCGGCGGACCACCTCCAGATCTCGGCCTCCCTGGCGCTGGCGCATTTCGGCGAGATGCACTGGTCGGGGGCGATCACGCCCGAGAGTTTCGATGCGGACCTCGCGCCCTCACGCAGCTTCGGCCGGCTGAAATGGGCGCTGCCGGCCAAGATCTACGGGTTCGTCACCCGCAAGCCGTTCCTGCGCGGCGCCAACCTCTCGACCACGGCCGGCATCGTCGGCGGGCGCATCATCGGCGGCATGAAGGTGCCGGACGAGCCGGTGCGCCACCGCATCCTCGACCTCGTCGGCGACCTGGCGCTCGCCGGCCACCCGATCCTCGGCCGCCTCACCGCGGCCCATACCGGGCACGAGCTGAACCACGCCCTGGTGGCCAGGCTGATGAACGAGGCCGGGGCTTGGGAGGTGGTATGACGGAAGCCACGTGGGGCGGGGCGGTCGGGATGTGGCACCTCTCCTCCCCCTTGCGGGGAGGAGCCGGAGGTGGGGGTGGTTCAGAAGGGACCGGGGAGCCTCATCCGGCACCACCCCCACCCCTGACCCCTCCCCGCAAGGGGGAGGAGAAGGCGTCGGCGGCGCCGAAAACCCTACACCGACATCCACTTCAGCACGTCGGCCTCCACCATGGTGGCGCGAGGCCCCGAATCCACCACCTGCCCACGGTCCATCACCGCGTAGGCGTCGCAGAGGTCGCGCGCCCACTCGAAATACTGCTCCACCAGCACGATCGCCATCTCGCCCTTGCCGCGCAGGTAGGTGATGGCCCGGCCGATGTCCTTGATGATCGAGGGCTGGATGCCCTCCGTGGGCTCGTCGAGGACGAGCAGCTTGGGACGCGTGACCAGGGCGCGGCCGATGGCGAGCTGCTGCTGCTGCCCGCCCGAGAGGTCGCCGCCGCGCCGGTGCAGCATGTCCTTGAGCACCGGGAACAGGTCGAAGATCTCCCCCTGGATGTGCCGGTCGCCGCGCTTCAGGGGGGCGAAGCCCGTCTCCAGGTTCTCCTTGACGGTGAGCAGCGGAAAAATCTCCCGGCCCTGGGGCACGAAGGCGACGCCGGCGCGGGCCCGGTCGTAGGGGGCGAGCCCCGAGATGTCGCGGCCGTTCAGGCGGATCGCGCCCTTGGCGATGGGCTGCTGGCCGACGATGGCGCGCAGCAGCGAGGTCTTGCCGACGCCGTTGCGGCCCAGCACGGTCGTCACCGCGCCGGGCTCGGCCTCCAGGGAGACCCCGCGCAGGGCCTTGGCCGCGCCGTAGTAGAGATCGATGCCCTCGACCTTCAGCATGCGCGTTCCCTCACCGTCCGGGTTCCTTCATCGTCCCAAGTACACTTCGACCACGCGCGGGTCGGCCGAGACCGCGTCGATCGAGCCCTCCGCCAGCACCGCGCCCTCGTGCAGGCAGGTGACGCGGCAGGCGAGCGCGCGCACGAAGTGCATGTCGTGCTCCACCACCACCACGGCGTGGTCCCGGGCGATGGTGCGCAGGAGCGTCGCGGTCGCCTCGGTCTCGGCGTCGGTCATGCCGGCCACCGGCTCGTCGATCAGCAGGAGCTTGGGGTCCTGCGCCAGCAGCATGCCGATCTCCAGCCACTGCTTCTGGCCGTGCGAGAGGTCGGCCGCCGGCCGGGCCCGGTGGGCGAGCAGCCCGACCGTGGTCAGCAGCGCGTCGATGCGCTCGGCCGCGACCCGGTTGCGCCAGCCGAACAGCGAGGCGACGCCCGCCCGCGGTCCCTTGAGGGCCAGGAGGATGTTGTCGGCCACCGTGTGGCTCTCGAACACGGTCGGCTTCTGGAACTTGCGGCCGATGCCGAGGTCGGCGATGGCCGGCTCGTCGAGCCTGGTCAGGTCGTGGGTGCCGTCGAACAGGGCGATGCCGGTATCGGGCCGGGTCTTGCCGGTGATGCAATCCATCATCGTGGTCTTGCCGGCCCCGTTCGGGCCGATGATCGCCCGCATCTCGCCCTTGGCCAGCGTCAGGGAGAGGCCGCGCAGCGCCCGGTAGCCGTCGAAGGTCACCCTGAGGTCGTCGACGTAGAGCAGCGCCTGCGTCGTTTTCTTGGCATTGGCGGGGCCCGTTTCCGGGCCCGTCGCCGTGGCGGAGACGGGGGCGAGGAGGTCGGCGTCGCTCATGAGCCACGACCCTCTTCCGCGAGCTTGGGGGCGAGTTCCGGTTCCGGCGGGAGCGTGGCCGCAGCGCGACGGCTGCCGAAGCGCTCGATCAGGCTGCCGACGATGCCCTTGGGCATGAACAGGGTCACCAGGACGAACAGGGCGCCGAGGGCAAACAGCCAGGCATCGGGCAGCGCCCCGGTCAGCACGGTCTTGGCGTAGTTGACGAGCACGGCGCCGAGTGCGGCGCCCACCAGCGTGCCGCGCCCGCCGACCGCGACCCAGATCACCGCCTCGATCGAGTTGGTGGGGGCGAACTCGCCGGGGTTGATGATGCCGACCTGCGGCACGTAGAGGGCGCCTGCCACCCCCGCCATCATGGCCGAGACGGTGAAGGCCAGCGTCTTGAAGTGCTCCGGCCGGTAGCCGAGGAAGCGCGTGCGCGATTCCGCGTCGCGCACCGCGATCAGGATCTTTCCGTAGGCCGAGACCGTCATGAAGCGGGCGATCACGTAGCCGATCGCCAGCGCCACGGCGGTGGCCACGAACAGGGCGACCCTGACCCCCTGGGCCTGGACGGGATATCCCAGAAGGTCCTTGAAGTCGGTCAGGCCGTTGTTGCCCCCGAGCCCCATGTCGTTGCGGAAGAAGGCGAGCATCAGGGCGAACGTCATCGCCTGGGTGATGATCGAGAGGTAGACGCCCGTCACCCGCGAGCGGAAGGCGAGCCAGCCGAAGACGAAACCGAGCAGGCCCGGCACGGCCAGCACCATCAGCGCGGCGAAGGCGAAGTTGTCGAAGCCGAGCCAGTACCAGGGCAGTTCCTTGTAGTTCAGGAACACCATGAAGTCGGGCAGCACCGGGTTCCCGTAGACGCCGCGGGGCCCGATCTGGCGCATCAGGTACATACCCATGGCGTAACCGCCGAGGCCGAAGAAGGCGCCGTGGCCCAGCGAAAGGATTCCGCAATAGCCCCAGACCAGGTCGAGGGCGAGCGCGAGCAGGGCGAAGGCGAGGTACTTGCCGAACAGCGAGACCAAGTAGGTCGGCAGGTGCAGGCCGGAGCCTTCGGCGACGCCGAGGTTCAGCAGCGGGACCAGGACGCAGACCGCGGCCAGGGTGCCGAGGAAGATCAGGCCCTTCCCATCGATCAGGCGGGTGCGCGGGGTCATGCGGGTGTTCCGTTCGCGCGTGTGAGCCGTCCCTCCCCCCTCTGCGGGGGAGGGTGCCCTGCGAAGGCAGGGCGGGAGAGGGGCCGCGCAACGGCGCAGGATGTGGTGGGCGTGGGCGACGTCGCCGGATACGGCGCTCCCC
>NZ_BPRB01000101.1 GCF_022179685.1 Methylobacterium trifolii
AAGCCCGGCAGGTCGAGGGCGTAGACCGGCCGCCGCGTCCGGTAATGGGTGTAGAGCGGGCGGACCTCGTAGGCGTTGGCGGCGGCGTTGATCGAGTGGACCAGCAGAAGGGGCGGCCCGTCGACCTCGGCCGAGCCGTAGAAGGAGACGCCGCCGGCCTCCACCGTGTCCAGGGTCTCGCGACGGCCCGGCAGCGCCGGGGGCAGGAACATCCGCCGGTCGATCCCCAGCCGGCTGTAGGCCATCCAGCCGCCCACCGTGCCGAGGGCGGCAAGACCCAGGCCCTTGCCCAGGCCCTTGCCGAGCGCCTTGGCACCCCGTCCTGTCAGGAGGGGAAGGATGCTGTGGGGTTTTCTCGCCATCGACGCCTCGTACTCTCAATCGCCGCACCGGCAAACGGCCCTCAGAGGGGCCCATCGCCGTCCGGTAGAACGCCCTGCGGCAGACAACCCGCAGCCTGTGGTGGGGTTGCCGGTCGCTGCTCGTCCGGCTCATCCCGAGGCGACGACGGCGGCAAGCAAAGCGGCGACCTCGCAGACCTGTTGGCAGGCGCCGATCACGTCCCCGGTCTGCCCGCCGATTTTTTGCCGGGCGAGCCGCGTCATCGCCACGGCGGCGGCCCCCGCAAGAACGATCATGCCGAGGACGCCCGAGGCCGGCAGGCCGAAGGGGAGCGCCAGCAGCGCCAGGAGCAGACCCCAGCCGGCGGCGAGCGCCAGCGTCCCCCGTCTCGGGCGCCCGACCGCGGCGCTCAAGCCGCCGGGGCGGGCAGGCGGCAGCAGCACCATCGGCGCGAGCGCGGCCACCCGCGACAGGACGGCCGCCAGCACCAGGGCGAGCGCCGCGACGGAACCCGTCCGGTCGAGGAGCGTGGCGAGCGCCCCGATCCGCATCGCCAGAATCAAAACGAGCGCCGTGCCGCCGTAGGCGCCGATGCGGCTGTCGCGCATGATCTCCAGCCGCCGCTCCGGCGTGGCGCCGCCGCCGAAGCCGTCGGCCACGTCGGCCAGGCCGTCCTCGTGCAGCGCCCCGGTCAGCATCACGCCCACCGCAACGGCCAGCGTCGCGGCCAGGAACGGCCCGAGGCCGAGCCACCATCCGGCCGCCAGCGTCAGCGCCGGGGGCAGGGACAGGATCAGCCCCGCCACCGGCAGCATCCGCGGGATCGTGGTGAAGTCGGGCACCGCGTGCGGGTCCGGCTCGCCGGGCAGGCGCGGCACCGACAGGCGGGAATAGAACCGCAGGCAGGCCGCCAGATCGTGGAGCAGGCCGCGCCCCGGCCAATCGGCCTCGCCACCCGACGCATCGCCCATAGCCCGAGCCTTCACCCTGGTCCCGGCTAGGACTATAGCTCGCGCGGCGGACGCCACCCCCATCGCACGGGGGGCCGCCCACAGATTTGCTCCGGACACCCTGACCGATGACCGATGCCAGCCCCTTTTCGGACATCCGCCGCCTGATCGAGGCGATGCCCGGCCCGGACCGCGAGGCGACGATGGCGATCGCCGAGCGCGAGGCCGGCCTCACGAAGCCCGCCGGCTCGCTGGGTCGGCTGGAGCAGCTGGTGGCCTGGCTCGGCGCCTGGCAGGGCAAGGCCGCCCCGACGCTCGACCGGCCGCTGGTCTGCGTCTTCGCCGGCAGCCATGGGGTGACGCGGCACGGGGTCTCGGCCTTCCCCGACGCGGTCAACCGCCAGATGCTCGACAACTTCGCGGCCGGCGGGGGCGCGATCAACCAGATCTGCGCCGCCTACGGCCTCGGCTTCAAGGTGTTCGACCTCGCCATCGACCTGCCCACCGGCGACATCACCCGGGAGCCGGCGCTCGACGAGAAGGCGTGCGTGGCCACCATGGCCTTCGGCATGGAGGCGGTGGCCGCCGGCACCGACTGCCTCGGCATCGGCGAGATGGGCATCGGCAACACCACGGTCGCCGCCGCCCTCTACGCGGCGCTGCTCGGCGGGCCGGCCGCGCATTGGGTCGGGCCCGGCACCGGCGTGGACGAGGCGGGCGTCGCGCGCAAGGTAGCGGCCGTCGAGGCGGCGCTCGCCCACCATGCCGGCCATCTCGACGACCCGCTGGAGGTCCTGGCCCGGCTCGGCGGGCGCGAGGTCGCGGCGATGGCCGGCGCCATCCTGGCCGCCCGGCTCCAGCGGGTGCCGGTGGTGCTCGACGGCTACGTCGCCACGGCCGCGGCCGCCGTGCTGCACGCCCTCGACCCGTCGGCCCTCGACCATTGCCTGGCCGGCCACGTCTCGGCCGAGGGGGCGCATGCCGAGGTGCTGGAGCGCCTCGGGCTGGTGCCCCTGCTGGCGCTGGGCATGCGGCTCGGCGAGGGCTCGGGGGCCGGAATGGCCATCGGCCTGCTCAAGGGGGCGCTGGCCTGCCACCGCGACATGGCGACCTTCGCCCAGGCCGGGGTCTCGGGACGCTCCGAGGCGTAGGGTCCCTGGCGCGCGAAATGCCTTTCGGTGCTATGGCGGCGCCCGACCGACCATCAAGACGCAGACCATGAAGATCACGCAGAGCTTCACCTTCGAGGCGGCCCACCGCCTGCCGAACGTGCCCGAGAGCCATCGCTGCCACCGCATGCACGGGCATTCCTACCGCGTCGAACTGACGGTGCGGGGGGACGTGGACGCGCGCACGGGCTGGGTGATCGACTTCTTCGACGTGGAGCGCATCTTCGCGCCCCTGCTGGAGCGCCTCGACCACCATTGCCTCAACGAGGTCGAGGGGCTGGAGAACCCCACCGCGGAGAACATCGCCGCCTGGATCTGGCACCGCACCCGGCCGGACCTGCCGGGCCTGTCCTCGGTCAAGGTGTTCGAGACCCCGATGTCCTGGGCGGAGTTCGAGGGTGAGTGACGGATCGGGGGAGAGCCGCGCCCTCGTCCTGTTCTCGGGGGGACAGGATTCGGCCACCTGCCTCGCCTGGGCGCTCGATCGCTTCGCCCACGTGGAGACCCTGGGCTTCGAGTACGGCCAGCGCCACCGGATCGAACTCGACGGGCGCGGGCGCCTGCGCGCGGGCCTCGTGCGGATCGTCCCGGCCTGGGGGCGCCGCCTCGGGGCCGACCACACCCTGGCGCTGGATGCGCTGGGCCAGGTCTCCGACACGGCCCTGACCCGCGAGGCCGAGATCGGCTACCAGGCCTCGGGCCTGCCCAACACCTTCGTGCCCGGCCGCAACATCGTCTTCCTCACCTTAGCCGCCGCGCTCGCCTACCGCCGCGGCCTGCGCCACATCGTCGGCGGCATGTGCGAGACCGACTATTCCGGCTATCCCGATTGCCGGGACGACACGATCAAGGCCCTCCAGGTGGCCCTCAACCTCGGCATGGACCGGCGCTTCGTGCTGCACACGCCGCTGATGTGGCTCGACAAGGCGCAGACCTGGCACCTCGCGCAGGAACTCGGCGGGCGCCCCCTGGTCGACCTCGTGGTCGAGGAGAGCCACACCTGCTACCTCGGCGTACGCGGCCTGCGGCACCCCTGGGGCTACGGTTGCGGCACCTGCCCGGCCTGCCTGTTGCGGGCCTCGGGCTACGCGCGTTTCGCGGCGGAGAGCGTGGAGTCGGACACCGGGACTGTCCCGTGAACCGTCCGGCCCGCGGGCAGGCCGTTCACGGCTTGGTCTGGACGATCATCCCGTACCAGCCCAGGCCCCGATAGGTCTCGTAGCCGGGCGTGCGGTGGAAGGCGGTGACGGCCCCGCTGCGCGCGTCCCGCTCGACGCCGCTGGTTCGGCCGCCGGGATCGAAGCCGATGGTCTCTTCCAGCGCCCCCCGGCCGTCGGACGCGGCCAGGACGCGGCGCTTCCCGTCGACCAGGAGCACGCGGGTGCGGGCGCGCTCCTCGGGGGAGACGCGCACGCCCTGCACGATCGCCCGCGCCTGCGGCTCCCAGTCGAAGTGGATGGCGAGTACGCCGCAGGCCGGCCCGGCGGCCCGTCCGCCCGCACGGATCGCGGCCGCGTAGGTCGCCACCTGCGCACCATCGAGGCCCGCCTCCCGCCGCACGTCGGCGCAGGCATACCCGTCCCCGTCGCGCAAAGCCGCGGCCTCCCGGAACCACGGCTCGCCCGCCACGCTCCGGCCCCTGACGCCCGGATAGCGCTCCGGCCTGCCGTTGGCGCGGACGATGCCGTCGCTGTCGCACAGCCAGAGGTCGAGGTAGACCGTGTAGGCGGACAGGATGACCCCGAGCCTGTCGCAGGCATGGCCGGCGGCGGCGTCCGTGGGTTCGGACGCGCACGCGACCATGGCCGCGTCGGTGGCCCACCAGCGCACGTCGCAGGTCCGCTCGTAGAGGTTGCGGTCGATCAGTTCGACGGCGTTGAGCGCCAGGTCGACCAGCCGCTCGCCCTGCGCCCGGACGGCCATCGCGCCGATCGCCTGCTGAAGGTCCGCGATGCGGCCGGACAGTTGCGTCTCCAGTTCGCGGGCCAGGGCCTCCACCTCGGCCCCGATGCCGCGGACCTCCTGCGCCACGACCGAGAAGCCCAGCCCGTGCTCGCCGGCCCGCGCCGCCTCGATGAGGGCGTTCAGGGCCAGCATCTTGGCCTGCGCCGTGATCTGATGGATGCGACCGATCTTCTCCTGCGCGATCCGGTCGAGGCCGGCCGTCAGGCCCGAGATCGCCGCGAGCGTCGGGGCATCGTCACGGCCAAGGTCCGGGGCGGAGACCGCAATCTTCGAAGCAGCGGCACGCATGAGTGATCCGGACGGCGACGAGACTGCAAAGCGCCCGGAGACCCTGTATAAGCAGCCTTAAAAATTCGGTAAAATCCGATTTCGTTCAGTCGGTCGTCAGGCATTGCATCAATTCAACCGAAAGAAGCATCGCCAATACGTCGTGCAATCGCACCTTGGGCGCCGTGCGTCGATCCGGGCATGGGCACCGGCCCTTCGGGCGATTCAGCGCAGGCTCTCGTCCAGGGCGCGCAACGTCCCCTGGAACGCCTCCGGGCCGCCCAGCAGGCGCTCCATCAGGAGAGCCCCCTCGAGCGTCGCGATGACGAAGCGGGCATAGGCCGCCGGATCGAGGCTCGCACGCACGCTGCCGTCGGCCCGGCCCTCCGCCAGCACCCGTTCGAGCCAGGCGAGATGCGCCTCGAAAAAGCGCACGATGTCGTGATGCAGCCGCTCGGGCAGGGCGTCGCCCTCGGTGGCCAGGGCCGCGCAGAGGCAGCCGAGGCCCTGCTCGACGCCGCCGAGATAGAGTCGGCCGTAGGCCGCGATCCGGCCCGCGCCGTCCGGATGCTCCGCCCGGATGGCCGTGAGGGCCGCCTCGTAGCGGGCCGCGTAGGCCGCGACGAGGGCGGCGCCGAGATCCGCCTTGGTCGGGAAATGGTGGTGGATGCTCGCCTTGCGGATGCCGACCGCGGCTGCGAGGTCGGCATAGCTGAAGCCGGAATAGCCGCGGCCCCGCACCAGGGTCTCGGCCTGCATCAGCAACTCGGCGCGGGTGTCTCTCATCGCTGCTCTGCCGGCGGGCGTGGCCGCTCGCGGGGACGTGCGGGGACATCGGTGATCGCCGACGTCTGTGCCACTTGACCGATGAAAAATCTACCAACTAAATGGTTGGCAACCAATGAGGGAGGTTCGGCATGGCGGCGACCGCCGTCCGGCATAGGCGCATCCCATCGAGGATCGGCGCATGAAATCCGCGCCCTCGCGCCGTCAGGCCCTGCTCGGCGGGTTCTGCCTGTGCTGCCTGCCGACCCTCGGACGTGCCGCCGAATCCTTCGCGATGACCGAGGTCGGGCCGGGCGTGTTCATGCGGCGGGGACCCAACGCCGAGGCGACGCCGGAGAACGACGACGCCATCGCCAATATCGGCTTCGTCGTCGGCCGCGACGGCGTGCTCGTGACCGAATCGGGCGGCAGCCTCGCCGACGGGCAATGGCTGCGGTCCGAGATCCGCAAGCGCACGGACAAGCCGATCCGCCACGTGGTGATGACCCACGTCCACCCGGACCATTGCTTCGGCGCGGCGGCCTTCGCCGAGGACAGGCCGAACTACGTCGGCCATTCGGGCCTGCGCGAGGCCTTGGACGCGCGCGGCGAATATTACCGCACGCGGCTCGCCGACATCCTCGGGGCGGACCGGGCCGGCAGCGTGGTCTACCCGACGCAGGCCGTGACGGGCGCGGCCGAGATCGACCTCGGCGACCGTAAGCTCCGCTTCACCGCGCACGGCACCGCCCACACCTCCTGCGACCTGTCGATGCTCGATACCGGCAGCGGCCTCCTGTTCACGGGGGACCTGCTCTCGGTGGGACGCATCCCGTCGCTGGACGGCAACCTCACCGGCTGGCTCAGGGAGACCGAGCGCCTGAAGGGGATGGGCGCGACCCGCGCGGTGCCCGGCCACGGCCCGGTCAGCGTCGACCTCGAGCCGGCGCTTTCGGACCTGACGCGCTACCTGGGAACCCTGCGCGAGGAGACCCGCAAGGCGGTGGCGGCCGACATGCCCATCGACAAGGCGGTGGCCACCGTCGCCCAGTCGGAGCGGGACAAGTGGGAGCTGTTCGACACCTATAACGGCCGCAACGTCACCGAGGCCTACAAGGAACTCGAGTGGGAATGAGGCCGACCGCGACTTATGTTTCAAGAACCCGGAGGAACGCCATGAAACCCGTCCACACCCTCGCCCTCGGCCTCGCCCTCTCCGCCGCATTGCTCGGCGGCCCGGCCCGCGCCGCCGGCGCCTCGGACACGGATGCGGAGCGCGCCGCCCGCTGGCAGGAGATCGCCAAGTCGATCTTCGGCGACCGCAAGATCGAGCCGACCGACACGCTGGTGAAGATCGACGCCCCGGCCCGCGCCCTCGACGCCGCCCTGGTGCCGATCACCCTGACCATGCCCGAGAAGGACAAGATCAAGGCGATCCACTTCGTCATCGACGACAACCCGTCGCCCTACGCCGCCCATATCAGCTTCGGCCCCGCCGCCGACCCGGCCGAACTGAAGCTGCGCGTGCGGGTCAACAACTACACGAACGTCCACGCCGTGGCCGAGACCCGGGACGGCGGCCTCTACGAGGCGACGCAGTTCGTCAAAGCCTCCGGCGGCTGCTCGGCCCCGATGGGCATGAGCGACGAGGAGGCGATGAAGGGCATGGGCGACATGCGGATGAAGTTCGCGGAAGGCCAGCCCGGCAAGCCCGTGGAGGCCACCCTGATGATCCGCCACCCGAATTTTTCCGGGATGCAGATGAACCAGGTGACCCGCGACTACACGCCGGCCCGCTACATCAACAAGCTCACCGTCACCCGCGGCGACCAGACCGTCTTCACCCTGGACGGCGACATCTCGATCTCCTCGAACCCGGTGATCGGCTTCGGCCTCAATCCGGAGGGCAAGGGTCCGATCAAGGTCGCGGCCAGCGACAATCAGGGCGGCCGCTGGGAGCACAGCTTCACCGTGCCGAGCCCGAGCAACTGACGGGCGGCCCGAATGCGCTCACTCACCAGGACCGGTGCCGTCGCGGCCATCGCTCTCGTCGTCCTGTCGGCGGCAATGCCCGCCGACTCGCCCGTGAACGTGCCGGAGCCGGACGGGATCTGGACCGGCCCGCAGCGCGGCTACACGCCTGAAACCCTGAAGGGTGCGAGCGTGATCGACGCCGGGCGGCTCGACGCGCTGATGCCCGCGGGTCCGCTGCTCCTCGACGTCGCCATGGAGGACCGCAAGCCCGCGGGCTTTCCCGACGACCGGCCCTGGCTGCCGGCCCACCGCTCGATTCCCGGCGCGGTCTGGATGCCGCTGGCCGGCGCCGCGCCGATCGACCCGGAGCGCGAGGCGCTGTTCTACGCCCGCGTCGAGGCGCTGACAGGGGGCGACAAGGCAAAGCCGATCGTCACCTTCTGCCATCCCGAGTGCTGGGGCAGCTGGAACGCGGGCAAGCGTCTCGTGCTCAAGGGCTACACCAACGTGCACTGGTTCCCGCAGGGGATCGAGGGCTGGCAGGACCGGCACGAGACCGCGGTGATCCGCCCGGACCCGGCCTGGGAGGCCAAATCCGGAGGCCGGGCGGAGCGGTAGCCCCCGCCGACGCCCGGACACCTCTGTCACCGCGCCGGACCCGGCGCGCTGGCCCGCGGGGCGGCGCGCTGTATAAGGCACGGGACGCGGGAGGGCCCCGCCCGCGAGCGGGCCCGTAGCGTGCAACAGGAAACGCAGGCGATGTCGCAGGTCGTGCAATCCCGCCGCCTGAGGGCGGTCGACATCGCCAAGCGCAAGGCCGAGGGCGCCAAGATCATCGCGCTGACCGCCTACCACGCCCACACCGCCGGCATCCTCGACGCCCATTGCGACTTCATCCTGGTGGGCGATTCCCTGGGCATGGTGATGCACGGGATGGAATCGACCCTGCCCGTCACCCTGGAGATGATGATCCTCCAGGCGCAGGCGGTGATCCGGGGCACGAGCCGGGCGCTCGTCGTGGTGGACATGCCCTTCGGCTCCTACGAGGCCGGCCGCGAACAAGCGTTCATGAGCGCCGCCCGCATCCTCAAGGAGACGGGGGCGGGGGCGGTCAAGCTGGAGGGCGGGGCGCGCTTCGCCGAGACGGTGGCGTTCCTGACGCAGCGGGGCGTGCCGGTGATGGGCCATATCGGCCTGACGCCGCAATCGGTGAACACCATGGGCGGCTTCAAGGTCCAGGGCCGCGGGCCGGACGGCGAGCGCCTGCTCCTGGAGGATGCCCGCGCGATCAGCGAGGCGGGCGCCTTCGCCATCGTGCTGGAGGGCATCGTCGAGCCGGTGGCCCGCGCCATCGCCGGCGCGCCGCAGGTCACGGCGGCCACCATCGGCATCGGCGCCTCCCCGTTCTGCGACGGCCAGATCCTGGTGCTGGAGGACATGCTGGGCCTGAGCGAAACGGTGCCGAAGTTCGTCCGGCAGTTCGGGTCCCTGCGCGCCCATATCGAGGAGGCCGTGCGGACCTACGCAGAGGAGGTCCGCGCCGGCCGATTCCCGGCCGAGGACCACACCTACGCCCCGCGCTGAGAGGCACGGTCTCGGTACTCTGCCGGAAGGCCGACGCCGTCCGGACCCGTGGTCCGGGGCCTGCGCGGATCGACCTTGGCCGCATTCATGCGTTACCCTGGCCGTGAAGGGGACGACATGGACGCAAGCTGCATCGATTTGAACAACGAGGCCGTCCGGATCGGATCGGAACGCCTGCTCAGCCACCTGCGCACCGAGGGGCTGAGCTACCGCCTCTGGGTCTCGGGGACGGAGGCCGGCAGCACGGTGCACATGCGGGTCGCCGGCCTGACCGACAGCCTCGACGCGCGCATCCGCGCCGTGCTGATCGGGACCGCGACGCAGCTCGACCTCTCCGGCAACTGAGCGGGCCTACGACGGCCGCCGCGACGGGGTGAGGCGCAGGCCCGGCGCCGGGCGCTCCAGCAGCACCTCCCGGCGGAAGCGCACGAGGCGGGCCGGCCGGCCCGCCGTGCCGCTGGTGAGCGCCTCCGTCTCCTCCACCAGCCCCTGCTGCGCCACGAGCCGGCGGAAGTTCTGCTTGTGCAGCTGCGTGCCCGACAGGGCCTCGACCGTGCGCTGGAGCTGGAGCAGGGTGAAGTGCGGCGGCATCAGCTCGAACACCACCGGCCGGTACTTGATCTTGCCCCGCAAGCGCCCGATCGCGGTGGCCAGCACCCGGCGGTGGTCGAAGGCCATGGGCACGCCGGTCGGGTCGCCGGCCTTGGCCGGCCCCGGATTGCCGGCGGCTTCCGGGATCAGGCCGGCCTCGAACAGGAGTTCGTAGCGCTCCAGCACCCGCTCCTCGTTCCAGGTCCCGCCGTCGAGGCCGAAGGTCAGGCCGAGGCGGTCGGCCCGCAGGCGCCGCAGCTTCGCCTCGGCGGGCTCGGCCGCCCAGGCGCGCAGGCTCGCCTCGATGGCGTCGAGCTGGGCCGGCCTGCCCTGGCGGAAATCCTCGTAGGGCAGGTGGCGGTACCAGTTGTGCCAGGCGGCCTCGGCGAGCCCGGCCGTGCGCTCCTCCCGGACCAGGGCGAGGTAGGCGAGGGAGAGGGAGTGCACGCCCGCGCTGCCGCCGCCCTGCCGGTCGCGGTCGCCGAAGGTGTAGAGCTGCTCGACGTAGCCGAGGCGCTGGTGGGTCTGGCGCTCGACCCAGGCGCGCAGGCCGCGCTCCAGGGTGGCATGCTCCGGCACGAGGGGCCCCGCCGGCAGGCCCTCGCCGCGCCCGGCGGCCTGGTCCGGCACGCGCACCGTCAGCGCGCGCGGCTCCCCGTCCGTGGCGGCGACGATCACGGCGACGAGCCCGACGGAGGACCGGCTCGGCCCCTGCCGCCCGATCCCGCTCGAAGGCGCCACGATCGTCGTCATCCCCTTCGCCGCTCTGTCCGATTCCGCGAGAAACGCCGATGGTTTAGGCGCAGATCGCCGCCCCCCGTCAACGCCGCGGGCGCAATGGGCCGGGGATCGCGACGCCGGGCCGCGGGGCGGCCGCATGGCCCGATCCCCTTGCAAAGCCGGTGGCCCGCGCTCAAACCCTCCCGGTACGTCGCGACGCGGATGACATTCCGAATGCTCCCACCCGTCCCCCTCGTCCTGAGGTGCCCGCGCCGGCGGGCCTCGAAGGAGGGTTCCAGTGGCCGCGCAATCCCTGGAGGGCTCCTTCGCGGGCTGCGCTGCGCTCCGCCACTTCGGGATGAGGGGGATGGCTGGGAGGAGCGCCTGCCGGCGCCCCGCCGCCACGCGACGGGGTTGCACCGGTGAGCGGGGGGCTCTCGCAGCGCCCGGCCGCCGGCACGCCGGTGGACCTCCGGCTCTACGGCCTCCTCGACGTCGGCGTCTGCGGCACGGATGGGACCCGGCTCGCGCGGATGGCGGCGGAGGCGGTGGCCGGCGGCTGCACCCTCCTGCAATATCGCGAAAAGGCGATTCCCGACGCGCGGGCGGCGCTGGCCCGCATCCGGGCGATCCACGCCGCGGTGGCGGGCCGGGTGCCGCTGCTCGTCAACGACCGGGTCGACCTGGCCCTGGCGGCGGGCGCGGAGGGCGTCCACCTCGGCCAGGGGGACCTGCATCCCCAGGATGCGCGGCGCCTGCTCGGCGCCGGCGCGATCGTCGGGCTGACCCTGAAGACCGGCGCGCAGGCCGACGAACTCTACCGCTTGCCGGTGGACTACGCCTGCATCGGCGGCGTCTTCGCCACCACGAGCAAGGACAACCCGGACCCGCCGGTGGGGATCGAGGGTTTCTCCCGCATCGCCTTCCGGGCCCGGCTCGCCCGCGGTGGCGGACTGCCGGTCGGCGCCATAGCGGGCATCGATTCGAGCAATGCGGCCGCCGTGATCGCGGCCGGAGCCGACGGGGTCGCGGTGATCTCGGCCCTGTTCGGCGGCGATTCGGTCGAGGGTCGGACGCGGGACCTGCGGGAGCGGGTCGATGCGGCCCTGCGCGAACGGGGAGGGGGCTCATGACGCCGATCGCACTCACGATCGCAGGCTCGGATTCCGGCGGGGGCGCCGGCATCCAGGCCGACCTCAAGACCTTCTCGGCGCTCCGCGTCTACGGGGCCAGCGTGGTCACGGCGCTCACCGCCCAGAACACGCTCGGCGTCCAGGCGATCCACGACGTGCCGGCCGACTTCGTCGCCCGCCAGCTGGAGAGCGTGTTCTCGGACCTCGCCGTCACCGCGGTGAAGATCGGGATGCTGTCCCAGGCTCCCGTCATCGCGGCCGTGGCCGAGGCGCTGGAGCGCCACGCCCGCCGGATTCCGGTGGTGCTCGATCCCGTGATGGTCGCCACCAGCGGCGACCGGCTGATCTCCGACGCGGCGGTGGAGGCTTTGCGCACCCGCCTGATGCCGCTCGCCGACCTCATCACCCCGAACCTGCCGGAGGCCGCGGCCCTGCTGGGCGAGGCGGTGGCGGCCGACGAGAACGCCGCCGTGGCGCAGGGCCGCCGCCTGATCGCCCTGCGGGCGCCCGCCGTCCTCATCAAGGGCGGGCACGCGGAGGGGACGGAGAGCGTCGACCACCTGCTCTGCGCGGACGGGACCATGCGGCGCTTCGCGGCGCCGCGCGTCGCGACCCGCAACACCCACGGCACCGGCTGCACCCTCTCGGCCGCGGTCGCCGCCGGCCTCGCGCGGGGGTTGCCCCTGGAGGAGGCGGTGGCGGCCGCCAAGGCCTACGTCAACGCGGCGATCCTGGCGGCCGACCGCCTGTCGATCGGGCAGGGCCACGGCCCGGTCCACCACTTCCACGCCGCCTGGGGCTGAGCTTTTTACGGGCGTACCCCACAACCCGACGCCCGGTGCGCCTTGCATCGCCTCGGCGATTGCGTTTGTATTAGCGTACGTTCGTTCGGATAATGGAACGCGCGGGCGCCGGATCGGAGACGGGACCGGGTCGGGCGCGGTGGGCAGGACGGGTTTCAGGTTCAGGGTACGATGCAGGATCAGGCGGAACGGGTCGAGCGGGTGGGGCGCAGCCGCGACCTGCTCAGCGGAGCGCAGGTCCTGTCGGGTCAGCTCGGCAAAACCATCCAGCGGCTGCGCAAGGCCTACAACCTCTCCCTCTCGGAGCTCGCCGAGCAGTCGGGCGTGGCCAAGTCGATCATCAGCCAGATCGAGCGCAACGAGACCAACCCGACGCTGGCCACGATCTGGCGCCTGAGCCAGGCGCTCGACGTCTCGATCGAGCGGGTGCTGGCGGCCGGCGACGAGGAGCCCTTCATCGAGAAATCGTCGCGGGCCGACACGCCGATCCTGGTCTCGGACGACGGCAAGGTCCGGCTCGCGATCATCGGCTGGATCAAGACGGTCGAGTGGCTGCAATGGTACGAGGTCTCGGCCGACCCCGGCGGCGTGCTCGACTCGGACCCGCACCAGCGCGGCTCGGTGGAATCCCTCTCGGTGGCGCAGGGCTGCTTCGAGGTGGACATCGGCGGCGTGGTCCAGCGCGCCCGCGTCGGCGAGACCCTGCGCTACCGCTGCGACCGGCCCCATAGCGTGCGCTGCACCGGGGAGGGGCCCGGCCGGGCGACCATGGTGGTGATCATGAAAGCCGCGGTGATGGAGTAGATCGGCAGCCGGAAGCCGGTCCCTGCACCTTCGCACCGGACCGGAATTGCATCCACGTCGCGATCTATCGCGATCCCGGCGTCCCGTTCAGCCGACCGATGCTCTACCGCCCGGAATTCACCCACTGCACCATCTCGGCCAGCACCGTGGCGAGCGCCCGGTCCAGAGCCATGGCCCCGGTGCCGGCATCGACCTTGGCGACGGGCACGCGGGCCGTGAAGATGCGGGCGGCAGCGACCTTCCCGGTCCCCTCCGCGATGAGCTTGGCCGAGAGGTCGACCACCGCCTCGCCGGTCCCGGCCGAGATGTCGAAGGCGCGGATCTCGCTGATGAGCTGGAGGTCCGAGACGACCTTGTCCCCCGGCCGGCTGACGGAGCGCAGTCGCCCGGAATTCTCCAGGCTCTGGATCAGGCGGGTCTGGATCAGGCGGGGCAGGCGGTCGGCCCACTGGCCGCCGCCGAGGAAGGAGAGGGCGCCGCCAGGCTCGCGCACGATGATGCGGTCGGCCTCGAAGGGCTGGATGCCCACGGGCTCGGCCACCACGATCGAGCGCGCGGCCGCCACGGTCCGGCCGGAGGGGGGCAGGGCCGCGAGGTCGAAGGTCATGGGCGCAGCGCCGCCGCCGCAGCCGCCGAGCGCGGTCGCCAGCAGCACGGTCGCGATCGCGAGGGCCGGGATGGGTCGGGTCATACGCAAAACCTGGGCGTCCCCGTCGGCGGGCGACGAGGACCGTGAAGCTACGCCGTAGAAACTACGGAGATGCGCGATCCGTGCCGTGCGCCCGGGCACATACGGCCGAGCCGGGCCGGATTCAGCGGCCACCGTTGTATTCCGGCAACGAGGGCTTGCCGCCGAAGATCACCTGCGAGGGGTCGCGCTCCAGGCTCTTCACGGTGCGGTTCAGGGTGCCGAGCGTCCGCTGGCCGTCGGTGGAGAGAGCCTCGACCTCGCGCCGACCGCTGCCGCTGAGGCGGTTGAAGCTCGACGCGATGTTGGAGGTGCGCTTGTCGAGGTTCTCCGACATGGTGCGGAAGGCCTTGCCGGCATCGCGCACCGACATCGCGGCCTCCTTGATCTCGGCGAAGGTGCTGGTGCCCGCCTCGCCAGAGGCCGAGCCGAGGAACCCCTGCGCGCCCTTCAGCACGCCGTCGATGCGATCGGCCGAGGCGTTGAGCTTGGCCGCCAGCGTCCGGGCGTCGTGCAGGCCCGCCTCGATGTCGGGGCTGGACTGGGCGAGCGCCGCCGAGAACCGGTCGGCGTTGTCGATCACCCGGTTGAGCTTGGTGCCGTCGATCGCCTTGACGAGGCTGGAGACGGCCGGGCCGGCATCGGCGAGGGTCTTGGAGAAGGACTCGACGTTGGCCAGCGTCCGGTTGATCGCGCCCTCGTTGCCGGCCACCACCTTGTCGAGGCGCTGGAGCACGTCGTCGGCCCGCTGCGCGATCTGGCGGGCGGCCGCCATCATGTCCTGGATGTCGGAGGAATCGGCGAAGATCGTCGGCATCTCCCCGCCGCTGCCGGGGGCGAGCACCGGCGCGTCGGCGTTGCCGCCGGAGAGCGCGATCACCGAGACGCCGGTGAGCATCGCCGAATCGAGGCGGGCGCGGGTGTCGGCCCGCAGGGGCGTCGTCGGCTCGACCTTGACCACGGCGACCACCCGGCGCGGGTCCTGCGGCAGCAGGCGCACGTCGGAGACCTCGCCGACCTTGATGCCGTTGAAGGTCACGCTCGACCCGCGTGACAGCCCCCCGACGCTGCCGGAGAACACGACGCGCACGCTCGCACTGACCTGCCGCGACGAGCCGCCCGACAGCCAGAACACGAAGCCGAAGCCGGCCAGGATCACGGCGATGGTGAAGGCCCCGATCAGGGCATAGTTCGCGCGGGTCTCCATGCGGTCAGCCCTTTGGCCAAGCTTGCGCCGCCGGGCGGTGCGCGGACGCACCCGGCCCGGCCGGCCTGTGGATGGGGCGGGCGCGCCCACGCATAGGATCATGCATGGGCGGCTGCCCCCGTGACGATGGCGCGGGCGCGCTTGCCGTGGAAATAGGAGCGCAGCCACGGGTGGTCGCTGGCCAGCATCTCCGCGATCGGCCCGGCCGCGATGATCTGGCCGTCGCCGAGCGCCGCGATGCGGTCGCAGGCGGTGTAGAGGCTGTCGAGGTCGTGCGTCACCATGAAGACGGTGAGCCCGAGGGTCTCCTTCAGGGTCGAGACCAGCTCGTCGAACTCGCCGGCGCCGATCGGGTCGAGGCCCGAGGTCGGCTCGTCGAGGAACAGGATCTCGGGGTCGAGCGCCAGGGAGCGGGCCAAAGCCGCCCGCTTGATCATGCCGCCGGAGAGTTCGGAGGGCAGCTTGTCGGCCGCATCCGGCTTCAGGCCGACCATCGCGATCTTGAGGCGGGCGAACTCGTCGAGCAGGCGCTCGGAGAGCTTGAGGTGCTCGCGCATCGGCACCTGGATGTTCTGCTTGACGGTGAGCGCCGAGAACAGGGCGCCCTGCTGGAACAGCACGCCCCAGCGCTGCTCGATGCGGCGGCGCTGGGACGAGTTCAAACCGTCCATGTCCTGCCCGAAGCATTCGATCCGGCCGGAGCGCTTGGGCACGAGGCCGAGGATGGTCCGGGTCAGCACCGACTTGCCCTGGCCGGAGGGCCCGACGAAACCCAGGATCTCGCCGCGGCGGATGTCGAGGTTCAGGCCCTTGAGGATCGTGCGCTCGCCGAAGCCCACGACGAGGTCGCGCACGCGGATGATCGCGTCGCTTGCGGGGGCGGGCGGGGCGGCGGGGTGCACGGCGGGCTCAGAAATCGATGGCAGCGAAGAACACCGCGAAGAGGCCATCCAAGACGATGACCATGAAGATAGACTTGACGACTGAGGCGGTGACGTGGCGGCCGAGCGACTCGGCCGAGCCCTCGACGGCGAAGCCCTCGATGGTGGCGATGATGCCGATGGTCAGCGCCATGAACGGCGCCTTGATCAGCCCGACGAAGACGTGGTGCAGGCCGACCGCCGCCTGGAGCCGGGCGAGGAACTGCTCCACCGTCAGCCCGCCGTAGAGCATGGCGGTGAACCCGCCGCCGGCAAGCGCCGCCAGCGCCCCGATCAGCGTCAGCATCGGCAGGCCGATCACCAGGGCGAGGATGCGCGGCACGATCAGGATCTCGATCGGGTCGAGGCCCATGACGCGGAGCGCATCGACCTCCTCGCGCATGCGCATCGAGCCGATCTCGGCGGTGAAGGCCGAGCCGGAGCGGCCGGCCACCATGATCGAGGTGAGCAGAACGCCGAGTTCGCGCAGGATCAGCAGGCCGATCAGGTTGACCACGAAGGTCTGCGCGCCGAAGCGCTGCAACTGGAAGATGCCCTGCTGCGCGACGATGCCGCCGACGAGGAACGAGATCAGGATGATGATCGGCGCACCGCGGAAGGCGACCTGCTCGATCTGGTTGACGAGCGCCGTGCCGCGGAAGCTGCTCGGGCGGGCGGCCACCCGCACGCAGGCGGCGATGACCTCGCCGAGGAAGGCGATGCCGGTGACGAGGTCGTGCCGGCCGCGCACCACGGAGCGGCCGATGCCGTCGAGGGAGCCGTAGACCAGCCCCAGCGCCGGCTTCTTCGGCACGTCCGCCTCGCGCAGGACGGCCTCGCTCAGCAGGATGCGGTGCTCGGGGCGGGCGCCGGCATAGCTGAGCCGGCCGCCGCCGGCCTCGATCTCGGCGCGGGTGCGCTCCAGGACCCAGGCACCGAGGGTGTCGAGGCGCTCAAGCCCCGAGAGGTCCACGACCACGGCCCGGCCCGCGGCCTGGGACGCGATGCGCGCGGCCGCCGACTCCACGGCCGCGCCCTGGTCGGTGGTCCAGCGCCCGTCCAGGGCCACGCGGCCGCTGCCCGGCACGCCCGTGGCGCCGGCCGGTTCACGGCTCGTCGGATAGGCCGGCGCGACGCCTTCGGTCAGCACGGACAGGTGTCTCCTCTTGCAGGTCGAGCCTGCGCGCTGGTTATGTCCAGATTAGGGTTACGGCTTCGTCTCCTGTTGCGACGCCGCGTACACGAGGCCGAGGCCGGCGAGCGCCAGGGGCGCCATCAGGCCGAAGGCGAGAGGGCCGCCGGCCCGGTAGGCCAGCCCGCTCAGCAGCGTCGCGCCGGCCGAGAGCGTGGCGTTGGCCGCGCTCAGGGTGCCCTGCGCCCGGCCCCGGGCGCCATCCGGCGCGAAGGCCGAGACGGCGGCCATGGCGCCGAGCTGCGTCGCGCCGAAGGTCAGGCCGTGCAGGCCTTGCAGGAGCACGAGGGTGCCGAGGGCGTCGCCGAACCAGACCATGCCGAGGGCGCGCAGCAGCGCCGCGCAACCGCCCAGCGCGATCATCCGGAACGGGCTGCGCCAGCGGGCGGGCAACCGCCCGACCAGAGCGAACAGCACGATCTCGGCCACCACGCCGACGCCCCAGAGGCCGCCGACCGTGGCGGTGGAGAGCCCGTGGGCGGTCCAGTGGATGCTGCCGAAGGCGTAGATCGCCGCATGGCTCGCCTGGATCGCGGACGCCGCCCCGATGCAGAGCCAGAGCCGCAGGGGCAGCCGGGGGCGGGGCCCCGCGATCACCGCCGTGGGATGGGCCGCCACCGACCGGCTCCGGTAGGCGATGAGGCCGGCTGCCAGGGCGAGGCCCGTCAGCAGGAGGGGCACGGCGAGCCGCTCGCCCAATAGGGTGAGCAGGGCACCGCCCACGAGGTTGGCGACCAGGAAGGCCACCGAGCCGGACATGCGGATGCGGGCATAGTCGAGGCGCGGCTGGCGGCGCACGGCGGCAAGCGTCAGGTAGTCGATGCTCGGCACCAGGGGCGCACCGGCCACGGCGTTGAGCAGGATCAGCCCGGCGAGCAGCGGCCATCCGAGGTTTGCCGCCGCCGGCATCAGGGCGTAGGTCGCCGCCAGCGCCAGGCTGCCGGCCACGAGCAGGCTGCGCGCCCCGACGCCGCGGTCGATCAGGCCCATCAGCGGCGCGGTCGCCACGATCCGGGTGGCGATCGGCAGCGCCAGCAGCAGCCCGATCACCACGGCGTCGAGCCCGAGGGCATCGAGCCAGACCGGCATGAACGGCATGGCGATGCCGATCTCCGTGAACACCACCGCGTAGAGCAGCGACAGGCGGAGCGGGCCGGGATCGGGCGGGATTCTTTGGGACACGTATCCGGGAGGGAGCGGGGGAAGGGGCAGCGGCGTGGAGGGCGGCGCGGTGCCGTAAGCGCCCGTTAAACAGGGCCTGTCAAATTGTCGGCAACGAGGATTGCGCGGGGCGCGGGCCTGTCCGGCCCGTTCCCGCCTGTCCCGCAGGGTTCGCGTCCATGTCCGGCTCCCAATCGCTCACCACCTTCGCGCCGACCGAGTACGAGGTCATCGAGGCGACGATGACTGAGAGCGCGCGCGGGCGCTGGTTCCTCGCCGAGTTCTCGCGCCGCAACCGCACCGCCGACACCGACATGCTGCTGGGGGCGATGGCGCGCCTCGAGAGCGCGGTCGGCGCGGGGCGCGAGCCCGACGGGATCGGGCACCTGCGCGGCGACCTGCTGGACATGGCCAACGCGATCAGCCGCACCAAGGCGGAGATCGCGGCGCTGAGCACCCCCGACCAGGACCAGACCCGCCTCGGCCTCGCCTCGGAGGCGCTGGACGCCATCGTGCGGGCCACCGAGCGGGCGACCTCCGACATCCTCGGCGCGGCCGAGGCAGTGCAGGAGACGGCCTGGACCCTGCGCGAGCAGGGCATCGCGCCGTCCGTGTGCGACGACCTCGACCGGCACGCCACGCAGATCTACACCGCCTGCTCCTTCCAGGACCTCACGGCGCAGCGCACCGGGCGCATCGTGCACACCCTGCGCTACCTGGAGGAGCGCCTCTCGGCGATGATCGGGATCTGGGGCGCCGCCGACGACCGGGTCCCCCCCGCCCCCGGAGAGGCGGCCGCGCGCGCGCAGGCCGCAGCCGCGCCCGAGGACCTCTGCCAGAGCGACGTGGACCGCTACATCGCCATGGAAGGCGCGGTCACCGCCGCCGCGGCTCCGAGCGTGCTGTCGGGCCCCATCCCCTTGGAGGACGACATCGCCTTCGTCCCCGTGGCGCCGGAACAGGCCGTCCCGGAGCCAGAGGCGACGGGCGCGGGCGCCGTCGAGCCAGAGGCGGTGGACGCGGTCGCGTCGCAATATCCGATCGGCGACCAGGACCCGAGCGAGGACATCGACGAGCCGGAATTCGACCTCTCCCTCTCGGAAGTCGAGGACGGGCCGGCGGCCGCACCCGCAGCGGCCGCCCAGCAGCAGGCGTCGGCCGCCCACGCCTTCGAGGACATCGACGCCCTGAGCATCGAGGAGAAGATCGCCCTGTTCTCGTAGGTCCGGGAGGGGGGATCGGGGCGGGCCCGGCCTGCTATAGGGCGTACGTGGCCCGTAGGGGCCGACCAGCGATACGGTGCCCGTGGCCCTTCACCTGCTCAAGCTCAGCGTCGGTCCGGAAACGATCGCGGACCTCGAGGCCCGACAGGCCCGGTTCCGGGCCGAGGCCGTGCGCGAGGGCCGCGACCCGGCCTCCTTCCACACCACGCGGATGATCCCGAAGCGCCGCCGGGAGATCGCCGGCCGCGGCTCGATCTACTGGGTGATCAAGGGGACGCTCTGCTGCCGGCAGGCGCTCACGGCGATCGTGCCGTTCACCGGCGAGGACGGCGTGCCGCGCTGCCGGCTGATGCTGGACGAGCGGCTGGTCCCGGTCGCCCCGCGGCCCTGCCGGCCGTTCCAGGGCTGGCGCTACCTCACCCAGAAGGACGCGCCCCCCGACCTCGACGGCGCCACCGCGACCGGCCTCGCCGAGATGCCGGAAGCCCTGCGGCGGGAACTCGTGGGCCTCGGCCTGCTCTGAGTCCGGCGATCGGGCCGGATCGGGACCGGCGCCTCTCCGTTCGACGTCGCCGGAAGACTCGCGCTCGGCGCGTGTCCCTCTCCGCTCTGCGGGAGAGGGTGGCCCGCGAGCTAAGTCGGGAGAGGGAAGCGCCGTATCCGGAGAGGTCGCTCC